>JAZNVP010000073.1:0-10869 GCA_045592865.1 Oscillospiraceae bacterium
TCTGTCGAAACTTGTCGATTTTGGCGGAGAAGGAGGGATTCGAACCCTCGAGACGCTTTTGACGCCTACACGATTTCCAATCGTGCGCCCTCGACCGGACTAGGCGACTTCTCCATAAGTTATTTATTTTCGCGACTTATACATTTTAGCAAAAAATGTCCCGCTTGTCAACAGAAAAATTCTTTTTTATTGTCTAAATTTGGCTTTACTTATTTATAAAATGTGCTAAAATGGAGGCATAGAGATAAAAATAAGGAGCAAATATGCTAAAACTTTTAAAACATATAAAAAAATATACGGCCGAATGCATATTCGGGCCTCTATTGAAACTGCTCGAAGCGCTACTCGAGCTCTTTATTCCGCTTATTGTCGCCGCAGTTATAGATAAAGGTATCGGCTCGGGGGACAAAAGTCTTATTCTTTCCTTGACGGGCTTAATGGCGCTGTCGGGACTTGTTGGGCTTCTGTTCTCGGTAACGGCTCAGTTTCTTTCGGCAAAAGCCGCGGTTGGCTACGTGTCCGACCTTCGCTCACTACTATTTAAGAAGATTCAGACCTTTTCCTATTCAACCCTCGATGGACTCGGAACCTCTTCTCTTATAACAAGGCTAACAAGTGATTTAAATCAGATCCAGACCGCAGTTAATCTCGTTTTAAGGCTGCTTTTGAGGTCTCCTTTCGTTGTGTTCGGCGCAATGATTATGGCGTTCACCGTAAACACCGATGCAGGACTTGTTTTCGCGGCAGTAATTCCGATTCTCTCGGTTATTATTTTCGGCATAATGCTTTATTCTATACCTTTATATAGAAAGGTTCAGAACTCGGTTGATAAGGTTCTCCTCAAAACACGCGAAAATCTTATTGGTGTTCGCGTTATAAGAGCCTTTTGCAAGGAAGAGGGCGAAATCAAAGATTTCGACGATTCCAATAAACGTCTCACCGCGATTCAGAAGTTCGTCGGTAAGATTTCCTCTCTTTTAAACCCGCTGACCTTCTTTATAATCAACGCAGGTGTTATTGCGCTGATTTACGTTGGCGCTATTAAAGTTAATTCGGGAATACTCTCGCAGGGTGACGTTGTTGCGCTCTATAACTATATGAGTATGATCCTCGTAGAACTCATTAAACTTGCTTCCTTTATAATAACCGTTATGAAGGGCGTTGCCTGCGGCAGAAGGGTTCAGGCAGTTCTCGATATCGAGGAAAATGAAAACGGCGGGGAAGAAAGAAACCTAAAAGGATCGACTCTTCTTGAGTTCAAAAAGGTCTCCTTTTGCTATAATAAGGCTTCCGAAAACTCCTTGTCAGATATCTCTTTTATATTGAATAAAGGTGAAACCCTTGGCGTTATCGGCTCAACAGGTTCGGGAAAAACAACCCTCGTAAATCTCATTCCTCGTTTCTATGAAGCGAGTGAGGGAGAGGTGCTGTTTGAGGGAGATAACGTAAATAATATTCCCTACGATAAACTTCGTGCAGAGATCGGCGTAGTTCCGCAGAAGGCAGTGCTTTTCAGAGGAACAGTAAAGGATAATCTGTTGTGGGGAAACGAAAACGCGTCCGACGAAGAACTTGTGTCTGCCCTTAAAACCGCGCAGATAGGAAATATGGACCTTTCCCGTGAAGTGTCGGAAAGCGGCAAAAACTTCTCGGGCGGTCAGAAGCAGAGGCTAACGATAGCCCGTGCCCTTGTGCGCCGTCCCAAGATTCTTATTCTTGATGATAGCACCTGCGCCCTTGACTTTGCAACCGACGCGGCTCTCCGCGCAGAGATAAAGAAACTCGATTTTTCTCCCGCCGTTGTTATAGTATCGCAGAGAACCTCATCTATTGCCCACGCCGATAAGATATTAGTTTTAGAAGACGGTGAGGCAGTAGGCTTCGGAACCCATGAAGAACTGATTGAAAACTGTTCGGTTTATAACGAGATTCATACCTCTCAATTCAAAAAGGAGGGTGAATAATATGAAGTTTAATATGAAATCACTCAAAAGAGTGTTGAAAAGACTTAAAAAGTATAACCTCTGGATAGTTCTCTCGGTTATATTCGCCGCCGTTTCGGTAATGGCAAGTCTTTATATTCCTCTCCTTGTCGGCGACGCTATAGACTTCATAATCGCAGAGGGAAGGGTCGATTTCGGCGAAATAATTAAGGTTTTCCAGAAAATACTGATATCAATATCTGTCGGAGCAGTCCTTCAGTGGTTAATGAACACAATTAACAACAAGATAACCTACGAGGTCGTCGAGGATGTTCGTTATCAGGCAATAAGAAAGATTCAGAAGCTTCCGCTTTCTTATCTTGATAAAACCCCTGCAGGAGATATAGTCAGCCGCGTTATAGCAGACGTAACCGAATTTGCCGACGGACTTCTCCTTGGCTTTTCTAATCTGTTTACAGGTATCATAACGATAATCGTAACTTTAATCTTTATGCTCACCCGTCAGGTCTGGATAGCGCTTTTGGTAGTCGTTTTAACTCCACTGTCTCTCCTTATGGCGAGATTTATCGCTTCCCGAACCCACGAAATGTTTGCGCTTCAGTCGAAAACAAGGGGAGAGCAGACCGCGTTTATAAATGAAATGATAACAAATCAGAAGGTTGTAAAAGCCTTCGGCAGAGAGGACGAAAACGTCGAAAAATTTGACGAAATTAACTCCCGCCTTCGCAAAACATCTTTAAAAGCAACCTTCTTTTCATCACTCACCAACCCCTGCACACGCTTTATAAACAGCATTATCTATGCAGCCGTCTGCCTTGTCGGTGCTCTCTTAGTTCTCTCGGGAGGACCCTTCACGGTCGGCGCCCTTTCAAGTTTTTTGAGTTATGCTAATCAGTATACAAAACCTTTCAACGAAATATCGAGCGTTATAACCGAGTTTCAGAACGCTCTGGCTTGTGCAGACCGCATATTCGAACTCACCCACGACGCCCCCGAAGAAAAGGACGTTGATTCAGTTAAAACGGCAGAAATAGAAAACGGCACTGTTGAACTTAAAAACGTTTCGTTCTCCTATACGCCCGAAAAGAAACTGATCGAAAACCTTGATCTTTCGGTTAAAAAAGGCCAGAAGATCGCCATAGTAGGACCAACAGGGTGCGGCAAAACAACCCTTATAAACCTACTTATGCGCTTCTATGACGTAACCGCAGGTGAAATAACGGTGGACTCCTATAAAGTCAAAGAACTTTACAGACAGTCGCTCAGAAAAGGCTTCGGAATGGTGCTTCAGGATACCTGGATAAAGAACGGCAGTGTCCGAGAAAACATCGCGTTCGGAAGGCCCGACGCCACCGACGACGAAATAATCGCCGCCGCAAAAGCCTCACACGCTCATAGCTTTATAAAAAGACTGCCCAATGGCTATGATACTATTATCTCGGACGAGGGCGGCGCACTCTCTCAGGGACAGCGTCAGCTTATTTCCATCTCAAGAGTAATGCTGATGGACCCCGCTATCTTAATTCTCGACGAAGCAACCTCTTCTATCGACACAAGAACCGAAATGAAGATACAGGACGCCTTCTCCAAACTTATGGTCGGTCGAACGAGCTTTATCGTTGCCCACCGCCTTTCAACGATAATGGATGCAGACGTTATCCTCGTTATGAAGGACGGCGACATCATTGAAAAGGGAAGCCATAAGGACCTTCTGAATAAAAAAGGCTTCTATGCTTCTCTCTATAACAGTCAGTTCAGTTAAAACAAAACAGACCTCAAGGATTAACCTTAAGGTCTGTTTTTCTGTTTTGCACAAACCGGTTCTGTGAATGATAATAACTGTTGTAAAAATAAACGATGAATTTTTTCTTGCAAAAAAAATACCGCTATGTTAAAATTTATTTGTGTGAAAAAAGAAAGAAAAAGAAAAAAGAATAAGGAAAAGGAGAAATCGGATCAATGGATATTTTTGACCTTTTAACCATGATCGGCGGACTTTGTTTGTTCATTTTCGGAATGAACTTAATGGGCGCTTATCTGGAAAAATCAGCAGGATCGTCTCTTAAAACACTACTTGGTAAGTTAACAACAGGAAAACTTGCAGGGTTTCTGACAGGACTCGGCGTTACAGCAGTTATTCAGTCCTCATCAGCAACAACCGTAATGGTAGTAGGCTTTGTTAACTCAAGCATTATGACCTTGTCGCAGGCAATTAACGTTATTTTGGGCGCCAAGGTAGGAACAACAGTAACCTCATGGATATTAAGCTTAACCGGTATCGAAAGCACTAATATCTTTATGCAGCTTTTAAAGCCCTCTTCGTTCACACCAATACTTGCTCTCATCGGAGTAATACTCCATATGTTCTGCAAGAGCAACAAGAAAAAGGATATAGGTGTAATTCTTCTGGGCTTTGCAACCCTTATGTTTGGAATGGAAACAATGTCCGGCGCAGTTGCAGGACTTAAAAACGACCCCGGTTTTGCAAGTATCTTAACAATGTTCAAAAACCCCGTAATGGGTGTCTTGGCAGGAACAGTGCTGACCGCAGTAATTCAGTCGTCGTCGGCATCGGTAGGTATCCTTCAGGCGCTTTCCTCAACGGGACAAATCTCTTTAGGAATGTCTATACCGATAATAATGGGTCAGAATATCGGAACCTGCGTAACGGCGCTTATTTCTTCAATAGGAACAAACCGTAACGCACGTCGCGCAGCGCTTATCCATATATTGTTCAGCGTAATCGGAACGGTCGTATTGCTAATCGTGTTTATGATAGTCAGTGCACTTATTAATTCGGCTTATCTTGAAACCGAAGCAAACGTGTTAAGCATAGCAATTTGCCACACCGTGTTTAACGTTCTGTGCACGGTTATGTTTATCCCGTTCACGAAGTTCTTTGAGAACCTCTCTAAAAAGCTTATTCCTGAGCCTGAAAATGAAACTCCCGAGGAAGAAATCCGAATCGACGAGCGTCTTATGGCAACCCCGCCTATCGCGATCGAGCGTTGCAGAGTTCTTGCGGGAGATATGGCTAAAATATCTATTGAATCACTCGATCTCGCCCTCGCTTCACTAAAAGAATATTCTAAAGACGATGCAGACCTCGTCCGTTCATACGAGAAGAAGGTCGATAAATATGAGGACGTCCTCGGAAGCTACCTTGTAAAACTCAGCGGTCATCCTCTCAATGACGACGATAGCCACGAATCTGCTAAAATACTCCACTTAATAAGCGACTTCGAAAGAATTTCCGACCACGCGGTAAATATAATCGAGTCCTCGGAAGAGCTTCTCGAAAAAGGCTTCTCGTTTACAGGTAAAGCAAAATCCGAACTCGAAGTTCTCGTCGCAGCAGTCAAGGAGATAGTTGGAACAACAATGAAAGCCTTCGAGGAAAACGACATTGAACTCGCAGGTGAGGTAGAGCCCTTGGAGCAGGTAATCGATAGTCTTAAAGAAAAGCTCCGCGCCCGTCACATTGGAAGACTCCAGAACGGCGAATGCACGATCGAAGTCGGATTTGTGTGGACGGACCTTCTCAATAATCTCGAAAGAATTTCCGACCACTGCTCAAATATAGCAGGTTGTGTTATTGAAATGTCGCACGTCAGCCTTACTCTCCACGGCTACCTCAAAGACGTCAGAAAGAATAGCGAATTCTATACTGAAAGATACGAGGCATACAGAGAGAAATATAGCGTATAATGTTTTACGGCACCCAATCACGCTGGGTGCCGTTTTTCTTTGTAACCGAGTGAGCCTTTGCCGAATAGGATGGTTATAGGAGTAATTCTCTGAAATTTGTCCGAAAGGTGAAATATATGAATATAATAACGCTAAATAAAATCGCGGCAGGGTGTAAAGCCGTTATAATTGACAATAATACGTCCGGAGAAACCCACCGACGTTTTGCAGATATAGGAATTATAAAAGGTGCAGAAATAGAATGCGTAGGAGAGTCACCGCTCGGAGACCCCGTAGCGCTTTACGTTAACGGTGCAGTTATAGCAGTGAGAAGAGGAGACCTTTCCGAAATAACCGCAATGGTGACTAAAAATGAATAAAACTATAGGTCTTGTCGGAAACCCAAACGTCGGGAAAAGCAGTCTCTTTAATGCATTAACGGGTATGCATCAGCATACGGGAAACTGGTCGGGAAAAACGGTTGAACTAAGCTTCGGAAGACTCAAATCGAACCCCGAAACAAAACTCGTCGATCTACCCGGAACATATTCTTTGGATGCCCTCTCACCCGAAGAGGAAATAACCCGCGACTTTATAGAAAAAGGAGAGTATTCCTACCTCTTATTCGTCTGTGACAGCGTTCTCTTTGAACGGAATCTAACCTTACTCTTGCAGGTGCTTTCAATAACGAAAAACGTAATAGTCTGCCTTAACCTCTCCGATGAAGCCGAAAGAAAAGGGGTGGAAATAAACACCGATAAGCTTTCAAGTCTTCTCGGAGTCAAGGTAGTGAAAACAAGTGCCCGTTCCCGAAAATCGGTGAAAAACCTTTTAAAAGTAATGAATGAATTCTCACCAATAACCGAAACAAGTGAACTCCCAAATAGAGAAACCTTAATAAAAGAAACCCTTGTTTCCAAAAATGAATATAAAAAGAGTCCTGCAGATAAAATTCTAACGGGAAAAATAACCGCCTATCCCGCAATGCTTTTAATGCTCCTTGTCGTGTTCTGGATAACAATCTCGGGCGCCAACTACCCGTCAGAGCTTTTGTCAAAAGGCTTTAACAATATCGAAAATGCCGTCTATAATTTTCTCGTTGGCACAAATATTCCCATATTTCTAACAGAACTTCTGTGCTTCGGAGTGCTGAGAGTCCTCGGTAAAGTCGTATCGGTTATGCTTCCGCCAATGGCAATATTTTTTCCTATGTTCACACTTATGGAGGACGCAGGAGTCCTGCCGCGAATTGCCTATAACCTTGATAAACCCTTTCAAAAATGCTCTGCCTGCGGTAAACAAGCATTGTGTATGAGTATGGGCCTCGGTTGTAATGCAGTAGGTGTGGTCGGTTGCCGTATTATAGCGTCGAGAAGAGAAAGAAACCTCGCAGTATTAACTAACGCACTTATGCCCTGTAACGGCAGATTTCCCGCAATAATAACCCTTATAACCCTCTTTTTCGTGGGAACAGCAGGAGGAATGATAAACTCAACCCTTTCCGCCGCCCTCTTGCTTGGGGTGGTAGTCCTTGGCGTAGGTGCCACGTTTTTTCTAACGAAACTTTTGTCACTAACATTTCTTAAAGGAAAACCCTCACCGTTCACACTCGAACTCCCGCCTTACCGCCGACCCGAACTAATAAAAACCCTCGCGCGTTCATTTCTCGACAGAACCGTCTTTGTCCTTTTACGCGCAGTAGCGGTGGCAGTCCCCGCAGGAGCAGTAATATTTCTTCTTTCAAATATAACGGTAGGGGAGCAAAGCCTCATACTCCATGCCGCTTCGTTTTTAGACCCGATCGGAAAAATAATGGGCCTCGACGGTGTAATACTACTTGCCTTTATACTAGGAACCCCCGCAAACGAAATTGTATTACCTTTGGTGCTTATGATCTATTCCTCTTCGGGACTTCTGGGAGAAGCGGGACTGACGGAAACTATGTCTCTTCTTGTAAGCAGAGGATGGAATGTATGGACTGCCGCTTCCTTTATAGTATTCTCGCTTATGCATTGGCCCTGTGCAACGACACTTCTGACAATAAAGAAAGAAACGGGAAGCCGTAGTTTGACCATTCTATCCGCAGTATTGCCAACGCTTATGGGCGTAGCCTTGTGTATCTTTTTAAATCTCTGCGATCCCCGATAAAAATTCTTTTTCCTTAAACTCGTTTTCTTCGTTTTCTTCGGTAAGGACTTCAGCGTTTTCATCTTTTGTTTCAACCATTTTAATCACCTCAATTTGATTTTTGTCATAAAACAATTAAATATTCAACAATGAGCTAAATAATCGGTTGACAAAACCCTTAAAATATTGATATAATAACTCGTTAGAAAAAATAAGGAGTAGTATGTAATGCATTGGTCTGAAGAAATTGCAGAAAGAATAATTAAGAGGAATCCCGATAAGGAAGAATACGTCTGCGCAGCAGGTATATCTCCCTCGGGTTCTATCCATATCGGAAACTTCCGTGATATCGCAACGAGCTATTTCGTTGTCCGCGCTCTCCGTAAAAAAGGAAAGAAAGCAAAACTTCTCTTTTCCTGGGATGAGTTCGACCGTCTCAGAAAGGTTCCCGTAAACGTTGCGGCGGTAACCGAAGGCTTCGAAAAATATATAGGAATGCCTTATACAGATATTCCCGATCCCTTTGGATGCCATAAAAGCTATGCCGAGCATTTCGAGAAAGAGTTTGAAGCATCTATCGGAAAATTCGGAATTGAAATGGATTGGCACCATCAGTCTGAAATGTATAGAAGCGGCGCTTATAAAGATTATGTAAAGGAAGCCCTTCTTAAAAGAAAAGAAATATTCGACATAATCGATTCCCATAGAACTCAGGACGCAGCAGAGGGTGAAAGAGATAACTATTATCCCGTCAGCGTCTATTGCTCCGAGTGCTCTAAGGACACAACTAAGGTAAAATCAGTTAACGAAAACTGCACCGAGCTTACCTATGAGTGCGCCTGCGGAAACTGTGGAAAAATGAATCTCGAAACCGAGCATAATTTAAAGCTTTCCTGGAAGACCGACTGGCCTATGCGTTGGATGTTCGAGGGTGTAGATTTTGAGCCCGGCGGAAAAGACCACGCAAGTCTTAACGGAAGTTATGATACGAGTAAGGATATCTCAAAGAAAATATTCGGATTTGAAGCGCCTATATTCCAGGGCTATGAGTTTATAGGAATTAAAGGAACAACGGGTAAAATGAGCGGTTCCTCGGGACTTAACCTGACCCCAGAAACCCTTCTTAAAATATATCAGCCCGAAGTTATCCTCTGGCTCTATTCAAAGACCGACCCGATGAAAGCCTTCGACTTCTGCTTTGACGATGGAATTCTAAGGCAGTATTTCGAGTTCGATAAAATGCTCACTTCCGTGTATGATGGAACAGCCGATGAGCATATCTCTTCTATAATGTATAACTGCTCAGTTGAGGGCAGAGAACCCAAAACCGTCCCGATGTCGCTCCTCGTTCAGATGGGCTCGGTTGTAGATTTCAATATCCCGCTGTTAGAAACAGTCTTTGAGAAGATCGGAACACCCTATAAACTTTCCGATTTCTCCGACCGTCTCGATAGAGCAAAATATTGGCTTGAAAATTGTTCTCCCGAAAACGTTAATAAACTCAGAAGAACAAGAAACTTCGAAGTCTATGAAACCCTTGAAGAGTCTGAAAAGAACGAAATAAAAGCACTGTTTGAGTATATCTCTAAAGGCGGCTATTCGCTCGACGAACTCAACACCGAACTCTATGCTATCGCAAAACGAGGCAGGGAAGAGCTCTCTGATAAGGAACTCAAGGCGGTCCAGGGTAAATTCTTCAAAAACGTCTATAAGCTTCTTATAGATAAGGAAAAGGGCCCGAGACTATATCTCTTCTTGTATGCATTAAATCCCGAAGACTATCTGTGGCTCCTTGATTTCAGAACCCCGAAGTCAGAGAAAGAAACGGAAATAGAAGAAGAAATGAAAAAAGCATCCGAACCCGTTAAGGCAGAGAAGACCTACGGTGAGCCCGACCCCGTTTCTCCCGTAGCCGAGGAAATAGGAATGGACGATTTTGATAAGATCGACCTTCGGGTATGCAAGATAGTTAAGGTCTCCGAAATCAGAAAGAGCCATAACTGCTTAAAACTCACCCTTAATGACGGAATAGGGGAAAGGGTTATAGTTTCTTCTATAAAACACGATTATACCCCCGAAGAACTTGTCGGCAAGAAGATAATCGTCCTTGCGAACCTTAAAAGCGCAAGATTCTCGGGCGTCGAGAGCGAGGGAATGCTCCTTGCCGCAACTAATAACGCTTGCGGATGTCAGGTAATCTTTGTCGACGATATCGTCCCCGAGGGAACAAGACTCCATTAATTAAAAAAAGAGAACAAAACGTTAAACTTTCGTTTTGTTCTCTTTTTTATTGAAACGTAGGAGCGACAACCTGCCCTGTCTTTTCAATACGTTGGCATTGCCGATACAATAACTATCAATTTTTAATTTTCAATTAAAAAATTCGTCCTATTTGTCCTAAAATGTCATATATTCCATAATAATAAAATAAAGTATAAAACTTGTGGACAAAATGCATAAATCTATGAAAGTTTTTTGTGAAAAAATGCTAATTGAAATTTGACATTATAAAGAATATAATTGTAGTGTGTAATAGTGGGAGAAGTGCACCCATTTTACATTAAAATTTAAAGGAGGAAAAAGCATGAAAAAAAGAATTTTGTCTATTGTTCTCAGCGTAGCTCTCATCGCTGGAACAATAATGGCAGCATTCCCCGGTGTATTAGCTTCTGCCGCTGAAGGCGAAACGGTTTATCACACCTGGACTGTTGCCGGAGAACTTCTTGATGCTGCCGAAAAGGCTAATGGTGACGCGGCTGCAGTAGTGTATGGCGATATAGCATACTCCGGAAACTACTATGGCTCAACAGGTATTAAAGCAGTTAAATACGCTAAAGATACCTATAGCTATATAAATACAAGCGGAACTAACAACGCTTGGCAGTGTCAGGTTCAGATTCCTAACAACCAGGGCGTAGGTGCAGGTAAAAACAATCAGGGTATTTATCTGTATATTGCTTCAAAAAACAACACCCAGAAGTTGACCTTCACCGCTCCCGTTCACGGAATCTACAATTTTGTCCCCGTAGCTATCGGTGGATCCAGTTCCATCGAAGAGTCCGTTTCTGTTAACAACGGTGCATTGAACATCGCAGTTAACGTTAAAGGCGAG
>JAZNVP010000074.1:0-7968 GCA_045592865.1 Oscillospiraceae bacterium
TTTGGAAGAAAGATTTCAAAAGTTTGAGGCGATAGTTAATGCTTCGTTTGAAGATTTAACGGCTATCGACGGGTTCGGCGATATAATGGCTTCAAACGTTACTGAATTTTTCTCTGATGAAGAAAACAGAGCGCTTATTTACAGTCTTTACGAAAAAGGCGTTAAAATGGAAGCCGAGGTTAAAACTTCTTCAGGCTTGTTTGAGGGCTTGACCTTCGTTTTAACAGGAAAACTCCCAACACTCACAAGAGACGAGGCAAGTGAAATTATTGAAAATAACGGCGGAAAAACATCCTCGTCGGTTTCTAAAAAGACCGATTACGTTCTCGCGGGAGAGGATGCAGGTAGCAAACTCACCAAGGCTAATGCCTTGGGTGTTAAGATAATAACAGAACAAGATTTAATGGAAATGATAGGAGAGAACAAATGAAAATAGACGTTGAACACATTGCTCATCTTTCCAAACTCAGCTTTAACGAAGAAGAAAAAGCAAAAATGGAAAAGGAACTCGGTTCAATTATCGAGCTTGTTGAAAATCTTCCCGACGTTAAGGGGAATCTAAACGGAGCAGAAATAGAAAACAGAATGGATCTCAGAGAGGATGAGATCATGCCTTCAATGAAGAGGGAAGATCTCTTAAAGAACGCGCCTGAGGTTAAGGCAGGATGCCTTGTTGTGCCTCAAACGGTTGAGCAGTAAGGGGGAAGAGCAATGGAACTTTATAATAAATCGGCTTTAGAACTCTCCTCGATGCTAAGACGCGGCGAGGTTTCTTCCACCGAAATAACGGAGTCTGTTTATAACAGGATCAACGATGTAGACGGGTCGGTCGGCTCCTATCTTGAACTCAATAAAGAAGCCGCGCTGAAGGACGCGGCAGTTGCTGACGAAATGATTAAGAAGGGCGAAGGAGACTTGTTAACGGGTATTCCTATCGCTATTAAGGATAACATCTGTGTCCGCGGCTTTAAGGCTACCTGTGCTTCAAAAATGCTCGGAAATTTCGAGCCGCCCTATAACGCGACGGTTATTGAAAAACTTAAGAAGTCGGGCGCGGTTTTAGTCGGAAAGACTAATATGGACGAATTTGCTATGGGTTCTTCCACCGAGAATTCGGCATTTAAAAAGACCCGCAACCCTCACGATCTCGAGAGAGTTCCGGGTGGATCTTCAGGCGGCAGTGCGGCGGCTGTTGCTTCCTTAACGGTTCCGCTTTCTTTAGGCTCTGATACCGGCGGATCTATCCGTCAACCTGCGTCTTACTGCGGAGTTGTTGGACTTAAGCCGACCTATGGAAGCGTTTCGCGTTATGGCCTTGTTGCTTTTGCCTCTTCGCTTGACCAGATAGGCCCTTTTGCAAGAACGGTTGAGGACGCTTCGCTTCTTTACGGAGCAATTTGCGGTAAAGACGAGATGGACGCAACCTCACTCATGACAAAATTTGACGCAAAAAACGTAAAAAATGACGTAAAAGGTTTAAGAATCGGTATTCCTAAGGAGTATTTCGGCAAGGGTGTTGACAGTAAAGTTAAAGAACTTGTTATGTCTGCCGCAAAGGAATATGAGAAACTCGGAGCAGAACTCGTTGAGGTTTCGCTTCCGTTCACCGATTATGCCCTTTCTGCTTATTATATCATCGCTTGTGCAGAGGCTTCTTCAAACCTTGGCAGATACGATGGCGTTAAGTATGGCTACCGCTGTGAAAATGCTAAAAGCCTTGAGGATATGTTCGTCCGTAGCCGTAGTGAAGGCTTTGGTGATGAGGTTAAGCGCAGAATAATGCTCGGAACCTTCGTGTTAAGCAGTGGATACTATGACGCTTATTATAAAAAGGCAAAACTTTTTCAGAAGAATTTAAGAGAAGAGTTTGGCGCAGTTTTTTCGAAATGCGATCTTCTTTTAACACCAACGGCTCCTGACGTTGCCTTTAAACTTGGTGAAGTAGAGGACCCCGTTAAGATGTATGCGGCGGATATCTGCACTGTCCCGGTCAACCTTGCAGGACTTCCTGCAGTCAGCATTCCCGTTCTTGGAACGAAGGATGGTATGCCTGTCGGAATGCAGCTAATAGGTAATAATTTCAGCGAAGAAACAATTCTAACTGCGGCCAACGCATACGAAAAACATATCGGCGGATACACTCTGCCGAGGATATAGGAGGAATAAAAGTGGAATACGAAGTAGTTATTGGTCTTGAAATTCACGCAGAACTTTCAACCGACACAAAGATTTATTGCTCCTGCCAGAACGTTTTTGGTAAAGAGGTTAACACCAAGTGTTGTCCCGTTTGCACCGGAATGCCAGGAACCCTTCCGCGACTTAATAAAAAGGTCGTTGAGTATGCCGTTAAGATGGGTAAAGCGCTCGGTTGCAAGATAAACAACCTGTCCAAACAGGATAGAAAGAACTATTTCTATCCCGACCTTCCTAAGTCATATCAGATATCTCAGTTTGATATACCGCTTTGTGAGAACGGTTCGGTTCTCGTTCCTATGGAAGACGGAGTAAGAAAGATCGGTATAACCAGAATACATATCGAGGAAGACGCAGGAAAACTCGTTCATAACGATATGTTTGAGGGTTCGCTCGTTGATATGAACAGATGCGGTGTGCCGCTTATCGAGATAGTATCTGAACCCGATATGCGTTCCTCCGCAGAAGCCAAGGCGTATCTTGAAACCATAAAGCAAATACTATCTTATCTTGATATTTCCGACTGTAAGATGGAAGAGGGTTCCATAAGATGCGATATCAACGTTTCTGTTATGGAAAAGGGAAGCACTAAGTTCGGAACAAGATGCGAAATGAAGAACGTAAACTCCTTCCTTGGAGCCGTTCACGCTATTGATTACGAGGCAGCCCGTCAGATTAAAATTCTTGAAGAGGGCGGAGTTATAACTCAGGAAACAAGACGATGGGATGATGCGAAGGGAATGAGTTTCCTTTTAAGAAGCAAGGAAGATGCGCAGGACTACCGCTATTTCCCAGAGCCTGATCTTAAGACTATTGTTGTCGAAAAGGAAGTTGAAGAGAGCATCGAAAGGTCAATAGGAGAGCTTCCTAATTTAAAGCATATCAGATATAACGAGGAACTTGGACTTCCTTTCTCTGATGCAGGACTTCTCTCGGAAAGCGTTACTAAATCAGAGTTCTTTGAAAAATGTCTTGAACTGAAGCCCGAGGGTGCGAAGGCTATTTCTAATTGGATGCTTTCCGAAATATCCAAAAAGATAAACGAAACGGGTAAGGATATCTGGGAGATAGGTGTTGAGCCCGAGTTCCTTATAGACCTTATCGGCAGCGTTGAAGCAAAAACAATTTCAACAACCGCTGCAAAAGAGGTTCTGGAAGCTCATTATGAGAACGGAAAGTCGGTTAAGGAGATAATCGACGAAAAGGGTCTCGGCCAGATAAGTAATGAGGACGAACTCATTAAGGTTGCCGACGAAGTCCTTTCGGGGAACCTTAAACTCATTGAGGACTATAAAAACGGAAAGACTAATCTTTTAGGATTCTTCGTCGGTCAGTGTATGAGACTTTCTAAGGGCAAAGGAAACCCCGCGATGCTTAAGGATATCGTTTCAAAACTTATTGAAGAAAAGTATTAAAAAAAGACCGGAACTTATCGTTCCGATCTTTTGGAGCTGGTGATGCGACTTGAACGCACGACCTGCTGATTACGAATCAGCTGCACTACCACTGTGCTACACCAGCGCGAGATCTATTTCAATGATTAAGGGAAGTCGAAACGCTGAAAAGCGTTTCGACTAACTACAATCATTATACCAATCTTCTTGAAAAAGTCAAGTGAAAGGGTGAATTTATTTGAAGCGTTCAGCAAGATTTATTTCGGTAATTTTAACCGTTATTATGACGTTTTCTATGGTTTTCAGCGTTTCTGCTTATCAGAAAAGCGAACTTGAAACAGCTATATCCTCGGGTATTAACTATTTCAAGGACGTTCAGAAGCCTTTGTATGAAGCGGACGTAACGTTAAAGGGAACGCCGTTCCACGCGATGATGAGGGCGGAGACTGCAATGCTTTCTCAAACCGAGTATTTATTCTTGGTTCCTTCCTATGACGTTAACTCGGTTAGCAAATACGGAACAGCTTTAGAGTATGCTAATATGATAATCATTTGCGTTATGTCAGGCATTGATCCCACAACGGTTATTAACGGTCTTAACGTTGTTGATAAGCTTATCGCTATGCAACAGAGTGACGGTTTGTTTTACGATTCAAACAGCACTGATCCGTCGTATGAAAGCCATTTCTGGTCAATGATAGCTCTTGATCTTTTAAATGCGGAGTATAACAGAGCGGAGGCTTTAACAGCGGTCGAGAGAATTGAACTTTCAGTCGGTGGGTTTGCCCCTCAGGAAGCAGATAATCCTGATATAAAGTTAACTGCCTTGGCAACGATTGCCCTTTCGCGTTACACTAATCCAAGAGCGATAGAGCTCAAGAACAGATGTGTATCACTTTTAAAGGCATCTTACCAGAACGGCAGATTTATTGTCTACGGTGAGGGAGAGGAATCCAATATCGTAACTCACAGCCTTTGCGTAATGGCGCTTATCGCGGCAGGGGAGCAGATTTGGAACGAACCATACACAACCGAAGAGTCTGACCCGATGCAGTATATTTTAAACTGTCAGGACGAGAGCGGCGGCTTTTGGTATAGTCCCGAATACAAGGAAACGCCATCAGGGGATCATAAGTCGGCAGAGGATTTCGCATCAGCAGTTGCTATGTGTGCGATAATTGATTCGAAAAATACCCGTTCGTATTTTCTTAACGTCGGAGAAAAGTTCTATGATAATACCCACGCAGAAACGGCTCCCGAGCCTGAAGTTTCGGGCTTTGAAATGAAATACGTGCTCATAGTAGGCGGGGGGCTTATTGTATTTCTTGCGTTAGTTTTCATTTTTGCTCTTTTCAGTAGTAAGCCAAAAGAAAAAAAGACAAAAAAAGTCTTTACAAATATGAAATAATGTGATATTATACTAAAAGCGCATTGTCGCAGTCTTGTGGATCTTGCCCTTAGGGGAAGCACCGTGTCCCAAGGCTTCGATTGTTGCAAATATATTAAAGAGGTGTAGTAAAATGTTAAAAGAAGAAAAAACCAAGATCATTCTTGAGTATGCTACCCATGAAGGAGACACAGGTTCTCCCGAGGTTCAGATAGCAGTTCTCTCCAAGAGAATCGCTGATTTAACCGAGCATCTCAAGGCAAACAAAAACGACCACCACTCCCGTAGAGGTCTTCTTAAGATGGTTGGTCATCGCCGCAATCTGCTTAACTATCTCCAGAAGGTAGACATTGAGCGCTATCGTGCTATCGTAGCTAAGCTTGGTTTGCGTAAGTAAAAGTCCTAAAAAGGCAGGCGGCATTCTTTTCCGTCTGCCTTAAAGTTTTATTTAAGAGGGTCGAAAAAAGGAGTTAGCAGTGAATTGTGAACCTGAAAATCGGGTTTAGAATTTATTGCTAAACCTAAATCGACCTCTGAAAAATTAAAGGAGGGAACGTAATGTTCGAAAATTACAAAACTTTTGAAACTACCTATGCAGGTAGAAAACTCGTAGTTGAAACAGGCAAGACCTGTGCGCTTTCTAACGGATCGTGCTGGGTCCACTATGGCGAGACCGTAGTTATGGCAAACGTTACCGCTTCGGCTAAACCCCGTGACGGTATCGACTTTTTCCCTTTAAGCGTTGATTTTGAAGAAAAGCTTTATTCCGTTGGCAGAATTCCCGGTTCTTTTATGAAGAGAGAGGGCAAACCTTCCGATAAGGCTATCTTAACTTCAAGAATGGTTGACCGTCCTATCCGTCCGCTTTTCCCCAAGGATATGCGTAACGACGTTTCGGTTGTTATGACCGTTCTTGCAGTTGACCCCGATTGCTCACCGGAAATAACCGGTATGATCGCAACCTCGATCGCTCTTTCTATCTCTGATATTCCGTGGAACGGACCTATCGCAGGTATCAGCGTTGGTTACGTTGACGACAATATAGTTCTCAACCCCGGCCTTGAAGACAGAGCAAAGTCGAGACTTAACCTCACTGTTGCAGGAACAAGCGAAAAGATCGTTATGATCGAAGCAGGTGCTGATCAGATCCCTGACGACACAATGCTCGAAGCAATTGCAGAAGGTCACGAAGAGATCAAGAAGATGGTTAAGTTCATCGAAGATATAAAGAACGAAATTGGTAAAGAAAAGTTCGAATTTGAGTCTAAAGAGGTTGACCACGATCTCTTTGAGGAAATCAAAAACGAAACTATCGATGAGTTCAAATATGCTCTCGATACCGACGATAAGAACGTTCGCGAAGCAAGACTTAAGCCCATCACTGATAAGATTCACGAGAAGCATGACAATGAGGATAAATCAAATGCTGCTCTTCTCGATGAGATAATCTATAAAATTCAGAAGGTTATCGTTCGCCGTTGGCTTCTCGACGAAGGCAAACGTGTTGACGGAAGACGTCTTGACGAGATAAGACCTTTAGCTGCTGAGGTTGCTATGCTTCCCAGAGTTCACGGTTCAGGTCTCTTCACAAGAGGTCAGACTCAGGTATTAACCGTTGCAACTCTTGGACCTGTTTCTGATGCTCAGATCCTCGACGGTATTGACGAGCACGACAGCAAGAGATATATGCACCACTATAATTTCCCCTCATATTCTGTTGGTGAAACAAAGCCCTCAAGAGGCCCCGGCAGACGTGAGGTAGGTCACGGTGCACTCGCTGAAAAGGCTTTAGAGCCCGTTATTCCTTCTGTTGAAGAATTTCCTTACGCTTTAAGACTCGTTTCTGAGGTTCTTTCTTCTAACGGTTCGACCTCGCAGGCTTCTATCTGCGGATCCACCCTTGCTCTTATGGATGCAGGTGTTCCGATCAAGGCTCCCGTTGCAGGTATCTCTTGCGGACTTATCACCGAGGGCGACAGATGGATGACCATGATCGACATTCAGGGTCTTGAAGACTTCTATGGAGATATGGACTTTAAGGTTGGCGGAACCCATAACGGTATCACCGCTATCCAGGTTGATATTAAGATCGACGGACTTACACTTGAGATAATCAAGGAAGCTTTCGAGGTAACAAGAAAGGGCCGTCTCCACATCTTAGACGAGATCATGCTTAAGGCAATCGAAGCTCCCAGAAGCGAAGTTGGTAAGTATGCTCCCAAGATGCTCACCATTAAGATCGATCCCGATAAGATCAGAGAAGTTATCGGTTCGGGCGGTAAGGTTATCCAGAAGATCTGTGCTGACTGCAACGCAAAGGTTGATATTGAGGACGACGGAAGCGTATTTGTTTCTGCAGTTGATATTAACGATGCTAAGAAGGCAATCAGAATTATCGAAACTATCGCTAACGACCCCGAGGTTGGTGCTATCTATAAGGGAACCGTAACAAGACTTATGTCGTTTGGTGCTTTTGTTGAGATCGCTCCCGGTAAGGAAGGTCTTGTTCACATCTCTAAACTCGACGATAAGAGAGTTGAAAAGGTTGAGGACGTTGTTTCTGAAGGCGATGAGATCGTGGTTAAGGTAACCGAGATCGATAGCCAGGGAAGAATTAATCTTTCCAGAAAAGATGCAATTGCTGACTTAAAGGCAAAGGCAGAAGAAGCAAATAAATAAAATAAAAACCGCAGAATGATTGAAGTGAACCCAAAAGTTTAGACAAAATTAAATATTAAATTAGTTGCGAATGAGTTCGGTATTGCACCGGGCTCATTCCTTTTAGTTTTAAAGAAATTCTTTCGTTGTTGTAGTAATCTATGTAACATTTCAATTGATCTATGAAAGCGTTAGCGCTTTCGAATTTTTCGCCGTAGAACATTTCTACCTTTAATCTTCCAAAGAAGTTTTCCATAGCACCATTATCCATACAGTTACCTTTTCGAGACATACTTTGCGTAATGTTATGCTCTGCTAATAAACGTTGGTATTCAG
>JAZNVP010000075.1:0-1743 GCA_045592865.1 Oscillospiraceae bacterium
AAGCCATCGAAGAAGTTGATGAAAGGAACGCGGCTCTTGTTGGTTGCAAGGTGAGCAACTGCACCGAGGTCCATAACTTCCTGAGGATTGGTCTCAGCGAGCATTGCGAAACCTGTCTGACGGCATGCATAAACGTCGGAGTGGTCTCCGAAGATGTTGAGCGCGTGAGAAGCAACGCAACGTGCAGAAACGTGGAATACGCAGGGGAGAAGTTCACCTGCGATCTTATACATGTTCGGGATCATAAGAAGAAGACCCTGCGAAGCAGTATAGGTTGTTGTGAGGGCACCTGCTGCAAGCGAGCCGTGAACGGTTCCCGAAGCACCTGCTTCAGATTCCATTTCAGCCACGTGCACTCTTGTGCCGAAAATGTTTTTCAGTCCGGAAGCAGACCACTGATCAACATAGTCAGCCATAGGGCTTGAAGGGGTGATCGGGTAAATTCCGGCTACTTCGGTAAATGCATACGACACGTGAGCCGCAGCGTTATTACCATCCATAGTTTTAAATTTTCTTGCCATGAATTTTTCCTCCTTGATTTTTTGTTGGGATATATTATCTCATACATTGTTAATTTTATCACCAAAATGCAAATCTGTAAAGGGGTTTTGTTAATAAAAAAACAATAAATCGCAAATTTCTTTTATTGTTTCAGAAATTTACGATTTATTTAAAAACTTATTAAATTTTCGAGGTTGAAATCGGGGGTAAACTTCGCTGTCGCAGAGGTCTTGTCCTGCGAAAAACCCTTGAAACCTATCTCTGCGGCAAGGTCTTTTGCGAAGTTGTATTCAAACTCTGTGACCCTGCGACGAAGCTCGGGGAAACCCTCTTCTAAAAACTCGGGAGTGTATTGATGCATAAGGCTTAAAAGGAAACTTTCGGTTCCGAATCGGTCGCGAAGCTCGTAAAGAAGCCGTTCGGAGTCGCGTCTGAGACCGGGAAGCAAAAGATGGCGGATAATAACACCCTTTTTGATAAGCCCGTCCTCTATAACGGGGGCGCCGACCGATTTTATCATTCTTTCGATAGCTTGGATCGCAACCTCAAAATAGTCGGAAACGCCCGAGTATTTTTTCGATAACTCGGGAGAAAAGTATTTAAGATCGGGAAGAAAAATATCTATAAGCCCCTCGAAAAGAGAAAGGGTCTCTTCCGATTCATACCCCGAAGTGTTTAAAATAACGGGGATAGAAAGGTTTTTCTTGATCCTTTTTAAAACGTTCGAAACAGGGAGCGCAAACTGGGTGGGGGAAACGAGGTTTATGTTGTGAACCCCGCTTTTCTCAAGTTTTAGTATTATCTCTTTGAGCCTTTCTTCGCTTATCTCAAGTCCGTGTGAATTGTGGCTTAGCGAGTAGTTCTGGCAGTAAACGCACCTTAACGGGCAACCCGAAAAGAATATGGCTCCGCTGCCTCTCTCACCGCTTATAACGGGCTCTTCGAAAAAGTGCGGAGCCGCTCGGGCTATCTTTATCCTGTCCGAACCCCCGCAAAATCCGACCGAGCTTTCTCGGTCCGCGCCGCACCTTCGTGGGCATAAAAAACATCTGCTCATATAACTTCGGGGGCCTTGGAAACGTCGACCCAGTCGGTGTAACCCGAGGCTTTTTCGAGTTCTTCGAGCGTCAGTTCAATAGCACTGTTACTGCTTCCGCAGGCAGGGAATACCGTCTCGTATTCTTTGAGTGAAAGGTCAAGATAAACAGGAACTCCCTCGTTTATTCCGAAAGGACAAACCCC
>JAZNVP010000076.1:0-17357 GCA_045592865.1 Oscillospiraceae bacterium
ATATCGACAGTAAGGTTTTCCTCTTCACCCGGCATTAAAAATCTCTGGTTAGCATAATCGGCAAGTCCATCAAGATGCATATTATTAGCATCAATAGAACATGTCTGGTTTTCTATACAGATGAATTTAGGATTATCAGGATAATATACTACAAGATGTTTGAAACAATCAAGTGCTACCAAGGTTATTTTTAGTCCTTCATCAATAAGTTCGAGGGTTGCGTGCTCACCGGAACGCACAATAAAATCTTCATTGAAAAGCTTGTTTGAAACCAAAACCCCATCGTTAATTCCGGGGAAATTATCCTCGGTCTTTAAGATTTTTCTTGTTGGAATATATTGAGACGTTGTTTCAATATACTCATCAGACGGAACAGAAAACTTAGCTTCTCCCTTAAAGAAAAAGTAGGGGTGGATAGCAAATCCGTAAGGCATAACTGCTTCTGAGTTATTTTTAATATTTGACGTTATTTTAACCCCGCCGTTATAAAGGGTATACGTAATGGTAAGCTTATTTTCAAAAGGATAGGATTTTAAAACCTCATCACCCTTTTTCATTTCAAAGGAAAGCGTAACAGAGGCGAAATTCTCTTCCTCTTTCATATCATCAACCTTGAAAACTGCATCATAAGCATATCCGTGAAGAAGATGGGGCTCTCCGTGTTTCATCTGGGTATATTCCACACCGTTATACTTTGTCTTACAATCCTTAACCCTGTTAGGAGTGGGAAATAAAACGGGGCAACCCGTAAATCCGCCTTTATCCGCTACGTCCTCATCGTAATCTATAACCGCCGTTCCCTTATAGCAATATTTAAGCATATTTGCACCGAAATTAGAAGCAACAAGGCAATAGGTATCCTCAGAAGTGTTCATAAGTTTAATAACGTTAAAGTTTCCGACAACTTCTTTTTTAATCTTAAAACTCATATGTCCCGTCTCCTTTCTAATAAGTCTAATGCAAGATTTAATTTTTGTCAATAAATTATAAAAGCTAAATAAATTTTGCGTCAAATAAGACTTTGTCCAAAAACCGTGATAGTTTAAATATTACGGAAGGCTTTTCTATTTATTCTATGGAAAATGTCATGCGTGATCATGCAGTAATACTTGCGTTTTTCCATTGATAATTTGAAATGATTATGTTATACTGCATTTAGAAAGTTGGTGTTGTATTTTGAAAATTACGGTTGTTCAACCCCCATATTTTATCGGCGATAATCCCGATGAGAAAATTGCCGACTTTTTAATAAATGAACTTCAAAAGGTTGAAAAAAACTCTTTAATCGTTTTGCCCGAATATTCAAATGCAGGTGGAATTTCTGATGCTGAAAGCGAAATAAGAGCTATGCCACGTGCAAGAACATTGCTCGAAAAATCATCGTTGATAGCGAAAGAAAAGTCCGCTTACGTTGCGATAAACGTTTTGGAAAACCGAGATGTAAAGATTAAAAACAGCACGTATCTTTTTGATAAAAAAGGCAACATTGCTTTTATTTATGATAAAATACATCTTCCGCCTTCAGAAGTTACATTAGGTGTCGATTTCGGAAGCGGTGCTTGTATCTGCGATTTAGACGGTATTCGATTCGGCTTTTTGACCTGCTATGATGTGTATTTTAACGAGCAGATCGAATATTTAGCATCAAAAAAGCCTGATATAATACTGATCCCCGGTTATCAGCGCGGAGAAACCGCCGACATTATCAGAGCTCAAACCAAAATGATTGCCTTCCGTTGCAACGCGTTTGTTGCTAAATCATCTTACTCGATGGATAGCGATGAAAAAGGCGGATGCTCAATGATCGTTGCTCCAAACGGAAAAATATTAAAAGATATGGGAAAAACGATAGGTGCAGTTTCTGCAAATATTGAACCTAAAGAAAAACATATGCGAACAGCCGGTTTTGGCGGCGGTATGATTCGCAACGACGATTTTATAAACGATGGACTCCGTCCTGATTTGTTCAAGAATTAGATAAATTAAAATCTGTATGGCTGTCTAAAAGAACTCAGTTTCCCTTTTGAGAAACTGAGTTCTTTCATATTTTGATTGATGTTGACTTAATACCTAAAATGCTATAATAGTATTGTTTTTTAAAAGGATGTGACCACCGTATGAAGAAACAACTTATTCTTGTTGCTTCACCTCCCGCTTGCGGGAAAACCTACGTTTCTAAGCTAATAGCAAAATCGTTAGATCATATAGTTTATCTTGATAAGGATGACCTTTCAGATATTGTCCGTGCAGGTTTTGCCGCTGCAGGACAAGAGCTTGATATGGACGGAAGTTTTTATATAGAAAATCTTCGTTCTGCCGAATATTCTACAATTCTTAACATTGCTTTTTCAACACTTCAGTTTGAAGACAGAGTTATTCTTAACGCGCCTTTTGGCAAAGAGGTTCGCGATAACGAATACATAAAGATACTTAAAGATAAAGCCAATCAAAACGGTGCCGATCTTTTGCTTATTTGGGTTACGGTGCCTGAGTCGGTTTGCTATGAAAGAATGAAAACAAGAGACTCAGAGCGTGACACTTTGAAACTAAAAAATTGGGACGAATACGTTAGTAAAATTAATTATAATCCTCCTTATGAGCTTGAAGAAAAAGGAGCAGTCGATAAACTAATAGTTTTTAACAATAAGGATGATGCATCTTTGAATAGTTCGTTAAAGGAATCATTAAAAATTATATTGGGAGAATGATTATGTTAAACAGAGAAGAAATAATCAGAGACGTTGAAAAGAACAAAATTATCGTTATTATGCGCGGATTCACAACCGAGCAATTAATCAAATCGGTTGATGCAATGGAAAAAGGCGGGATAAGACTTGTTGAGGTTACCTTTGACCAGTCAGGAGCTGTAAGTGATGAGGAAACAGCAGCCAATATCCGTGCCCTTAACGAGCATTTTCGCGGCAAAGTAAGAATCGGAGCAGGAACAGTTATGACAGAGGAGCAGGTTCTACTTGCATATAATGCAGGGGCAGAATTCATTATCTCCCCCGATTGCTATGAGAAAGTCATAAAAAAGACCCGTGAACTCGGTATGGTTTCTATGCCAGGAGTTTTCACTCCCAGCGAAGCAGCAAATGCACACCGCTTCGGCGCAGATTTTGCAAAATTATTCCCCAACTCCGAGGTCAACCTTTCGTATCTCAAAGCTCTTACTGTTCCCCTTTCTCACATTAAATTCCTCGCTGTTGGCGGAGTTACTCCTGATAATATGACGGATTATTTTAATGCCGGTGCAAAAGGAATCGGTGTTGCAACCGCTATTGCCGACAAAAAATCAATTTTTGCAGGAGATTATGAAGAGATTACCCGTCGCGCGAAGCTTTTCACCTCTCAATTATAATTAGTTTTTAAAGGATACCTTGCAGCAAAATTATTGCGACGTATCCTTTATTTTTCACCTTATATCAAAAAAAAATAAAATCTTTATAAGAAATATTTTATTTTATATTAATTAATGTTATAATTATTTATATATAATCATAAAAAGCAGGATTATGATGTTGGTTAGGAACGACACTACCGACACTCTCCTTGAATGACGCGAAACAAGGAAGTATTTCTTTTGCCGCTTTCAAACTTTTATGATAGGATGACGAAAGAATTTTATCTAATAAATAAGGAGAATGATAATGGAATACAGAATTCTTGGAAAAACTGGTCTTAAAATATCACGATTAGGCTTTGGCGGAATTCCAATTCAAAAAATCGATGCCGAAGGAACAAAGCCGTTAATTCGAAAACTGTTGGCTGAGAGTATAAATTATATTGATACCGCACGAGGTTATACAGTCAGCGAAGAATATTTAGGTTCCGCTTTAGAAGGCGTCCGCGATCAATTTGTTCTTGCAACCAAGAGTATGGCCCGAACTAAAGAGCAAATGGAGCAAGACGTAAACACAAGCCTTAAAAATCTTCGCACAGACTACATAGATCTATATCAGATTCATAACCCTAACGCGCAGAATTTAGAGCAGGTTATGGCTCCCGGAGGCGCTTTAGAGGCTCTGGAAGAGGCGAAAGCTCAGGGCAAGATCGGTCATATAGGAATAACGCTTCACTCTGCCGATTTGTTCAAGGTGGCTTTAGAACTCCCTTGGGTAGAAACGATTATGTTCCCTTATAACATTGTTGAAACTCAAGGCGAAGAACTTATTGCTAAATGCACAGAAAAGAACATAGGATTTATCTGCATGAAGCCTCTTGCGGGTGGCGCTATTGACGACGCCAAAACTGCTTTAAGGTTTATTGTCAGCAACCCTAACGTTAGCGTTGTTATTCCGGGAATGGCAGAAGAAAAAGAGATCGATATGAACATCTCTGCGGTAAATGAAACCTCGCCATTAACAACAGAAGAGAAAGAAAAATGTGCAGAAATTCAGGCTTCTTTAGGAACAAATTTCTGCCGACGCTGCAATTACTGTGCCCCCTGCTCTGCAGGAATCAATATTCCGTCGACCTTTTTGTTTGAGGGCTACTACAGTCGCTACAATTTAAAGGAATGGGCGAAAGAAAGATACCTTGCAATGCCTAAAAAGGCTTCCGACTGCATCGAATGCGGCGCTTGTGAAGAGCGTTGTCCTTATAACCTTCCTATTCGCCAAATGCTAAAGAAGGTAAGTTTAGTGATGGAAAATAAGTAATGAAAAAAGGCACCTTTACGGTGCCTTTTTTAACGCTCATATTTAACTGTTTTTATCATAAATTCATCTGAATCTAAAACGCCGTCGCCGACGGGTGAAAAACCGTTTTCTTTCAGAATTCTTTCTTTAACATTATCGGTCTTGGCAATTTCAATATATATATTTCCGAATGCGTTTTCGATTCTTTCTATCATATCGGGAACAACTGATTCAAACGACTTCAAAGCGAAGAAATCGGCTCTGCAAGGTCCGTTTTTCTGCGGTAAAACAGAAGCAACTGCACCAAGGGTTCCCTTTTCATCGAAAGCCATATAATACTCACCGCCGCACTTTCTGAGTTCCTCATACCTCGGAAAAAGTCCCATACAAGAACGCTCGGTTATTGTGTCGGTATTGAAAATTTTCGTGTTTATATCTAAAATCAGTCCGAAATCTCTTTGAAGAACAAGTGGCACGATTGGAATTCGGATTGACGGGTTTCCTATTGAAACTTTAATATCACCGCTGACCTCACTATAATAATCTTTCGCAAAATCAACCATATTTCCTTCTGAAAATCTAACCATTACGTTAGAGCCGGTAGCAAACTCAAATCCGAACTTTGAATAAAGTCTTGCTGCAACAGGATTACTTGTGCCCAAAACGGTAAGACTTGCACCCTGATCCGAAACCTCGTTGACAATCTTTTCAAACAAAACCTTTCCTAAACCCTTTCCCCTTGCCGCTTCTGTTGTGAACATCGCAGATAGACCTGCCAAATAGGGTGTTTTCACAGGAATGGTGGCGTGGATCATACCTAACAGAGTATTGTCCTCATACGCTAAATAAACTATATCTGTGTTAAACTCTGTTTCACTTCCGTTTAACTGACGTTCTTCTAACAGACGCTCTTCTATACCGAAAATTTTTTCCAGGTGTTCTAAGGCTTCCGAAGCATCGAACGGAGCAACGATTCTTTTAAGTTCCATTTTAAAACCCTTCCTATTTACATCAATCGTTTTATTTAAGATAGCACGTTTTCATCAATTTGTAAACTGCCTTCAATGAAAAAAACAACAACCTTTTTCGTCGGTGGTTTAGAACAAAAAATGAAGACAGTGCAATAAAACGTGAAGAAAATATATTGCATTTTACCGATAGTATTGTATAATTAACGCATAATTAATTATCGAGAAAAGGATAAAGATTATGAAGATTGCAACAACGACCGGTGATTTTGCAAAGTTTTGTAAAACCGATGAGGAAATAATTCGCGAACTGCACCGAGCAGGGTTCAGATACATCGATCTTAGCATGTATTCCTTCACCCCCGACGCTCCTTTTATGAAGGATAACTGGAAATACGAGGTTAAAAAATTAAAAACGGTCGCAGACGAACTTGGTATGACGTTCGTTCAGGCTCATTCTCAAGGCGGCAATCCTCTTTCTGAGAATAAAGACGAGGTTGATTTTATTATTGAGGCAACCATTCGCTCTGTTGAAATCTGTGAACTGCTCGGAATTAAAAACACGGTCGTTCACAACGGCTTTGCGGACGGTATTTCAAAAGAAGAATGGTTCGAAAGGAATAAGAAATTCTACGAAAACTTCTTCCCCGTTATCGAGCGCTGTGGGGTTAACATTCTTTGCGAAAACTCGGCAAAGGTAAATATGGGTGACAGATATTTCATTAATACGGGCAAGGATATGGTTGAGTTTATAAAATACGTTAATCATCCTCAGATCCACGCTTGTTGGGATACCGGTCACGCTAACTGTGAAGGCTCTCAATATAATGAGATAATGGAGCTGGGCAAGGAGCTTTATGCAATACATTATAACGACAACCTCGGCACGAAAGACACTCACGTCGCTCCCTACTTGGGAACTCTTAATCACGATGAAGTTATTAATGCTCTTATTGACGTTGGATTCAAAGGATATTTCACGCTCGAAAGCGGTTCTTCATTAAGAGGCTATAGAGAATGGACCGGTTGGAGACGTCAGTTCGACAGAGACATGCGTCTCAGTGAACCGCAACTCTTTATGCAAAGGCATCTTGAAAAACTTTTATACGATACTTCTGAATACATATTATCTTCATATGGCATTTTAGAGAAATAAATGAGTAAAAACCGCCACCTTTTAGGTGGCGGTTTTTGTTGCTTTTTGAAAAAGGCAATATTATAATATGATTATAGTTTAAGAAGGGTGATATATGAACCCGATAACGTTAGTTATACTGAATTTTTCTTTAATCGGTGTCGCCGATTATCTGTTCGGTAACAAAATAGGCGTTGGAGAGGAATTCAGGAGAGCATTTTCTCTATTCTGCCCAATGGTCTTATCTATGCTTGGAATGATAGTTTTAGCCCCCGCCATTGGCGTTTGGCTGATGCCGTTTTTTGAGGGTTTCTATAACATATTTCACATTGATCCCTCTATTATACCCGCCTCACTTTTTGCTAACGATATGGGCGGTATGACCTTGGCAGAAACCATCTGCAAAGATAATAGTATCGGGAACTACAACGCTTTTATCGTGTCTTCAATGATGGGTTGCGTTGTTTCATTTACCGTTCCGTTTTCCCTTGGTATTGTTAAAAAAGATCAACATAAAGAACTGTTGTTCGGTCTCCTCTGCGGAATCGTTACTATACCGATAGGCTCGTTTATTTCAGGGCTTATGTGCAAGATTAATCCTATTGCACTACTCCTTAATCTTCTCCCGTTAGTAATTCTTTCGCTGATAATTGCAGCAGGACTTATTTTCATTCCAAAAATCTGCATCAAATGCTTTGCCGTTTTCGGCTTCTTTATGAAGGCTCTTGCGATAACGGGTTTTGCTCTGGCGATTTTCACCTTTCTAACCAAAATTGAAATTAACCCTCACTTTGACAGCCTCGAAAATGCCGCGTTTATCTGCGTTAACGCCTGTGTTACCCTTTCGGGTGCACTTCCTTTAATGTTCTTAGTTTCAAAGCTTTTAAATAAGTCTCTCAACAAATTAGGTTCTAAAATAGGAATAAACGGCGATTCGGCACTCGCCTTCCTCGGAACTCTCGTTACCAACGCCTCAACCTTTGGCATTATGGAAAAGATGGACAAAAAAGGGGTCGTCCTAAACTCTGCTTTTGCGGTTTCGGCGGCATTCGTTTTCGGAAGCCACCTCGCCTTTACGATGGCATTTGATATAAACTACGTTACGCCGATGATAGTGGGAAAACTCGTTTCAGGTGTTTGTGCAGTTATCCTCGCGTTTATTATCTACAAAGATACGTCGAAAGAGTCTCTCACAAATTCTTTAAATTAATAAAGTTAAGGAGTTAATATGATCATTTCCGCGGTTTCGTTGACAAAATCTTCTTTAAAAGTTATTATTAATATGGTTTTTATATAATTTGAATGGAGTAAGTTATTTATGGATAATGTTTCAAGTTGGGATTTTTCTCTTGCTAACTATAACGCCGTATGGGCCTTTCTTGTTCAATTAGGACTTTTACTTCTGTTTCTTGTTATGGGAAATATTCTCCGCCGCACTGTTCCGCTGTTCAGAAAGTGCCTTATACCCTCTGCACTGTTAGGCGGAGGTCTATTGCTAATTGTTGATATTATTGCCAAACAATTTGGTTTTACGTTGGTTGATAACCGTCTTATGCAGGTTATAACATATCATTGCCTGGCAATAGGCTTTGCCGCAATGACACTTAAAACCGAAAAGAGTTCCCACAAAACAAACAAAGCACAAGTCATTGAGTTCGGAGCTTTACAGGGCGGCTCATATATGTTGCAGGCATTTGTCGGTCTTGGCATCACTCTTATTATGTTTCTATTCTCCAAACACGGCGAGAAGGTAATTTCTTATATCTGCGGTCTTATATTACCTCTTGCATACGGACAAGGTCCGGGTAACGCGCTCAGCTGGGATATCAACTTCACCAACACACCTGCAACGTTTTTCTCAGGAAACGGAAGTTTCGGACTATCTCTTGCTTCAATAGGATTTGTTGTGGCATCCGTTTTTGGTGTTTTGTATATCAACATTTACAAAAAGCGCGGGGAACTGTTTGTTCGTAAAGCCAACACTTATGACAAATCCACTTTATCAAATGACGAAAACAGCGAAGAAATTCCTGACAATGAATCTGTTGACAAATTCACTTTACAGGCAGGTTTAGTTGCCCTTGCTTATGCCCTATCATTTGGATTTATGTGTCTGTTGGGTTCTTTATCGGATTTCACAAACAGTATCGCGTGGGGGTTCAATTTCCTGTGGGCATCCCTTTCCGCTATGCTTATAAAATTCTTTGTTAAGAGGCTCCGCAAACGTAACATAATGCATCGTGACTATATCAATAACTACCAGATGGATCGCATCTCAGGTTTTTCTTTTGACCTGATGATAGTTGCAGGTGTCGCGGCAATTGAGATCAACGACATAAAGAACTACATTCTTCCGATCATTGTCCTGAGCATTGTCGGAACCGTTGTTACCTACATATATATACGTTTGGTTGCCAAAGAATGTTTTAAAGGGTTTGAACACGAATTTTTCTTAATGAGTTTCGGGACGTTGACCGGAACAGCTTCAAACGGAATGATACTTATGAAAGAGATTGATCCGGAGCTCATAACTCCTACCTCAAGTCTGTATATCCTTTCCAACTTTCCCGCAATGGTGATGATCGCACCACTTCTATTCTTGCTTGGTTTCGCTGGAAAATCTCCTTTGAATGCTGTTATAGCCTTCTGTATATTCTTTGTATTATGGCTTTCTTACACTATTTATTTGTTCCGCAGAAAAATATTTAAAAAATGTTATAAAAATACTCCACATAATATTTGGATAGACGAAAACCAAGAAAATAAATAAGATATTAACAAAAATAAGCGCTCACTGACTGTGAGCGCTTATTTTTTCAGTTTTGTTTCAGATTAAAATAATATCCGCGGATATAAGGTTTTTCGGCATCGTCCGTTATGTAGTTCGCCATAACTATTCTTCCCTCTTCGTATTCTACCCAAGCGGTGTAACCGCCGTCTGCGGAAGGAGAGTTATCGTAATCGATTTCATAAAGAGAAACGTGTCCGTCGCCCCTGGATCTGTCAGTCGCTGTTTTTTCCGAGAAAACTGCACCGCCCGTTATCCTTTTAACGCCGCTTTCCTGATGACGATATGTTAAAAGAATTTTTCCGTTTGAAAGACGGGAAACGCTCGGTCGGTGGCAACAAGGAATAGCGAAGGGATAAATTCCATCCCAGGTAAGCCCCCCCATCCTTTGAAATAGCCCTCATACAGTCTTTATTCGTATGTGAATTCTCGCGAATAAATGCAACTAACGTTCCGTCCGACATTTCCATAGCGGCGGGTTCAATGAGATAGTATTCATCGCTCGAAGCAACAACAATTCTCTCGCTCCAGGTCTTGCCGCCATCATAAGACTTGTGAGCAAAAATATCGCATTTTTCATTCTGATGATTATGCGCACTGATAAGCATAAGAAGTGAACCGTCATTTAATTCTCTTACCTTATCAGAACAAAATCCGTAAATGCCGGGTTTATATCCTTGAGACCAGTTAACACCGTCATCGTCACTTGTCCAGAAAACCATCTGGGTCTTATCAGTTCTTTCATCCTCTTCGACTCTATCGCAGACAAGGAATATCCTTCCGCTCTTTACCTGACTTATGCGGATAGAATTCCAATGATTTCCATGCATTGTTTCTATGTCAATGTGACGGGGTTCAGACCAGGTCTTTCCATTATCTAAAGAATAACGCATAGCTATCCAGGTATGATCTCTGTTAGGGTGAGACACGCACTCGTTATAAACACAGATAAGCTTTCCGCTCTGTGTTTTTATCATGTCGGGCCATCCCTCCATAAAATTATCGTTCCTGCTTATAATAAACTTTTCAGTTGCAATTTTCTTCATTTCCATTAACATCAACCTCCAAGATAGGTGTTATCTTAATTTTATCAACTAAATATGTAAATTCAATTGCATTTATTGCGAGAAACATTACATTTCTTGCAATTTATGTGTTCTAATCTCCGTTTAACCGCGAATTATTATCGTTTTTCGATAATTTTATATTGACAAACGATAACACAGATGTTATTATGATGACAGAAATTTTTGTAAAGAGAGGAAAAATTATGTGGAATACTAAAAGATCTGTTTATCTTTCTATAGGAGTTTGTATAGTATTATCAATCATTCTTTTTGGATTGATCTTTTTTGGATTACCGTTGTTTGAATTGTTTATGACTCACTTTAGAGGAGTGGCTCCCGAAAGCGGCGTTTTAGAAATACTTAAGAAAGCATTTGCCGGATGCTTTTATCCTTCTGCATTATTTGCTGGAATGATGCTTTATGCTCTCTTAAAGCTTTTATTTAACATTAAAAACGACGATGTGTTCATACGTAAAAACGTTACGTATCTTAAAATGGTTTCTTGGGGTTGCTTTATTATAGGCACAATCACTTTAGCAGGATGTATATTTTATATGCCCTTTTTGTTTGTTTCTGCTGCAGGTGGCTTTACGGGAATACTTCTTAGGGTTTTAAGCAACGTTATGCAACGTGCCGTTGAACTCAAGGAAGAAAATGATCTTACGATATGAGAGGGACAAAAAATGATAGAAGTAAACCTTGATATAGTTTTAGCGACAAGAAGAATGTCTTCAACCGAACTTGCCGAAAAAATCGGAATAACTCAGGCAAATCTATCTGTTCTTAAAACCGGTAAAGCTAAAGCTGTGCGGTTTTCAACATTGGAGAGCATATGCAGAGAATTAAATTGCCAACCCGGTGACATTCTGAAATATATTCCGGAGGAATGATATTATGGAAAATAATAGAATTAATCAAACAACCAGCCCTTCACCGCGTATTTTTGATTTAGATAAAAAAGACACGATTTTTTCAGTTTTAATCTGTCTTTCGTCAGTTTTATTCGCCACCCTCGGTCTTTGGGGCGGCTTTAACGTTGGATTTACAATTTCCTCACTTCTAAATTTAATTCTTATAACCTCTTATCTCTTCAATAAAAAGCTAAAGCTTAAAGCATATCCTCTGTTTTGCGCTATACTTGCTTTTTTATCCCCTTTCGTTTTCATTTTAACGAGCAACGGCTCTGTAAAGTTTTGGAGCTTTATAGCAATATTGTGTCTCTCTCTTGTTTGGTTCAGTTCGCTTGTTGGCGAAAAATCAGAAAGTGGCGATCTTGCCATTCCAAAGCTTATTTCTAACTCTTTTATAAACACCTTAGGAAACATTCCTAAATCTGTAGTTACGTTATTCTCAGGAGAAAACACACATAAAAAAGTAGTTGGTAACGTTTTTCTTGGTATTCTGCTTTCAATTCCTGTTTTAATCGTTGTTATACCTCTTCTGATTTCATCCGACGTTGCTTTCAGCGGACTCACGTCCAAGATTTCAGAAGATTTCTTTAACACAATATTTGAAATAATCGTAGGATTACTTATAGCACCTTTCTTCTTATCATACTGCTTATCCTTAAAAAAAGATGAACGAAAAGAAATTTGCAAAGATAAAAACGGTTCCGTTGAAAATGCTATCATTATTTCTTTTTTATCCGTTATATCTCTTTGCTACCTATCATATTTATTCTCACAGTTAGCATATTTCTTTAGCGCATTCAGTGGCTTTTTACCAAAGGACTACACCTTCACAGTTTCAGAATACGCCAGAAGAGGCTTTTTTGAAATGTGCATCATCGCTGTCATAAATTTCATTTTGTCCTTCACAGTTTTGTTATTGTCCAAAAAGAATAACAACAAAATATGCATAGCGTCTCGCATTCTCTGCTTATTTATAAGTTTCTTCACGTTAATAATTATTGCAACGGCACTTTCCAAAATGATTCTTTATATTGATAGCTTTGGTATGACCAAACTTCGCATAACTACAAGCGCTTTTATGATATTTCTTGCAATTGTCTTTGTAAGTCTTATTCTGCGTTTGTTTATTCCAAAAGTTAACGTATTGCGTGTGGCTTTAGCAACCGCATCCTGTATTTTGATCATGCTATCTGTTTTCAACGTTAACATTATAGTCGCAAAATATAACTACGAAGCATATAAAAGTGGAGTCCTTAAAACAATAGATATTGAAACAATATATGAACTAAATGAAGAAGGTGTTCCTTATCTTGTTAAACTAACAAATGATATCGATACGAAAATTTCAGAAGAAGCTCATAAAAAGATTATCCGCGTTATAGAGGATAAGTTATACGAGATAGAATATGAAGGAGGAATAAAGTTAATTAAAGAGAAAAAATATTCAAACGTCGAGAAATATAATATCCCCCGCTATGAAGCATACAAAGCATTAGATAAATATATCGAAGAGCACCCTAATCTTTTAAACAAATAAATAAAAAACTGATACCGAAAGGTATCAGTTTTTTATTTATTCTTGAGCCTTTAAATACGCTTCATAGAAATCGTTGCCGTCATAGTTCCAGATTCCTTTGCTCTCGAAGAAACGGCGTCCGTGAGGTTTTGCTAATATCGGACCGCACATAACCTGCTCATAATCGCCTGCGGGATGGGTGTTTATCTCACAAAGTTTCATTCCGTCCTCAGTTATGATAACGTCAAAGCCTAAGTAACTGAGTGAAGAGATGTGCTGACATATACTAAGAATTTTGTTTCTTACAAACTCCCAATTGGGAAGCCCTTCGCCTTTCCAGGTAACGTTAGTATCAGGATGTTTAAAAAGAATAGTGTTACCGTCTTCGCAGAATTTTTTATATCTGATAGAAAAGTCGTTAAACTTACCTGTTTCAAAATCGAAACCAATGCCAATACCGCCTGAAGAAAGATTGCTGGCACCGCCCGAAATCGACGATCCGAAACGCGCATAGGAAACCGTGCAGGACCATGTAGAAAGGTCTGAAACGCTATCCTTGGGGTCTTTAACCATAATAACACGAAGAGTGCATTCAGTGTCCTTCCAGATACGTGCCAGATCTTTATGCTGCTTGCAATACTCTGTAACAATATAGTTCGGCATATTAGAGATGATCTCGTTAAAACGAGCCATATCAATGGGCTTGTTATTTTCAAACATCTCTCCGTTTCTGAGTTCGAGCTTAATAAATCCAAGTCCACCCGAGGTTCCCGAGTTAGGCTTCATCGCAAGACAGCCCTTCTCTTTTAAAAGGTTAAGAATAAAATCTTTATCTTTTCTAACGGTTGCAGGTGCATCCATCAAATAGGTATATTTACCGTCGTTCTCCACGTAGAGATAGTATTCGGGCATAGTATCCTCACAGCCGTTGCTGTTAAGTATGTATTTTAGTGTTAACTTATCGTTGACCCACATCTTGAAATGATGGTTCAAGGGATGAAGCATAAAATAATTCCAGTCAGGAAGAAAATCACCATAATTCTCTTCATTTAAACCGTAAAGCTTAATTCTGCCGGGATAAAAGCCCTTAGTCATAGCCCAGCGCTTTTCGTCGTCTGTCATTTGGAATGCTCTTTCGTCATCAGCAAGTTTTTTAATGAACATCTTGGTCCATTTAAAGTCCATTCCAAGCGCTCTGATTAGTTCGGTCAATTTATCGTAATTTGTCATAAAAATACCCTCCCGAGCATTTATTCTAAACTTTGTTCATTGTAACATAATAAAATACGAATTGCAAGTTAAATTAATTTCTGCAAAATCTTTATGTTGACTTATAGAAAATAGCCTAATATAATTAACCTAAACTTATTAATAGGAGGCTATAATATGTCGGTTGAAATATTAAAAGAGCAAATAGATAATTACTGCAAAGACAACAAAATCAGCGGTATTCTCCGCATTACCGTCAAAGAAAACGTTATACTCGAACAAACGTTTGGATTTGCTGATATAAATAATAACACTCCTATTAGCGAATACTCAATGTTTACATTCTATTCCCTTTCTAAACCTCTGTGCGCAATCGGACTTATGAAGCTCTACGAAAAAGGTCTTGTTGACCTTAACGCACACCCTTCAAAATACGTTCCCGAAGCTAAAGGGTTTGACGAAAGAGTAACCATTCATATGCTTCTTAATCACACAAGCGGTCTTCCCGATTTTGAAACAACGCCTGAATTCAAGGAAAAACATAAAACAGGATACTATGGAAGCTTAAGAAATCACTTGCAAATAATTAAAGATTATCCTATATCTTTCGAGCCAGGAACCGAACACAAATACACTAATATTAACTTTATACTGTGCGCTTTAATCATTGAAAACCTATCAGGTCAAGCATATTCGGATTATATGAAGAACGAAGTTTTCGAGCCCCTTGGAATGAAAACTGCAGTTGTTGACAACGAGATTAAATCTATTGAGAACCGAGTTAAAGGTTATGATCTTCTGAACGGTGAGCCCGTGGAGGTCGAAAAAAGCCATAACTGGCTTTTTGGCGCGGGTGATATAGTTGGAACAGTCAACGACGTCTACTGTTTAAATAGGGCAATTAAAAACTGTAAATTATTAAATAAGGAAACCTGGGATAAAATTTTAACCCCTTCCCCTATCAACAATATGGGATACGGTTGCACCATAACAAAACTTAACGGTAAAAAAAGAATTACCCATAACGGAGGTCATTCGGGATTCAGAACGCTTCACGTTCAGATCCCGGAAGATGATTTTGATATCATTATTCTCTCCAACAGCGGTTTTGGTAACGCAAGAAACGACATCTCAGATATGATATACAACGAATTTTATAACAATAATAATGCAGAAAAGATTGAAATGGATAAAGGTTATGCAAAATAATAAAAGGGCAACTTTTAGTTGCCCTTTTCTTATTTTATAAGTTCTATAAAATAGTGTGCTATAGTTTCGGGAGGAGTCTTCATCCCTTCCTTCATCCACCAGGTAACAGTTTCAGAAAAACTGCCTGCCAGATGGTTTAATAAAAAGTCCTGCGGGACCTTAGAACTGAAAAACGAAATATGCATCAGAAACATTTCTTTTAAATGCTCTTTAAAATAAGACATAAAAAGTTCACCGCTATCCGAAAGAAGTATTCCCGAAAGGTCGCTCTTTTCATCGCGAATATGCCAAAGCGTGTGAGATAACTTTGCTTCAAGATCATTATCCTTTCCAACCCACGGGCAAGGATCATTTTCAAAAATATGATAAAAAAGTTCCTCGCATAACGCGCTAAGAAGCATATCTTTGGTTTCAAAATGAGCATAAAAGGTGCTTCTTCCAACGTCTGCCTCATCAATTATTTCCTGCACCGTTATATGATCGTATCTTTTCTTCTCAAGCAGTGATTTGAACGCCTTAAGAATCGCCTTTCTTGTTTTCTGTTGCCTTCTGTCCATATCATTCTCCCGAACATTTTTCGCTCTTTGTTCGGTAACAAACAAAGAGATTTAATTGTTTATTGTTTTTATGTTTCATTTTAAATATAATCTAATCGAACAAGTTGTTCGTTATCGAATTAATTATACAACAATTAACTTATTAAGTCAAACAAAGGAGAAAAGTATGTTAGAAAAAATTTTAGATGCTTTTGAAAGCATTACGGCAACAGTTATCAGCGGTGTTGCTCTATCCGCAAGCCTCACCCTTTCTTTTTTAAATATTGAACTTGAACCAGCTTGGATAGCGGTTATTATTTCAGGCATACCGATTTTATCAAGCGCCATAAAAAAACTACTTAACAAAAAAGGAATAGAAAAGATCTCCTCCGCACTGCTTATTTCAATTGCAATGGTATCGTCTGTGATAATCGGCGATGTTTTTGCCGCAGGAGAGGTTGCCTTTATTATGGCTATCGGAGAAATCTTAGAGGATAAAACTACTGACAGAGCAAAAAAAGGCTTAAAAAAGCTTATCTCTTTAGTTCCTAATAAGGCTAGACTTTTAAAAAATGGCAATGATACAATAATTGATGCGAAAGAAATCAAAGTTGGCGATATTATTCGAATTTTGCCCGGAGAAACGATTGCGGTAGACGGTGAAATATTAAACGGTAACACAAGCATCGATCAATCGGTTATCACCGGAGAATCTCTCCCTATAGATAAAACCGTTGGAGACAGCGTATTCTGCGGAACTATAAACCGCTTCGGTTCGGTTGATATTAAAGCGACTAAGGTTGGAAGCGATTCAACACTCCAAAAATTAATTTCAATGGTTAAGGAAGCCGAAAACAAAAAAGCTCCTATGCAAAGAATTGCGGATAAATGGGCTGGTATTTTGGTTCCCGTTGCTCTTCTTCTCGCTATTTTGGGCGGTATTTTAACAAATGATGTAATCGTTGCCGTTACGGTTCTCGTGGTGTTCTGCCCCTGTGCTTTAGTCCTTGCAACACCAACCGCAATTATGGCTGCAATAGGTCAAGCAACCAAGCATGGAGTTATTATTAAGTCAGGCGAAGCACTCGAAAAAATGGGTAAAGTTGATACTATCGCTTTCGATAAGACGGGAACCTTAACTTTGGGGACCCTTTCTGTTTCGGACGTAATATCATTTTCTGAATTAACAGAAAACGAACTGTTAACGATCGCCGCATCTGCAGAAAGCAAAAGCGAACACCCACTCGGTAAAGCGATAGTCGAAAATGCAAGGAGCAAGGATTTAATTCTACTCGAATCTCAAGATTTTATAATGGAAGCAGGAAAAGGAGTATCTGCCAAGGTTAACGGCAAAACAGTTCTTTGCGGAAACGAAAAA
>JAZNVP010000077.1:0-8585 GCA_045592865.1 Oscillospiraceae bacterium
GCCAACACAACGAACTTTTAACTCGTTTTTATTTATAATATTATGAGTTGATTCATAGTTATTTGCACAAAGTGCTAATTCAATATCTACAACTTTTCCATTATCATCACGATAATGTAATTTATCTTTTGTTATGTCAATTACATTTGAAAGAGGTATCTTTTTCATCAAATCACCGCCTTGAGTGTATTATAGCATAAAGGCGGTGGAGGTCAATATGAAATGATATATCGCTGTGCGATATGATATACGGCAAGCCGTATGATATATTTGCCCTGCAAATATGATATAATATCCGTTCCTTCATATGCGAAGCATATATCATCCACCGCAGGTGGATATCATATCGAAGATATATCATCCGTTCCGACGAGGAACGGATATCATTGAAAAAAGTCCTGTTCTTTCGTACAAGACTTTTTTCTGGAGCTGCTAACCAGATTCGAACTGGTGACCTCGTCCTTACCAAGGACGTGCTCTACCACCTGAGCCATAGCAGCAAATTGTGGCAGGGGCAGAAGGACTTGAACCCTCGGCACGCGGTTTTGGAGACCGCTGCTCTACCAACTGAGCTATACCCCTAAATCTCAGCGACTTAATCATTATACTTAATTGTTTACCAATTGTCAATCATTTTTTTATAAATTTAATTTATTCTTAAAAAAATTGTCGCTTGAGATGTTGCCGCTTCGATTATATCTTTTTAAACGCATTAAACTCATTCCCTTAGTTATGACGTTTACTCCTTCTTCACAGGACAGAGTAACACTGTAACCCAGGTTTTTCAGAAGGCCGTCGGTTTGCTTTGAAATAGCACCAAACGGGTAGGTGTAGGTATCTGTTTGATAAGAACAGCGCTCTAAAAGAAGCTTATCAGTAAGGGAAGTGTCTTCTGTGAAATTTTTAGCATACGCTTCTTTAGATTCATTTTTTGATTTCGAGGAGCCCCGTCTTTCATCTGTAATTTTATGCATATCGTATGAGTGATTAGCTATTTCAATAACTCCGCTTTCAACCATTTCGTTTATTTGACTGGAGTTTAAATATGAATATCTCGGGTTTTGGAAGCTTTCTTCGTCTTCGTTTTCGGTTAGTTTTCCAACTATAGAGATAACTGCTGTCATATTGTTTGCTTTCAGAATTGGGTAGGCGTAGAGGAAGTTATTGTAATGTCCGTCGTCGAAGGTAATTAATATTGCGTTGTCGGGGAAGTAGTCTGTATTTCCGCTAACGTAATCTTTAATTTCTTTCAAACTAACGGTTTTAATATTTCTATTTTTGATCGTTTTTATATCCTTTTCAAATTCTTTAAGACTTAATATATATTTGTTTTTTATTGTGTCGTCATCAATAATGGAATGATACATTAAAACAGTTAATTTTTTCTTATTAACCGTTTCTCCGTAAACAGTAGATGAAATAAGGCTAATAAAAAAAGCAAAAGTAATTATTGCCGATATAAATTCATTTTTCTTAAATTTATGCATTATTGACCTCAAAATCAAATTATTCATTGATTTAATCTTAAAATTATGTTACAATGTCATTATATTAGTTTAATAAATAATAATTCCGAAATGGAGGAAATATAATGGCTTCCGAGAAAACCAAAAAACGCAAAAGAAGAACCAAAGCCGAAATGGAAGCAATAAGGAAAAAGGAAGAAAAACTTGCGAGGCAAAAGGCTCAAAAACAGATCTACGCGATAGTATTGTTTGCCGTTTCTGTTCTTTTGGGGTGTATGTGCTTTATTCCGGGCGGAAGCCTTTGGGGATATATCCACGATTTTATGTTTGGCATGTTTGGATTCTGTGCATATTTAATTCCTATTTTAATATTGGCAATAAGCTTGTTCTGTGCTTTTGATAAGGACTTTTTCAGTTACAAAAGCAAGATATGGCAGGGCATAACCCTTATCGTGCTAATATCGGCAACTATCCAGATATTTGGTAAAGGTATGGTGGAGAATGAAAGCTTTTTCCATTCAATAAAACTTCTGTATGAGCAGGGCATAGCACTTTCAGGCGGCGGTCTTGTTGGTTCACTTGTCGGAATACCTTTAATTCTTTTGTTTGAGTCAAACGGTGCCAAAATAACAATTGTTTTGACCTTGTTTGTGTTTGTTTGCATTATAACGGGGTTAACGCTCTCAGACGTTCTTAAAGCGGCGGCTAAGCCTGTTAAAAAGATAGAGGAAGGCTATAAGGAGAGAATGGTTGCTAGGGAGAAGAAATTCAATCCCGACGTTGACCTTGGACCCGACTTTAACCCAATGCCTTCTCATCCCGTTTCCTCTGCAAAAGCGGTTAAAGAAGAGAAAAACGAGCCATTAGCGGCAGTTTCCGAAGCAGGAGAAGCCTTTAAGCAAAAGGTTATGATGATCAATGACGAAATTCCTGTGGCGGAAATTAACCCCGAAAGCACAATTGAAACTGAGAACAGCGCTATGGTTAATTCAAAAACTGATGAAAACGAAGATATTGAAGAGGCTATCGAGAACTTAACGGAAGAAATTGAGGATGAGATCGAAACCAACACCTATTCTTATCCTCCTATTCAGCTTCTTAATTCCGCAACCTCAGAGTCTGGTGAGAGTTACAGTAAAGAACTTCAATCCAACGCAGAAAAACTTATTGAAACCCTAAAAAGTTTCGGTGTTGCGGCAAAGGTTATAAACGTTTGCCGAGGCCCTTCTGTTACACGATATGAGCTTCAGCCTTTAGCGGGGGTTAAAATAAGCAAGATAACAAACCTTGCCGATGATATTGCTCTTAGTCTTGCGGCACCTGCTGTAAGAATAGAAGCGCCTATACCGGGTAAGGCGGCAGTCGGAATAGAGGTTCCTAACCAGGCTATTGACGTTGTTAACATAAGAGAGATAATCGATTCCGAAACCTTCTCTGAAGCGAAAAGCAAAGTTACCTTTGCGCTCGGTAAAGATATATCGGGCTCTGCTAAGGTTGCCGATATTGCATCAATGCCTCATCTTTTGATAGCAGGTGCAACGGGTTCAGGTAAATCTGTTTGTATTAACTCGATTATTATCAGTCTTTTATATAAATCTTCGCCCGAAGACGTTCGTCTTTTAATGATTGATCCAAAGGTTGTTGAACTCGGTGTTTATAACGGAATACCGCATCTTTTGGTTCCAGTTGTAACGGATCCCAGAAAAGCCGCAGGAGCACTTGCTTGGGCGGTAAATGAAATGCTTAACAGATATAAGACCTTTGCGGCTAACGAGGTAAGAGACATTAAAGGCTATAATCTACTTTGCAAGGCTCGAGATGATCTTCAGCCCCTTCCTCAGATCGTTATAATTATCGACGAGCTTGCTGATCTTATGATGGCGGCTTCGAACGAAGTTGAGGATGCGATTATGCGTTTGGCTCAGATGGCGAGAGCCGCAGGAATGCACCTAATTATTGCAACTCAGAGACCGTCTGTTGACGTAATAACGGGTGTTATTAAGGCTAATATACCTTCAAGAATTGCTTTTGCAGTTTCATCTCAGGTTGATTCAAAAACAATTCTTGATATGGGTGGAGCAGAAAAGCTTCTCGGCCGAGGTGATATGTTGTTTTTCCCCGTCGGAAAAGCAAAACCCGAACGTGTTCAGGGTTGCTACGTTTCGGACAAGGAAATAGAAAAGGTTATCTCCTTTATCAAGAATCAGGAAAATCCTGAATATGATAGCGAAATAATTAATCAGATAGAAATTCAGTCGGCAAAGGATAAATCATCCTCAGGATCAGGTTCAAAAGACTCTGACGGCTCAGACGAAATGCTTGAGGCGGCAATCGAGGTTGTTATCGAAGCAGGACAGGCTTCAACCTCTCTGCTTCAGAGAAAATTGAAACTCGGTTATGCCCGAGCAGCCAGAATAGTCGACGAAATGGAAGACCGAGGCATTGTTGGACAGTATGAAGGCAGTAAGCCCAGAAAGGTGCTTATAACCAAGCAACAGTGGCAAGAAATGCTTATGAATAAACAAGAAGAGAATTAGGAGGAGTGTATAGCGGTTTTTATAACCGCTATACTGATTTTATGGGATTTTTACCTATTGAACCAAACGGAGAACAGTTTGATTTTATATGTGTGACGGGTGATGCTTATATAGATCACCCGAGTATAGGTATGGCTGTTATTTCAAGAGTGATCGAAAGCTTAGGCTATTCGGTTGCTGTTTTAGCGCAACCGAATTTTAAAAATGAGGCCGATTTCAAAAAGCTCGGTCAACCTAAATACGCCTTTTTTGTTAACGGCGGAAATTTAGACAGTATGGTTGCTCACTATACCGTTGCCAAGAAAAGAAGAACACGCGACTATTATACGCCCGGCGGTGCAATGGGGAAAAGACCCGATAGAGCAGTCACTGTATATTCTAATATCCTTAAACAGTTGTATCCCGATACCCCGATCATTATTGGAGGAATAGAAGCCTCTCTCAGACGTTTTGCTCACTATGATTATTGGGACGATGAGGTAAAACCGTCAATTTTAGTAGACTCCAAGGCAGATTTGATTAGTTTTGGCATGGGCGAAAGACAAACGAAAGAAATTGCAGAAAGACTTGCCCGAGGTGAGTCGATCGAAAAGTTAAATAATATAAGAGGAACCTGTTATTTAACGAAAGAACTTCCAAAACTCGAATATACCGAGTGTGCATCCTATAAAAAGGTGAAAGAGAATAAGATTTCTTATGCTAAAGCCTGTAAAATTCAGGTAACAGAACACGACTATATTAACGGGAAAACGGTCGTTCAGAAGCAGGACGATGATTTATATCTTGTTGTTAATCCGCCTGCAGCACCGCTTTCAAGAGAAGAACTCGATGAAGTTTTTGAATTACCTTTTGAAAAGAACTACCATCCTTCTTATGAAAAGTTTGGCGGTGTTCCTGCTATTGAAGAGGTCAAGTTTTCTTTAATGCATAACCGCGGATGCTTTGGTAACTGCAATTTCTGCTCTCTTGCTTTCCATCAGGGAAGATACGTGACCTCAAGAAGTATCGACAGTGTTGTTAAAGAGGCAGAAAAACTTACTCAAATGCCCGACTTTAAAGGATATATTAACGACGTCGGCGGACCGACAGCTAACTTCAGATACGGTGCTTGTGAAAAGCAGAAAAAGGTTGGAATGTGCCCCGAAAAGAAGTGCTTGGCACCTTTTCCTTGTCCTGCATTAAAAGCTGATCATAGTGAGTATCTGACACTTTTAAGAAAATTAAGAGAGATAAATGGCGTTAAAAAGGTGTTTATCCGAAGCGGTATTCGTTTTGACTATCTTATGTGTGATAAAGACGAAACCTTCTTTAATGAACTTGTTAAATACCACATTAGCGGTCAGTTAAAGGTAGCGCCTGAACATTGTTCGAATAGAGTTTTAGGCTATATGGGTAAACCTGACTTCAGTATTTATAAAAAATTCAGAAATCGTTATGACGAACTTAATAAAAAGAATAATAAAAAACAGTTTATAGTTCCGTATCTTATGTCGTCTCATCCGGGATCTACCCTTAAGGATGCTCTCGAGCTTTCTCTTTTTATAAGAAAAGAGAGGTTACATCCCGAGCAGGTTCAAGATTTCTATCCAACACCGGGCACTATTTCTACCTGTATGTATCACACCGGACTCGATCCCTTTACGTTAAAGGAAGTTTACGTTGCTAAAGACCCTAAGGACAAGGCGATGCAGAGAGCTCTTCTTCAGTATTTTCTGCCTCAGAACAGAGGTCTTGTTGTAACGGCACTTAAGAAAATGAAAAGGGAAGACCTTATAGGTTACGGAAAGGATTGCCTGATTAAGCCAATTCAAAACAGGAGAAGATAAATGAAGCTAAAATTTAAAAAACCAATTTGGGTTCTTTCGGTTCTTTTCGTAGCGCTTGTTTTATACTGTGTTAATAATCCATTATTTATTGATAAAATATATAGTAAACTTGGTTTAAATAATACGGTCGTTGACGGAAAACTAAATGTTTTCTTTATAGATACAGAGCAATCTGATGCCACATTATTGACAGATGGAAAGTATTCTGTGTTAATAGATGGAGGAGACGTTGATAAAGGTGACGAGGTAGTTGCTTTTATAAAATCTAAAGGAATTAAAAAACTTGATCTGGTTATTCTTTCCCATGCACATGCCGATCATATGGGTGGACTTCCCGATGTGTTTTCGTCATTTGAGATTGAAAAATTTATGATGCCTGAACTGCCTGAAGACCTTGTGCCAACAAGTAAAACTTTTGAAAGCTTGATAGATGCTATTGAAACTAATAACATTACGGCAGAATATGCTGTAAAGGGCAATACCTTTACTCTTGGCGATATTGGTTTTGAATTCTTTACGCCTGTGGAAAAGTTCGATGACCTTAATAATTCATCTGCTGTGGTTCGTGTTTCATACGGAAATAACAGTTTTCTTTTCTGCGGAGATGCCGAAACAAGCGTTGAGAAAGAAATTCTAAATGATAAGGTGTTTCTTTCTTCCAGCGTTCTCAAGGTAGGCCACCACGGTAGCAATACATCTAATTCGGAAGATTTTCTTTACGCAGTTTCTCCGATGTATGCGGTAATCTGCGTTGGAGAAGATAATTCCTATGGTCATCCTTCTTCAAAAGTTATTGAAAGACTCGAAAAGCTTGGAACAAAGATTTACAGAACCGATCAAAACGGAACAATCACTTTCGTTTGTGACGGCAAAAAAATCAGTGTAACAACTGAAAAATAGCTAAGGAGTGCATATGAAGTATTCTGTTGATAGATTTGAATCGGATAAAGCTGTTTTAATTAACGAGTTAGGGGAAAGTGTTGTTATTGATATAGCTATTTTACCAAATCCTTTAAATGAGGGAGACCTTCTTGAGTTTGAAAACGGTGAATATAAGCTTTTAAAAGAAGAAACTGTGGATAAAAGAAAGGAACTTCATAACAGAATAAAGCGAATATTTAAGTGATATAATCTTCTAAAATCTGTTGCAGTTCTGTTTTCGTGTATGCAACTATTCCGTCGTTTATTCTTTTAGCGTCGATTTCGGGTAAGGAAGAAATATAAAAATCATATACATACAGAGGAGAGTCTTTACCAAGTTCGAAAACTGCAATTTTTTCTTCATGACTTTTAATGATATACACGACTTCACTTGATGAAGCACTGTCGGGGTTACTTCTGTCATTATTTAACCCCGTATAGATTGACATTGTTATCAAAAATACAATCAATACAGAAAGCGCTATAACCGAAATTATAGTTAAATTCTTTTTCATTTTTATCATCCAATCTTTTTTTTAAAAAGTATTGTCATAATTTAACTTTTTATACGAAATCAAAAAGCAGATTGATTTTTGCCAAATTATGTAGTATAATGATTTGGATTTAGAGGGTAAGGTGAGTTGTTTGGAAAAATTTAAAAACCTTTTAAGCAATGCGGCAAGGAAAGTTTCCCAAATTTTGTCGGCTGTCGGTAAAAAAGTGAAAGAGAATTTACCTAAAACTATAGAAAAAATCAAGATTTACGTAATAAAGGCCATAAAAGCTGTAAAACCTTTATTTAGTAAGTTTTTAACTTACATATCTAATTTATACAAAAAAGTGAAACCCTATCTTATAAAGGCATTTTCTTACCTTAAAGAACTAGTTTCGAGGTTGAGGAGTAAGCTTATGTCAAGCAAAAAGGCAAAATCTAATAAAGCACCGAAAAAGAAATCTGTAGGCAGAACTATAGGTCTTGTTCTTGTTAGTATGTTTGCGCTTGTTGTTATTATTGGCTCTATATTTGTTTCTGTAATCGTTGTAATGGTTAATAATGAGGTTAATGCAGATGGAGAGATTGTTCTCGAGGAACTAAGCCTTAATTATGCAAGTATAATTTACAGTGGCACCGAAGAAGACCCCGTAGAGTATGATAGAATCTATAGTGCGGAAAACAGAACCTGGGTTGATTTCAATGATATTCCGGAGTATGTTCGCTATGCTTTTGTAGTAGTCGAAGATGAGCGATTTGAGTCTCATAGCGGTGTTGACTGGAAGAGAACTATCTTTGCGGCGGCAAATCAGGTTCTTAAAATAACTAATAACCGTCAGGGCGGTTCAACCATTACCCAACAGTTAATAAAGAATATAACAATGGATAATGAAATCCATTGGACGCGTAAGGTCAGAGAGATCGTCAGAGCTTTAAATCTCGAAAAGAGTTACAGTAAGGATGAAATTTTAGAAGCATACCTAAACACGATCGCGCTTGGCAACAATACCGCAGGAATCAAGTCTGCGGCAGATTTCTATTTCGGAAAGCTTCCTATGGAACTTACCGTTGCAGAAACCGCGACCATTGCCGCACTGACAAGTATGCCGGTGTTTTATGACCCATATATTAACCCCGAAAACAATAAGAAACAGCGAGAGTATGTTTTAGAGAAGCTTTTGGAGTTTGAGCATATTACCGAAGCGCAGTATGAAGCGGCTTTAGTTGAGGAAATTGTTTTAAGAGACCACACTACCTCTGAAACCGTTGAAGCTAATATAACAAGTTACTTTACTGATACGGTAATTGAAGAAGTAATTAAAGAACTTATGGAAACTAAAGG
>JAZNVP010000078.1:0-21761 GCA_045592865.1 Oscillospiraceae bacterium
TCGGAAAATACAACGTTACGCCGTTGTATCACATCGAAAAAAAGAAGAGGGCGCTCAAGTTTGAGCGGCCTCTTTCTTTTCTTCGGACTCGGATCCGAAATATTCTCTCGGGGGCAGATAGTATGAGTCAAAATATTTATAATACAGGGGACGGAAGCAAAACATAAATTGCTTAGGTTGACCAGGGAGCAACTGCCAAAGCGGAGAGCGTTTATAGAAACCCGTTATAATTTGGTGAGTTTTATCGTCGACCATTACACGCGGAAAATAACGCCTACAGACAGTTAAAGGACCGAGCTTAATAACATTCCAATACTGGGCAGCAAGACGTCTTATAGTAATATCTGTATCGTCAAAGGACTGACTATAAAAGTCGATATCATTATAGTTATGACGATGAAGCTTAAAATATTCTATAGTGCCTTGCGGAAGACTTTTAAACTTACGATTATTAAAAACTATTCCACTTTCATCGACTGTAATAAGAGATCCTTTAGGTGGATATTTACACTCAAGATCTGAACAATCAAAAAAATCAGAAATAGTAGTATGAAAGTTAGATAACACACGCCGATCAGAACGGATCTCTTTTTTCATAAGTTTAATTGCGAGAGTAGTCTTACCAGCTCCCGGAGAACCAAAAAACAGACGAATCATAAAATTACCTCGTAAATAAATGAGTTAAGATCTTAAAGATAGATCCAACAACAATGATCAGAAGCATAGCACCAACAAAATACTCGATCATAGCAGCATAATCCCAAGTAGGATTATTGTAAGATCCACCTTCAAGAACTTTATAAAAATCAGCTTCACCAAGAACAGAGCGAAGAGCTTCTAAAATAGTTTGCATTAAATCACCCCTTTATAATTGTAGAAGTAATAATAGCGAGAATAAGAAAAAACAAGAGTAAAACAGTCATATTCATTAAATCACCTCTTTATAAGTCGGAAGATCAGAGCGAAGAAAAATAAAAGAATAAAGACGTAAAAAATATAAGAATGATACCATATAAAATTAATTAAAGGTAAAATTATCACGCTTTCGCCCCTTTCCAGTAAACAGTGATTACAAAGCCAAAGATCAAAAGAACAACAAGAACGTCAGAAAGATAAACAGAAAAACCATTATAAATATCAATCTGAACGTGAAGGACGTTCCAGATCTGATCCCATGCATTTTTTAAAAAAACAACAAACTGAGCCATATAATCACCTACCGATTAATAGTTTACAAACAGAAATAACAGTAAAACTAATTACACAGACAGATAGGAACGGGGGAAGGATAAGCATTAACTCTTGATTAAATGATGTTGAAGTAAGGATCATTTCAACAAGAAAAACAAGAGACTGAATAGCATTAACAACAATATCCCAAATCATTTCAAGAAATGATGTAATACTATGGAAAAAATCAGTCATAAATTAACCGCCACCTTTCTTAGATTTAAAAGATTTAGATAAAAAAGAAGAACCAACTAATAGAAAAGCAATAAAGCCGATCGACAAAGAGATAGGGACTAAAACAGATAAAAATTTAGAATTAGTAAAAGTAGTAAAAACGGATCCGACATAAAGCATAGTATTCCTAAAATTACCAGTAAGATAAGAAAGACCAGATGCAAACATATTAGAAACATTATCCAAATTACCTTCAACGAACTGATCAGCTTGACCGACTTTATCATTATAATTATTTAGATCGGTATTATCAGAATAATCAGGAAAAACAGGAGCATCAGAAGCAGACTCAAAATAAGGTAATAAATAATTACCCTTAGAAGCGAAATAAAGGTAACCGCCCTGAGAAGAAGAAGTCCATGTTTGCCATTCGACTATAACTTGGAGACACTCAAAAACAAACAAATCATTAGGAAAAGTATATGGTTGATAAACCATATTAAATTCATAATGTTTATTTGAAGAATTCCAATAATCAGAAAGACAAACACCATTAATTAAATCATCAGTTTTAATTAATTCAGAAATATAAGTTTTAGTTTCAGGATTATAGAGCCAAACATAAGTAGAAATATTAATACGACCATCTTGAAGATAATTATGCATATCTAAATCGTAATTTAAATATAAATGATATTCACCACCAGGAGCAAGATCCGGTGGATCAAAATCCCAACCAGTATCCATAGAAATATCAAGATAAGTCATACGACCTAAAAACCACTGAAACTTAACGTCATTATCTTCCCAATAAGATCCATAACGTTGAGACTGACTCAACTGAGTAAACCAAGTATTACCAGTAAGATCAAAATTCAAAGGATCACCATGAACAGGTGACTGATCATGAGTAATATTAGTTAATGTTTTAATATAAATATCAGTTTGAGCCTTATTCCAAGATAAAGGAATTTTCGCTTCAGGATAAGCAACACCAGAAGAATATGAAACAAAAGGAGATAAAGCCGTAAAGGATAAAACCATTACAGCGGATAAAATACAACTAAATTTTAAAAAACGTTTTTTAAATTTTTTCATAAAATCACCTAAAAAAAGGGGAGAGGGCAAAAGCCCCCTCCAAAATATTAGAGTCGGATAAGACGTCCGAGCAAACCAACTGCGAAGCCAACAACAGGCATAGCAATGACGAGGACTAAGAGAGCAGGGTTAGAAACAATAACGTCTAACACATCACCAAGCCAGGTAACAGCCTGAGTGAAAAAAATTCCAATTTCAGAAAGAAAAGCACTCATATCCAAAATAACAACCTCCTATTCAATTATTTATAACCAACCATTCACTCGATTGCGCACTCAAATGAATGCGGATATACAGAAAATCAATCATTATTAATAAAAATAAAAAAATAAATAATACCAATAAAAATAAAAAAAATAATACCATTAAACATAATAAATTATTCCATAGTAACGAAAGACGGATATTTAGTATCAATAGATACTAAAACTTCATCATTAATTTTTGGCATAGGTTGATTAATAGCAGAATAAACACTGCAACAACCCAAACCTAAATTAGTAGGGTAGGTAACGTGAACAAAATTGAATTTTTCACGATTAGTAATACCGATTACTTTACATTTTTTTACTTTCATTTTAAATTCTCCTTAATATAATTTTCATATTCTTCTTTAAAATTAGAATCTGATAAAGACTTTTCTTCAATAAATTTCATAGTGATTTGAATCATTTTTAAAACACTTGCAGATGGCTTTAAAACAGGATTAAACTTTGGTAATTTAGATTTTTTCATATAAATTCTCCTTAATCATTAAAAATTAACTTTATACTATCAATGCCATATTTATCTAAAACAGGAACAAAATCTTCAGGGTGTTTAATAAAATTAGCAACCTGCTTATAACGTGGGTGAGAAAATACAGTAGGAGAACCCTTATTTAAAATATAATCAACTAAACCAGGATTAACTTGACAAAGTAATAAAAATGCAGCAAAAGAGGGAGCATATTGCTTATAATAAGCAAACTTGTCCTCAATAGTTGCGTAAGGCAATTTCGCTAAATAAAAATTTAATGCAAATTAGGGGAGTGCTTAAAGCGGCTAAATACCTAGATTTGCCGCTTTTTTGTGTTTTCGTAGATAAGCTATTTAATTAATAAAAATTAATTAAAAGTTTCAATTGGAATTATACTACCTATATCTTTAATTCTATTGTTTGTTAATTCTTCTATATAAACTCCAACGTTTCTTGTAAACGATTTAATTTTATCAAATTCTTTTAAGTCATTTAACCTACCGCTTATCGCAAGAATATCATTTGAAAGCTTTCCTCCGATTCCTCCAATAAATCCATTACAATAACCATTCAATGTAATATCAGAATTGTCGACAAACAATGAATTAATTCCATATTTTTGGACTTCTTTGTGTATGCCTACATCTCCCGTTATAATTGAATTTTTATCAACTATCAAGGTCGAGCATTTGGTATATCCTTGGTTAACATAAATCAGTTCTTTATTTATGCCCTGCACATATTCAGATGACGTTTTTTTATTGCATATGCAATATTTACCAATTATTACCATATTTAATTTAGTGCAGTTATAATAATTTCTTTGTGTTGGTTTGGTCTCCGTAATCATTTCAAAACGGTCATCAAGCACTTTTTCATATGAAATATATTTATTTTCTCCTAAATGAAGAAAATTCATGTCCGGATGTGAGGATATGTTTTTTTCAAGATAGTCGTTTTCCTTAATCTCGATAACATTTACGCCTAATAAACTTAAGCTTCTAACAATCTCCTTCTCTAAAGCGCTAACAACAACAGTTTTAACCTTTTTGTCGGGCAAATTGGGGTGTTTAATATACATTATAATTTTATCTCTCTAATATGTTTAATTTGCTTTACTTCTGCACCGCTCTTATCAGAATAATTTTGTTTTGGCATTACAATACTATCAAAGCCCATTCTTTTGGATTCTTTAATACGAGCATCAATACCGTTAACAGCGCGAATCTCTCCCGATAAACCGATCTCTCCAAAAGCAACAGTGCCATCTGAAATAACTTTATCAGTTACAGCCGAAATTAATGCCATTGCAACAGGTAGATCCGAAGACGGTTCATCAATACGCAGTCCGCCAACGACGTTGATATAAACGTCAAGGTTCCCGAAATAGAAACCTGCACGTTTCTCAAGAACCGCTAAAATCATGTTCATTCTATTATAATCGAATCCGACAGATACCCTTCTTGGTTGACCAAATCCCGATTTCGATACAAGTGCTTGAATCTCTGCCATAATCGGTCTTGATCCCTCCAAAGCACAAGCAACGCAGCTTCCGGAAACAGTTGCCATTCTGCCATCTAAAAAAGATGCCGAAGGGTTCTTTACCTCTTTAAGTCCAATATCTGTCATTTCGAAAATGCCAATCTCGTTAGTCGAGCCAAATCTGTTTTTAGCAGCTCTTAAAATCTTAAAACCATAGTTTTTATCGCCCTCGAAATAAATAACGGCATCAACTATATGTTCTAACACCTTCGGTCCCGCTATCATACCATCCTTATTAACGTGTCCGATAACTATTGTTGCTATATCTTCGCTTTTCGCTAAATGCATAAGCGCATTAGTTGATTCTCTGATTTGAGTAACGCTTCCCGAAGACGAGCTAACAGACGCCAAGTTCATCGTTTGAATCGAATCTATAATCATAATGTCTGGTTTTTTAACAATAGCGGTGTCAACAACCGACTCAACGTCAGTTTCTGTTAAAACAAATAAATTCTCGGTTTTGATATTCAAACGATTAAATCTTAATTTTAACTGACTCATAGATTCTTCGCCGGAAACGTATAAAATCGTTTTATCTTTTGATAATTCTTCGCATATTTGAAGCATTAACGTAGACTTACCAACTCCAGGCTCACCGCCTAATAGTATAATAGAGCCCTTAACGAGACCTCCACCTAACATACGGTCAAACTCGCCGATACCGGTTTTATATCTTATCTCATCATCAACGTTGATATTATTAATAGAAACAGGTGTTTTAGCAGAAGATCCGTTGAAAGAAGCAGTCTTTTTCAATGCAGGAACGTCTTCAACTATTTCTTCTTCAAAACTATTCCAACTACCGCAGTCCGAGCATTTTCCAGCCCATCTTGTTGTTTTATATCCACATTCTTTACAAACAAAATATAGTTTACTCTTCCCTGCCATTTTAATACTCCTAATTATTTTATTACATATATTATATATCTATTAACAGATTATTTCAAGTGGACGAATTAATATAATCATAAACCGATACACACACCAAATACGAAAGTTTTTTCTGATACCCTTCGTCCAGAAGCAATTGTAACTCGTTTTTATTCGACATAAACCCGCATTCCAACATAATTGAAACCTGTTTGCTGTTTTTTAATAAGTATAAGTAGTCCCCAGATTTCGAGACCCTGTGATTGTTTCTTTGTAAATATTTAACTATATTATTTTGGACTATATCAGCCAATTCTTTAGAACCGGACAATGAATTATAAAATACCTGAGATCCAAAATATCTTGACTCCGAAAACATATTCTGATGCAAACTAATTAAAATAGCGTTATTTTCTGAATTAATTATTTTAAGTCTGTTATTAAGGTCTGATTGTTTTTTATTACTAACGTTTAAATCATTCAATGCACTGTCATCTATCCTTGTCAAAAGAGTATTTAATCCAAAACACAAAAACATTTCGTTAAGTTTTTTTGTAATAGACAAATTTATATCCTTTTCGTAAACACCTTCTTTAACAGCACCGGGGTCATATCCACCGTGACCGGCATCAAGAATTATAACAGGATAAGAAATATTGTTTAAAACAACGGAAATGTTCTTATCCGTGTCAAAACTAATTAATTTAGGTATCAAACTAAACAACAATATAAATGAAATCACAACAAATAATTCTCTGTATTTTCTCAAAACACTCACCTCTCAAAATTATATGAGATAATGAGAATAAAAAAGAATAAAACCCCTATTAAAGAGGTTTTATTCTCATCTTTTATAAATCAATCTTTCACTTAGAACAATTCTTTTTAAACCAAGAATATAAAATACGCCGCAACCTATAACAAAAATTAACGGTAAAGCAAACATTATAAGGATATCAAGATAAGAAACCGATGCAACGTCTGTTTCCGGGCATAGATTCATAAGCGTTATCAAAAAAGGAGAATTCAACACCCTATACAATCTAAAATACTGCGAAAAGGAGACACTTCCTAAAATTTTTAAAGCCAAAACAGGTAAAGTTAACACTGCAAAAGGAATGTAGCTGAATAAGCCTATTTTAAACCCTCTGGTGTAGTCGGGCTCGAGATGACCGAAGGAAACTAAATTTGCATCGGCATTTCCATGGTCACATAAAGCAGGATACAAAATAACCAACGTTAGCAAAACGTCAAAAGCTAAATTAACTACGCCAATATTTCCTGTTAACTTTGTTATTACAGAAAAAGAAATATTCATTAAAATGCATAAAAACAACGAAATTATCGTTGATTTAAATACGCTCAAACCAACATCTTTGATAGATTTTCTGCTATTAGATTTCACCGTTATCTACCCCGCTTTCACCATCGCTGAAAATTGGTTCAGCTTCGTTTTTCTTTAACTCTTCAGGATGATCCTTATAATATGGGTCAATAATATATTTTTTTAAATAAGGATATACGTTAAAGTTTATAATTAACCCCAAAGTTGCTAAAATAATTAAAGCAAAAGCAATAAGAATCATTGGGAAAAAATTTGGAAAAATCACAATTAACGCTAACGGGCCGCATATGAAAATTATAGATAAAATTAATGTTATAACATTGGTTTTAAATCCAAGTCTAACAAAAATCAGCGCATTTTTCATAAGTTGCTTAATGGTTAGTTTAAAGGTTACCATCATAGGATAAACGTAAAACATCATTATAGCAAAAATGATATTAACGCTCATTGAAACGATAAAATATATAACCGAAAAAACGTTTTCTTGATTATATTGTGAAATTCCAAAGAAAAAAGAAGATAACATAAAAGCTTGAATTAACGAAACAACAAAACCCTGCTTCCAATTCTTTTTAACACCTTCAAAAAAGTCTGAATAAATAAAGGAATGAGTATCCCTTGCATAATTTCTTAAAACGCAGGTAAAACCCGCGGTCGCAGGTCCAATCGTTATAATCGGAATACAACAAATAAAATAGAGAAGATTAATTTGGATTAACTTCCAAAATCTTTTAATATAAATATCAAGAAAAGCGAAAAATGCTTTTTTCTTAGGCTCATCTTCCCTAACGCCAGGTCCTTCTTTCAAATATCCGTTAAATAATCCCATTTTTTAAATACCTTTCATTTAACTACTGTATATGTTATCATTTTAGCATAAATTTTAATCATATTCAATCAAATAATGTGAAAAATTTGAAAAATATACAGTTTGCAACTGCGTTTATAAGCGATACAATAAAGGATAATGATAATAACAAAATTAACTTGATTACATATTCTTTTAACAGTCTTTCCTTACTATCATTGATCTCATTATGAAATACCGCATTCCTACACATTCTGGAAAGCTTATCCGTTTCTCTAAGCGAAAGAATTATTATCAAAGCAAATAAGATATTAAAAGGTATATAAACAAGAACTGAATACGCAATGCCGTTAATAGATTTGCTATAAATAATGACCGATAACAGTCCTTGCGCAGTTCCTACACAAAAAGCTATTATGTATTTTATAAACCCAGTAAGAAGTGAATAGCCGTTAAAATAATTAATTACTATTATAACGGCTACTGGGAAAAAACTATAATACGTTAATTCAAAGAAGCTTCCATTTTGTTTCAATTCGGCATACTTCATAAATATTATATCAAGTAAGCCTGACCCACCTGAATTCATAATAAAACCGCTAACACTGCCAACTACAAGACCGCAAACAATTATTGCTACTAATTTATAAGTTAGTCCGAATTTTTTACTCCCTATCATAATCATCATTCCTTTCAAGGAATTATATGAAAAGAGAAATAAAAAAAGCACCTTAAAGGTGCTTTTTTTATTATTTTGAGTTCTTTTTATTAAGTATTTTATTAAGCCAAGGCCAAAGAACAACACTCAGGCAAATTGAAGAGTATGTTCCCGAAACAAGACCAACCATCATAGGAATCGAGAAGGTCGTAATAGAATTAACGTTGCAAACTAAAGCAACAACAGTTACTACAACCATAGTTAAAAGCGTTGTCAAAGATGTAACAATACATCTTTTAAAGCACTGGTTAACACTAACGTTAATAAGCTCCAAATCAGTTGTATTCTTAGGCATATACCTCTTATTTTCACGCAAACGATCGAAAATAACTATCGAGTCATTGATCGAATATCCGAGAATTGTGAGAATAACTGCCATAACGTTTGCATTGATAGGCAAATTGAACACGAGAAGCGAGAAAAATACCATTACAACGTCGTGAATAAGAGCGATAATACCAGTTATACCCGTTGCCCAACCACCGATTTTCTTAAATCTGAAACCAATAAATATAAGCAAAACTAAAATAGCAAAACAAAGCGCAACAATGCATTTTCCAAAGAACTCTCCACCAATCGAAGGATCAACAACGGTCGACTGTTCCAATACGATATTGTTGTCTTTGAAGGTCTTTTGCAATTTATCGGTAACAGCCATCTGTTCGTCAGAGGATATGCCTTCATTAGCAGCCAAGCTGACAATTAAAGTTGTTTTGCCGATTGAATTATCAACCTTCGAAGAAACATCAACAATATGGCCCTTAAGCGCACTCTCTACCTCGGATTTAACCGCCGAAGTCTCGACATCCCCTTCATACGAATATGTAAGAAGAGTTCCGCCTTTGAAGGTAATATCAACGTCAATTTTCAAAACAAGAGCACCGATTAAAGTCAATGCACAAAGAACAGAAGAGATAATAATGAACCATTTTCTTTTAGAAATTAAATCTATCATTTCGCTTCCCTCCTATACCATGACAATTTCTTAAATGTTTCAATTCGGGAAACTGATTTGAGCATCAACTTAGATGTTAAAATACCAAATATAAAGTTCATTATAACACCTATAAACAAGGTGTATCCAAATGAATATATTGAACCAGTTGTTGCAGGGCCAAACATAAAGAATACCCACGACAAGAGTTTTGCAACGAGCGAATCGGTAGGTCCAAACGCACTCATAAGAATAACTGCTATAATAACAACTGTAATATTTCCGTCAAATATTGCAGAAAAAGCTTTTCTGTAACCCGCAGATATAGCGCCGTTCAAAGTTTTACCGTCCTTTAACTCATCTCTGATTCTTTCTGCGGTGATAACGTGACAGTCAACACCCATACCGATCGAGAGAATTATACCTGCAATACCGGGAATGGTCAAAGTAAAACTGTTGATGTTTGCAAAGAAACCGCTGATAAAAGCAAAGGTTCCTGCAATCTGACCTAAAAGACATATAGAAGCAACAACGCCGGGTAATCTATACAAGGAAATCATAAGAACACAGATTAAAGCAAAAGAAATAAGTCCTGCTATTCCCATAGCAACCTTAGCGCCGTTTCCAAGGCTCGGGCTGATGGTGCTGAAGCTTTCAGTCTCAAGCGCAAACGGAAGAGCACCGGAATTGATCTTATCCGCAAGTTCTTTTGCCGATTCATAAGTGAAATTTCCGGTAATGGTTGCAACACCATCCGTAATTTCAGCCTGAACGTCAGGAGCAGAAAAATACTTATCATCCATCCAAATAGAAATGTAACCCTTTTTATCAAGCATTTCCTTTGTTGCTTTAGCAAAAGCTTCTTTACCTGTGCTATCAAGAGTTAAAAGAACTATGTAATTATTCTCTTCATCAACTCTGACTTCGGCGCTTTCAACTGCACTTCCGTTAAGAACTAACTCGTCCTCTATCGTAGGAGAAGCAAATCCGGAACCGTCTCTGGTGGTTCCCTTTCTAAAAGAAAGTTCAGCCGTTTCACCAAGTTCTTTTATAGCTGCCTCAGGATCAAAGTTTTCCTCATTAGATTTCCAAGGAAATCTAACAATAATTCTATCCTTGTTATTATCAACATATACCTCACTGTCGGTAATGTTAAGGTTAACAAGCCTCTGTTCAATAACTGCCTTAGCAGCGTCCATTTGTGCTTCAGTTGCATCAACATCGTCCGGAGCGCTAAAAGTAACATCCAGACCGCCATTAATATCAATTCCCCAACGAATATCAGAAACGCCTTTAACATAAACGTTTCTATTGTCTCCCCACTGACTGCTTAAGCCAAAGAAAGAAAGCGCTGTAAAAACAAATATTAAGGCTGCAACGATAAAGCAAATAGGTTTACCTGTTTTTTTCATCGTAGTCATCCTTCCAAAAAATAAGCGCCAAAAATTATATGTTATAAGTTTCGGCGCCAATGTAAATATTATATATTAAATTGTATATAAAGTCAATAAATAATAAGATATTTATTACTATAAAAGTTTCTCTAAAGTGGCAAGTCTGACCGGTACATCAAATACGTCTGTGAAAACCGAAATAGAGTCTGAATCAATAAAGGTAGGCGCTATTCTAATGTTCGTATCATCAGGATCATTATGATAAGGATATGTGCTTCCCGCAGGGGTTAAAACCACACCCAATTCCTTCATAATTTCAATAACCCTTTTAGCAGAACAAGCCATAGTATCAACGCTTATGAAATATCCACCGTTCGGTTTCATATAATCAATAAGACCATCTCTAAAAAGACCGTTATCAAAAGCATCCTCAATTATTTTAAATTTAGGATACATAATTGCCTTATGTTTTTCCATATGCTCATATACATCATTAGAAGTCTTAAAATATTCAGTGTGACGCAACTGATTTAATTTATCATAGCCAATAGTCTGGATCCCTATTAAACCTTTTAAATAATTAATGTTTTTCGCAGAAGAAACCATGACTGCAACGCCAGCGCCGGGGAAAGAAATCTTCGAAGTCGACGCGAATTCATATACCATATTGGGATTTCCGGCTTTTTTACACTCTTCTATTATGTTTAAAAGATGGTCATGCTCATCCGTTAAATGATGCAGAAAATACGCGTTATCCCAGAAAATTTTAAAATCTCTACACTTAGGCTTCAATGAGGCAAAACGCTTTACAACCTCATCTGAATACGTAACTCCTTGAGGATTAGAATACATAGGAACACACCATATTCCAACAACACCCTCATCCTCAACCAAAGCTTCAACCGCATCCATATCAGGACCGTTTTCGGTCATCTTAACAGTTATCATTTCTATGCCTAACTTTTCGGTGATTGCAAAATGTCTGTCATATCCCGGGCAAGGACAAATAAATTTAAGTTTATCTCTTTTAGACCAAGGAGAATAACCCTCACCCGTTCCAAAGATCATAAACTTTAAAATTAAGTCATACATAAGATTGAGACTTGAATTACCTGCAACGAAAACCTCATTAGTTTCAACAGAAAGAAGTTCAGCGAAGAGTTTTTTTGCCTCTGGAATACCGTCAACTAATCCGTAGTTTCTATAATCAGCACCATTCTCGCCTATTCCCGAAATATTAACGTTCAAAAGTTCCATTGATAAATCAAGCTGTTCTTTGCAAGGCTTCCCTCTCGAAATATCAAGATTAAGGTTCATTTTTTTGATTTTTTCATATTCTTTTATAGTTTCTTGCATTTTTGAAGCTAATTCCGTTTTATTCAAATCGTTGTAAATCATTAATTTAACCCTTTCTATAGCCATTTTTATAACATTTTCCATTATAACACATAAAATAATTTTTGCAAGAGTAAAATTAATTTCTTGCAATAATTTTGTTTGACTTTTAATATTCATTGTTATACAATTATTTTATAGGAGATGTTAAAAGTGAGTAAAATTAATCAGGTTTCAAATTCTGTTATCAGAAGACTGCCAAGATACTATCGCTTTGTTTCTGAACTTAATGCAAACGGTGTAAAAAAGATTTCATCGCAAAAGCTTTCCGAATTAATGGGTCTGACCGCTTCTCAAATCAGGCAAGACTTAAACTGCTTCGGCGGATTTGGTCAACAAGGATATGGATACAACACTGAAGATCTGCAGACGGAAATAGCAAAAATTTTAGATTTCAATCATCAAAAGAACATAATTATAATCGGCGCAGGTAATTTAGGCTGTGCTTTAGCTACAGGAATGACTTTTGAAAATCGTGGCTTTAAAGTAATTGGTATATTTGACAATGACGAAAACGTTATTGGAAAAACTATAGCGGATCTCCCTGTCAAGAATATAAACGAACTTAAAAGTTACTCTGAGATACATACGATTTCTGCCGCAGTGCTTTGCATTCCTCGCTCCGCTGCATTAAAGGTTTGCGATCTGCTAATTGAGAGTAACATCAAAGGCGTTTGGAACTTCAGTCATTGCGATTTATCGGCATACAAAGATAAATTAACGATAGAAAACGTTCATCTTGGCGATAGCTTAACCGCTTTGGGATATAACTTAAAATAAAAAAGAACCGTTGCAATGCAACGGTTCTTTTTTATTAAAACTCTCGTTCTGAAAAATCTGAATCAACTAATGTATCAAGATAATTAAGGCATAAACCCGTTCCTTTTGCAACACAATGAATTGGATCATCCATAACGTTTACAGAAACTCCAATGGCTCTGGAAATAAATTTATCAAAGCCATCAAGAAGGGACCCACCGCCAGTCAATTTTATTCCTAAATCGATAATATCACCGGTCAGTTCAGGAGGAGTTACTTCTATAACGGCGTGAATAGCGTCAACAATCACTTTCGCATCAGGCAGAATAGCATCATAGATTTCCTTTTGGTTAACCGTAACCTTGCCGGGTAAGCCTTTAGAAATTACCATACCTTTAATTTCAGTCGTTATATTCTTATCAGGATCAAACAAGGTCCCAATTTCTTTCTTTATTCTTTCTGCAGTTTTTCTGCCGATAAGCAGCCCCTTTTTTTTGTTAATATATTCAATAATATTCTCGTCCATCGAATAACCTGCGGTTTTAATAGATTTCGATTTAACGATTCCTCCTAAAGAAACAACCGCAATATCAGTGCTGCCTGCACCAATATCAACGACCATATTTCCTTCGGATTTCGCAATATCAATACCGCAACCGATGGCCGCCGCTAAAGGCTCCTCTATTAAACTCACCTTTCTGGCACCAACGTTTAATGCAGTGTTAACAAATACGTTCTTCTCCAAATTAGTTATAGAACACGGAACGCACATACAAATAGAAGGCTTAAAAAATAGATTTCCGAAAACTTTTTTTAAAAATGTTTTTAACATCTCTTCTGCAAACCTGAAATCAGAAATAGAACCATTCTGAAGCGGCTCAATCAAATTAATATAAGAAGGCGTCTTCCCTAACATCTCATATGCTTTTTGACCAACAGCAATTACCTCGTCTTTATTCTCATCATAAGCAACAAGAGAGGGCTCCTCAAGAACGATCCCCTTATCCTTCATATAAACGATAACGGAATTAGTTCCCATATCTATACCAATATCAAACTGATTCATAAGTCCTCCTATCTGTAATCAACCAAAGACTTATCGCTTGCCGCAGCAATTGTTATACCATACACAGATTCAGCGCCACTCTTTTTTAGCATCTTGGCGCATTCATACATAGTAAGTCCCGTTGTTAATACATCATCTATAATTATAACTCGTTTTCCGCGAAAATCAATATGTTTATTAACACCATAAACACCTTTTATATTAATTCTTCGTTCTGAAAGAGTCATTCCGTGTTGATCCTTATTTTCTTTCACTTTAATTAACCCGTCTTTTAAATACGGAACACCGCACTTTTTAGATAAATACTTCGCTAAAACCTCAGTTTGATTATAACCTCTATACCTCTTTTTCTTTTTATTCATAGGAACCGGAACTAAATAATCAATACAGCTGTTAAAATAGTATTCATTAAAACAATCTAACATGTAATCGGTAAAAGGATCTGCATAGTAAAGCTTTGACCTGAACTTAAATCTCCAGATAGCCTTTTTAATATTTCCCTCGTGATAAAACGTATAAGCGCAAGATGTTAAATACTTACTACCTATTTTAGAAGCAGGTCTCGGCTTATAAATGTCATTGCATTCAGTGCAAATGCTATCGTTAACGCCTATAATCTTGCCGCACGATATACACTTCGTAGGATAAATGCAGTAAAGCAGTTTCTTTAAAATCATATGTTAAAGCTCCGGAAATACTAAAAAATCGCCCGTTAAAAAGTATTTTAAGCCTGTATATCTTAACGATTTTCTGTTATTGTCAACCATTCTTTTGATTTTTTCTTCGGTTCCTAAAATAATAAGTTGTTTTTTTGCCCGAGTAACAGCGGTGTATAACAGGTTTCTGTAAAATAACTTGTCAAAAAAGTCGCCAAGCACCAATATAACGGCATTATATTCACTACCCTGACTTTTATGAACAGTTATAGCATACGCAAGTTCAAGATCTTCAGCGTCATCATAGGTAAACAACGCTATCCTATCATCAAACGAAACGTAAATTACCTGCTCCTTTTTATTGATATCTACAACACAACCAATATCGCCGTTAAAAACTCCCGTTCCTTCAAGCACACCGCGTTTCCAAACAATATCATAATTATTACGCGTCTGAATAACCTTGTCGCCTTCTCTTAAAATAACCGACTTGATCTTCACTTCGGATTTGTCTTCAGAAGAAGGGTTGAAAGAATCTCTTAAAAACTCATTTATAGCATAGGTTCCGAAACGGCCTTTTTTAGACGGCGAGATAATTTGGATGTCGTCAAATGGATCATAACCGTAAGCTTTAGGCAATCTATCTCTGTAAAGGTCTGAAACTTTACGCATTAAATTACCTTCTGCATGAATAAAAAAGAAGTCGTTATCAGTTGATTCTAGATCAGGCATATTTCCGTTAATAATATTATGAGCGTTTGTTACTATTAAAGACTGAGCCGCTTGTCTGAAAACCTTGTTTAGACAAACAGATGAGATCATCCCGGACGTAATTAAATCGTTTAGGATGTTTCCTGCACCAACACTCGGAAGCTGATCCGCATCTCCGACAAGTATAATCTTAGTTTGTGTTTTTAAAGCGGATAAGAGATGTTTAAATAAATTAATATCTATCATCGAAACTTCGTCTAAGATCAGAACGTCACAATCAAGCTTATTATTTTCATTATGCTTAAACTTATTTGACGAAGCCTCTACCTCAAGCAATCTATGGATTGTTTTTGCTTCTTTTCCCGTTACCTCAGAAAGCCTTTGAGCAGCCCTTCCCGTCGGAGCAGCTAATAAAATCTTCTTCTCAAGAAAATCAAAATATCTGATCATACCGTTAATAGTAGTCGTTTTTCCCGTTCCGGGACCGCCTGTCAAAACTAAAACCGGTTCGGTTGCGGCCTTCAAAATAGCTTCTCGTTGAAGGTCGTCGTATTGAAAACCAAGCTTTTTTTCCTGGTCTTCTATCTGCCTTAAAACAGATTTCTTAAGTGAAGAAGTCGCTTCACTTCCTGCACCCGACATTAAACTGTCTGCGATTATTAGCCTTTCTGAAATAAACAATTCAGTCTTAAAAATATCTGATAAGAAAACGAATTTTTCTCCCCCGAGTTCAGCAACAACGATTTCATCATCACTAAGCAGTTCTTTAACTGCATTATCAACGTTTTTTCTGCTGTTTTCAGTTAACGCAGAAGCGGTTTCTAACACTTTTTCTATAGGTATGCAGGTGTGACCGTTACTCGCATTATGAAGAAGTATGTATTTAACTCCGGCAGAAACCCTTAAATAAGCGTCACTCTCGAAACCAAGTTCCTTGGCAATTATATCCACCCTATAAAAATCAAACAAAAAATCAATGCCGCATAATAAATACGGATTATTTGTAATCACGTCAACAGAAGAAAGTCCAAACACTTTAAAAATCTTTATGCTTTCAGAAAGATTAATACCGTATTTTGCAAAAAAGGTCATAACCGTTCGAAGACCGAAAATCTTTTGAAACTCTTCCCCGATCTCTTTTGCCTTTTTTTCTGAAATACCCTTAACCTCAGCCAAAACCTCAGGAGTCTTTTCAATTATATCAAGAGCTTTGTCGCCGAACTTATCAACAATTCGTCTGGCCGTTGAAGGACCGATCCCTTTTATAGAACCACTTGCAAGATACTTGAATATAGTATTAACCGTGTTAGGTAACTCAACCTCACAAAGCTCTGCCTTGAACTGTGAACCATATTGCGGATGATTAACGTATTTACCGTATAACCGAACCTCTTCACCTTCATTGATAGAAAAGGTTTCGCACACAACAGTAACAGGTTCCCCGTTTAAATCAAGAACAAAAACGGTAAAGCCAGTATCTTCATTTTTATAGGTAACACTGTCAACAGTGCCTTTTATCTCTAATAGGTTCTTTTCTTCCACGTCTGACTCCTTAATTATTACTGATATTATTATAACTAAAATTATATTAAAAGGCAATAAAATATAAAAAAATAACACCCTTATCTCAGGGCGTTATTTTTTAATTCTTTTTCCAAGACGATGGTGTTAAAGCAATTAATAACGGGTATATTTCAAGGCGTCCAAAAAGCATTGCAAATGATAATACAACTTTAGAAAATGCAGTATAATCGGCATATGAGCCCATTGGTCCGACAACTCCCAGACCAGGTCCAATATTATTAAAACAAGCAAGAACAGCTGTTAAGTTTGACTCAAAACCAAAAGGTTCAAAGCTGATAAATAAAAATGCCGATATAACGCATACAAAATAAATTGTGAAATATACTCCTACACTATTAGTCGTATTCTCTTCTAATCTTTTCCCCTCAAAATTCAAAGAAGAAACAGACCTTGGATGAAGCATTTTTTTCAATTCTCTTTTTATAGTCTTAAAAAGAATTATTAAACGCGAAACTTTAAGTCCACCACCTGTCGATCCGGCACAGGCACCAACAATCATTAAAAACACCAAAATTGCCTTAGATAGACCCGGCCATAAATTAAAATCAGCAGTTGAAAAACCGGTCGTAGTCATAATAGATGACACTTGAAAGAATGATAATCTTATCGTATCAGAAATACTGCCATATATTTCAAAAATATTAATAAATATAATAGCTGAAGAAACAACCATAATACCAATATAAAACCACAATTCAACACTCTTCAAAACGGCTTTATACTTTTTAATAAGCAAAAGATAATATATATTAAAATTTACACCGAAAAGCATCATAAAAATTGCAATAACCCATTGGCAATAAGGAGAGTATTCTGATATACTGCCTGCCTTAACACTAAAACCACCGGTTCCTGCAGTTCCAAAAGCATGTATAACACTATCAAATAAAGGCATTTTGCCAATTACCAATAAAATTATTTGCAACAACGTCATAGCAATATAAATAAGATATAGAATCCTGGATGTTTCTTTAATTCTGGGAACAAATTTTCCAACAATTGGTCCGGGAACTTCTGCGCGCATAATATGAATAGATCTGTCTGCAAGGCCTTTTGAAATAGCCATAACAAACACAAGAACACCCATTCCGCCAACCCAGTGTGTAAAGCTTCTCCAGAACAAAGCACCGCGGCTCATAGCCTCAACGTCAGTAAGAATAGAAGCACCCGTCGTGGTAAATCCACTGACCGTTTCAAAAAACGCGTCGAAAAAAGAAGGTATTTCTCCGCTCATAACAAAAGGTAATGCACCAAAAACCGATAAAAGAACCCACGCCAAAGCTACAATAAGAAATCCTTCTCTTGCATAGATTACTTTAGTTCTTGGTTTTGATATAAATGTAAACAAAAAGCCGACAGCGAAAGCTATAATCGCTGATATCAAAAAACTAACAACAATATTAATCTCTCTGTATATTAAAGATATAATAAGCGGCAAAATCAGCATAAATGATTCAATTTTTAGTATTTTGCCAACAGTATTAAGCACCATTCTACGATTCATAGCCTATACCTCAACGAACAATATCAGAAAGATCGCTTAGACCTCTTTCGGTAGTAATAATAATAACCTTGTCCCCCGCCTGAATATAGTCAACACCGGTTGGAACGATAATTTTTCTGCCTCTTATGATACCTGCAATAAGTATATTATCTTTTAATTCCAAATCTTTAAGTAAAATCTTATTAAGCTTACAATCAGCGCTAACGTTAAACTCTAACGCTTCAGCTTTACCGTCCATCAAATTATAAAGTGTTTCAACGTTTGAGCCGAGAGAGTTATGAAGAGCCCTTGCATAACGCACAATAGAATCACTTATAATTTTCTTCGGTGTAATAATTGAATCTATTCCCAATCTTTCTGCAGTCGATAAAAATTCTTTTCTGTTAACCTTTGATATTACCTTGGGAACGTTCATTGAAGAAGCAAACATTGAAACAAGCAGGTTTTCTTCATCCATTCCTGTTAGAGAAACAAACGCATCAACTGAAGTAATTCCTTCTTCCATCAACAGCTCTTGATGAGCGCAATCTCCGCAAATAACTACTGCTTCGGGAACAATTTCAGCAAAAGCAACGCATCTATCTCTATCAATCTCAACAACCTTAACGTTGCTACCGCTTGAGATCAACATATTTGATAAATAAAATGCAGTTTTACTTGCACCCATTATCATAACGTTTTTAGAAGAACGCTTATTAGCATCGGTCATTTTCAAGAACTTAAGAACCTCGGCTTTTGTTGCGGCAACTCCAATTTTATCTCCGCTTTTTAACACAAAATTACCGTCAGGAATGTAAACCTCTTCACCCCTCTGAACAACACAAATCAAAAGGTGCAACTTATAGTTTTTTCTAAACTCAGCAAGGGATAAGCCATCAAGTTGAGAATCTTGTTTAAGTTTAAGTTCAACAATTTCAAAATTACGGTGAGAAAAGAATTCTACCTTTGCTGCGCTTGGAAGCTTAAGGATATTGTATAATTCCTGAGCAGCTAAAAGTTCAGGATTGATAACCATAGAGAGTTCTAAATGATGCTTCATAAAAGACAAACTGTTATCATTATATTCAGGGTTTCTTATCCTTGCAACAGTATGCTTAGCCCCCATCTTTTTTGCGAGAAAACAACTTAACATATTAAGTTCATCTGAACCGGTAGTCGCTATAAACAGTTCAGAATTCTCAACTCCTGCTTCAAAGAGCGTATCACTGTCCGCTCCGTTTCCACATACCGCCATAGCATCGTATATATTTGTAATTTGTGTTATAACATCATTGTCGGAATCAACAGCAACTACATCATGACCTTCTTTAATCAGGCTAGACACAAAAGCAGAACCGATTTTCCCACATCCAACGATAACAATTTTCATATGTTTCACCTATCCTTCGCTATCAAATAAAATAACACAACTTTTAAAAATAGTCAATCTCTTCAGTTTCAGAACAAATATTAAAATGCATAAATTTCTATTGCACATATCGTTAATACGAGTTATAATTATATTATAAATATTAGGAGGCTCTATATGAAAATTAAATCCATTCTTTCATTAGTTTTAACAGCATGTTTGTTACTTACATTTACAGGATGCAGAAATGATCAAAATCCTGTCATAAACAGCAGTGATACCGATAACAGCACCACAAATTCAAGTGAAACCGAAAAACCCGTAACGTATACATATTCCCTTACAGGTCTTGAAACAACAACTCCTATAAAAAACAACCGCCCTGTTGCACTAACGATTAATAATATTTACACAGCGCAAAAGGTTCAATGCGGTGTAGGACAAGCCGACGTTGTTTTTGAGACAGAGGTTGAAGGCGGTATAACAAGAATGTTAGCCCTGTATCAGAACCCAACTAAAGAAATCGGTCAAATTGGAACGGTCAGAAGCGTTCGCGTAGTATTTGCAGATCTTGTTGCAAGTATGGATGCTGTTCTTGTTCACCACGGAATTGGCGGATACGCGGCAGACAGAATGAGCGAACTTGGAACAGACAGAATTGAGATAAACACAAATAACTACGGTAAACGCGACAATAACGGACTCGCTTGGGAGCACACTCTTTATACAAGTGGAGAAATGCTTGAATCTGCGCTCGATAAAACGGGTTATGGTGAAGGCGGTATGGAAAAGCAGTGGCTAAATTTCTCCGATGAAGAGATTTCCCCTGAAAACACTGCTTCGACAAAGGTTGTTGCAAAATTCAATAACTACTATCACACCTATTTCTTCTATGATAGTGAAGATAAAGTATATCAAAAAGGTTCAAACGGCGCTCCTCTCAAAGACTACATCACAGGAGAAACCGAAGATTTCAAAAACGTATTTCTTTTAGAAACAAAAATGGGTTACTATCCCAATAATAAACACAGAGATATTGAACTATCTGGTGGCAAGGGATATTACTTTACAAACGGCGGTTATGAAGAAATAACCTGGTCGAAATCCGGAGACCACTCCCCCATCACCTTTAAAAACGCTCAAGGAAAAGAACTCGCAGTTAACAAAGGGAATTCATACATCTGCATAATGAATAAAGCAACCTGCAGCTTTACTGCTGAATAAAAAACAAGGGCTCTCTATAGAGCCCTTGTTTTTTTATTTACTAATGATAAATACAATTAACTATTAACGTGAAATTTCTCTAAAAATTTATTTTCAATGCTATTGTATTTCTCTGAAATGAATATCCATTTTTTATCCCATAACTTAAAGAAAGGTTTTTCAATAAATCTAATTCTAAGTAAATCAATTACACAACAAACAGCAAATATTGCTATAACACTGAAAACAGCATGGATATATATGAAACCTGAATTATACATACCTACGTTATTTAAAATGTCGCCCCAAAGCCACCTTCTCATAACATCGCCATTTGCGTGAATTAATAACACTCCAAAAGTAGTCGAAGAAACAGTATTTATAAATTTACTTGGCTTGATATCAATGTTCTTAAAATACAAAAATGAACTAATGCCCATCAATAATGCAAGAAAAGTATTTGAATCAGAGACAAAAAAGTAAGAAAGCCCCAAGCCAAATCTACTATATGCCCAACTACCAAAAATAACCGATAATGAACAAACCATAAAGGTTACAATCGACAATATACCCCAAAACCTCTTGTTTTTAAATATTTCTTTAGGATAAAGAGAAATATACGAAGAAATAAAATATAATACGACGAACCACGATACATAATTCATTTTTACAGAAAAGAATGGT
>JAZNVP010000079.1:0-5589 GCA_045592865.1 Oscillospiraceae bacterium
AACGCAATGGAAAAGCAGATGAAGGCTGAGCGTGACAGACGTGAAACCTTACTTGAAGCGGAGGGACACAAAGCCGCGGTTATCACTCGCGCAGAAGGTGATAAACAGGCTCTTATTTTAGCCGCAGAAGGTGAAAGAGACGCCAGAATTGCAAGAGCCGAAGGTGAAGCTAAGGCTATCCTCCTTGCAAAACAAGCAGAGGCAGACGGACTTCAGGCATTAAAGAACGTTGGCGTTGACATTTCGGTTCTTGAACTCAAAAAATACGAAGCTTTGGTTGCAATGTCTAACGGAACTGCTTCTAAGATAATCGTTCCTACCGATGCTGTTAATATGACTAAAGCGAACGTTTTATTCTCTGAAACAACAGGGCTTGGTGACACAACCGCCCCTGCCGAGAAGAAAACTAAAGCACCCAAAAAGGACGAATGTTGCGACTAAATATTTTGAAGGGAGCACTTTTTAGTGCTCCCTTTCTTGTTTTTATAAATAAATATGATATACTAATACCATCAAGTCAGATGAGGTTTAGATATGTTTAAAACCCTAAACGAACACTATAAAGAACGCTTCGGTTGCAAGATCTATAAACTTTCAATCGACGGTGGATTTACCTGCCCAAACCGAGATGGAACGGTTGGAACCAAAGGATGCGTATTCTGTTCCGAAAAAGGAAGCGGTGAATTCGCTGAAGAATATAGTGGCAATATTACAGAACAATTAGAGAAAGCAAAACACAGAGTTGAAGCAAAGAATAAGGACGGAAAATACATCGCCTATTTTCAATCCTTTACGGGCACCTATGCGCCTGTAGAGAGGTTAGAAAAGCTCTATAGAGAAGCATTAGACTTTCCCGACGTTGTCGGTCTCTCGATTGCAACCCGCCCCGATTGCATAAACGATGAGGTTCTTTCCCTTCTTAAAAAGTTAACTTCAGAAACGGCGGTATACGTTGAACTGGGGCTTCAAACCGTTAAAGAAGAAAGCGTTTCTTATATAAGGCGCGGATATCCTAACGAGGTTTATCGTAACGCCGTAAAAAAACTAAAAGAAATAGGGGTTAACGTCGTTACGCACATCATAATAGGTCTGCCGGGAGAAACCAAACAAGACGCTGTTAACACCACTGGATTTGCACTTTCTGCCGGCACCGACGGAGTTAAGTTTCATCTTTTATACGTTTCCCGCGGAACCGACCTTGAAAAAGATTATAATAACGGTCTGTTTGAAACCCTGAGCTTAGAAGAATATGCGGATATACTCAAGTCTTGCATAGATATACTACCTATCGAAACTGTTGTTCACAGAATAACGGGAGACGGTGCTAAAAAGGATTTGGTTGCACCTCTTTGGTCGGGAGATAAAAAAAGAGTTTTAAACTACTTAAACAAGGTTATTAAATAACAAATATTTTAAGTAAATATTTACATAAAAGACAAATTGTGATATAGTTATTCAAGATTAAAAAAATAGGAGTTTTAATATGTTGAATTTTTTGAAGGGCATAGTCGTTGGAATCGGTGGTATCTCCCCCGGTCTTTCGGGAAGCGTTTTACTTGTCATTTTCGGTTTATATCAGAAAACCGTTGACGCTATCGGAAACATTTTAAAAAACTTTAAAAAGAATCTTTTGTTCCTCGTTCCCCTCTTTGCAGGATTCGGCGTTGGAGTTATAATATTCAGCAAAATTGTTGATTTTCTTCTTAATAACTTTGAAATGCAAACCAGATTTGCCTTTTTAGGACTTGTTGTCGGCGCCGTTCCCCTTTTCTGCCGTGAGGTTAAAAAAGAGGGCTTTCCCAAGAAATACTATATCGCAGTTATATTAGCGGCAGCAGTGGGACTTGCACTCTTTACCTTTAACAAAAACCTTTTTCCACAGGTTGTAAACCCTAACCTTTTTCAATCAGTTATGTTGGGCGTTGCAGTTGCAGGTTCTGCAATCGTTCCCGGCGTTGACTCAGCAGTTATTCTCTCTTCTTTCGGATTATATGAACTCTACGTTAGTTCAATGGCAAACTTTGATTTAAAGGTTTTAATACCCGCAGGTTTCGGTCTTGTTATCGGTGCTCTTTTAATTTCGTTTATTATGAGTAAGCTTATAAAAAGATTCTATACCCTCACCTTCTCAATAGTCCTTGGATTTTTCTTGTCGATTATTCCGAGTGTTTTAAACGAAAGTTGTTATCTTGCTTTCGATGCAAAAACAATTATATCCGTTTTATTAACAATAATCGGTTTTGCAGTATCATACTATCTGGGCGATATAGAAGGCAATAACCAAAAACTTAGAAAATTATTCAAAAAATAGGTGCAATATGAAAAAGATTTACAAAATATTTAAAACAGAAAATCCTGATTGGGATAAAATCGAAGGCGTTAAATTAAACCATACCCAGTGGCTACCCGAAACATACGTCTATGCAAACGCCAAGATGGCTTATAGTGACGAGAAACTGTTTATTCGTTTAGAAGCAGAAGAAAACAATATCCGCGAAGAGTTAACAGGCCCCTATGAGATGGTTTGCAATGATAGTTGTTTGGAGTTTTTCTTTGCTCCCGACCCTAAAGACGACCGTTATTTAAACTTTGAATGGAACCCAAAAGGAACCCTTTACCTCGGTTTTGGGATCGATAGAATTCTTCGTTCACGTCAATTAGTAGATAATGCGGAAAAGCATTTCTGTCCTAAACCCTTCAGAACCGAGAATGGTTGGGGTATTGAGTTTGAGATACCTTGCTCATTTATAAAACTCTATTTCCCCGATTTCACCCCTTTAGGAGAGTCTCACGGAAATTTCTACAAGTGCGGCGACGAAACAATTGTTCCACACTATCTCTCATGGTCAGATATGACGGGAGCTAACCCCGATTTCCACAGAAAATGTGATTTTGGAGTTATAAAATACGAATAAAAGAACAGCCAAAGCATAAGCTTTGGCTGTTCTTTTATTATCTTAACGATTGTAATACCTCAAGTAAATTAGAAACGTTTTCGTCCGAATATTCTATTTCAGACGAATACATTCTGGCAATTTCAAGCAATTCTTCTACTGACCCCGATTTATTGATACTTGCTATTAAATAACACGATAAAACAGCGAACAAAATGCGCTCATTAAACAAATTATCTTCCAAAGCTCCGCTTAAATGCCTATAAATAAAATAGCAGATCAGTTGCTCGTATGCGTCTTCTAATCCTCTTGGTATCTCCTCTTCAATTTTCGTTATTGAATCGAGATAACCGTCCCACTTTGGATCTAACCTTTCAAGCGATTTAAAAACATCTATCCAATCTGTTTTATTAATTGGTAAGGAAAGATCTTCAAGTTCCAAAAGTTCAGTTATTCTTTGTTTTAAAGGCTTTTCTCTGTTTTGAAGAATTTTAAAAAACTCATTTCTACTCTCAAAAAATGAATTACTTATGACTTCAGAATTATCCGTAATTAATCTCATATGTTCAGTTTTTGTGAGAATGATCTCAGCCGCAGCCTCACAAGCAAGTCCGATGCCTTTCTCGGTTATACCGAAATATTCGTTATAAAAACGCGGATGATCTCTGCAGATCTGGCAAAGCATATCTTCCCCGCCCGATATTATTATCTCACAAAGATTATCATCATTCAAAAACGGGCAACGCTCGTTTTCAGAAAGAATAAAATGTGCGCAAGGTTCTAAAGAAATATTGTTTTTCAGTTTTTCTTTTAAATTCCAATCTATATTTTTATATTTTGCAAGGCTATCGCTATCTATGTCTATTTCCCAGCCTATGCAGCAATTATGTCTGCATTTATCAGCAATACAGTTAAACTCGTCAAAGTAATCGGGTCTTACTAACATAGCAATCTCCTTTCGTAATTTAGCATCAAGCCAAAGAAATGCACCTTGCGTTGATGCCATACACGCTTACACGTGATTACATCCAAGCCTTCGGCTTGATAAAACAAAACAGTCCACCGGACTGTTTTTTTAACGGCGCAACCCTCTCGGGTTCAAGTCAATTCAATGAAAAAAACAAAACACCGCATTCGCGGTATTTGTTTTTTGCGAAAGAGGACTAAAAGTAGTATAAACAGAGGTAAAAACGACCAAAAGTAATGTTATATTGTTTTACTTTGCATGACGATAGTCAACACTATTGATATAACAAAAGAAAAGCCAAGATACAATAAGAACGGCGAATCCATAATTTTTTCCAAAAAAGAATTGAAGCCGTCAAATACGCAATCAATAGTAACTGCTATTACATTGCAGAGACAAAATCCGACGAATAGTATTCCAAAAAATTCAAGGAACAAAACGAATAGACCTAACCGTTTCTTATGTTTCTCATTTTTCATTTGTCCTCCTTTGCTGTCTTGCAGGAAGCAATCAAAAGCCTACGAATATTACCGCAAAGTTTCTCCACATATTGATATGTAGCTGTATCTATTCTCTTGGTTTCACACATCAATTTCAACCAATAACTAGTTTCATTTGATTCTTTCAATGCGATTTCTAATTTTGCCACAAAATCCTTCTTGCTCTGTGCATATTGGGCTTCATAAATATTCGCACCAACCGATGTGCCTGCTCTTGCAAGTTGATCGGTCATATAAGCACTTTTCGGTGCGGTTACACCGTCAACAAGATTAACAATCGCAACCGCAAATTCAAAAGATAAGTCAAGCAATTTGTTTTCGGACATAAAAGCACCCTCTTTCTTTGGTATTATATCATAAAACATAGCGTTTTTCAATGATATATCGCTGACACGATATGATATACGGCGTTGCCGTATGATATATTTGCTCCGCAAATATGATATAATATCCGTTCCTTCATATGCCGAAGGCATATATCATCGCTCGAAGAGCGATATCATATCGAAGATATATCACCCGTTCCGAAAGGAACGGATATCATTAAAAAAGTCACCTTTGTCGGTAGACAAAAGTGACTTTTTTCGTGGTGGACGATATAGGACTCGAACCTATGACCTTCCGCACGTCAAGCGGATGCTCTAGCCAGCTGGGCTAATCGTCCGAAGCACGAGTCATTATAACCAAGAAAAGGGGGTTTGTCAACCCCCTTTTGCGGAAATTTCCGGTAAATTATCGGGAAGATACGCTTTCTGCCTGTTCCATGCAGGGTTCTGCGGCCGTTTCCTCTACATCTTCTTCCACCTCGGACAGCTCGATGGTCATCTCACTCTTGGGGATCAGGAACCGGCGGATGGCAAACAGACCGGCGATACAGAGCACGCAGGCCACATTGCTCAGGGGGTCGTCGTGGCTGAGGATGACATGCCGGGCGATGGCCACGATCAGCACCTCCAGCGTGTTGGCGGGGGTCAGATCGATCAGCATGCGGACGAACTCCAGACCCACCACGATGGTCAGGATGTTGTGCAGGTAATTGTCCAGCGTGGCAAAATACTCCGGCACGGTGAACATCTTATAGATTTCCAGACCCAGCATGCCGATCACCACAAACAGGGTCAGCAGGGCGATAACAAATTCCATAATGTGCAGGATCTTGCGGAAAAGCTTCTCAACTTTTTCGTGCATAGGGCGTACCTCCTTGCCGTTCTGCTGCCATTATACACGA
>JAZNVP010000080.1:0-6973 GCA_045592865.1 Oscillospiraceae bacterium
GTTCGTCGGCTATTTGTTGTTGCGTTTTTCCTTGCGATGTCATTTCTTTGACGATTGGCAGAAGTTCGCTTACTTTTTCATATTTTCTAGGCATAACAAAACCTCCTATGGTAGTTTCTTCTATTCTACCATAGGAGGCTCTTTTTTTCTATTGTCCGTTTTTAATGGACTTGTTCAAAAAGAACTGCTCTGTTTTTTATTCTTCTTCCTTTTCTTCTTCGGGGTCCTCTTTGGGTTCTCTGAGGACGGTTATTTCGTCGATTCTGTGGTTATCGAGCTTTGTAACCGTTATAGTCAGGTTATCAAAAACGAAACTGTCGTTTTCGTCGGGAACCTTTTCGAGCATTTTCATAACCCAGCCGCCGACCGATATGGTTTCTTCGTCAAACTCGATACCGAAGAACTCGCAGAACTCTTCCATATCCATCTGACCGCTGACCGTGAAGGTGTTTTCCGAGGTCTCGGTGTAGCTTTCGTCGACCTCGTCGTGCTCATCCCATATATCGCCGACGAGCTCTTCAAGGATATCCTCCATCGTAACAATACCGTAGGTTCCGCCGTATTCGTCGAGAACGACCGCGATATGCGATTTATTCTTCTGCAGTTTTCTGAGGATATCGTCGATCTTTTCGCTCTGCATAACGAATATGGGTGGGGTCATAATTTCGCTGATGGGTGCGGGGTTAAGCCCTGAATACTGATAGAAATCTTTCTGGTGAATAACGCCCACTATGTTATCAATGCTCTCTTCGTAAACGAGAAGTCGGGAGAACTTGCTCTCGGAGAAAACTCTTCCGATCTCGTCCTTGCTATCCTCGATAGAAACGGCTTCGAGATCAACGCGGTGGGTGAGGATATTTTCAACCTCCTGGGCGTTGAATTCGATGGCGTTTTTAAGAAGGGTGCCTTCGTCGTTATCTATGCTTCCTTTCTGTTCTTCCTCTTCAACAAGCATTAATAACTCTTCCTGCGACATTTTATCTTCTTCTTCGGTTTTGAAAAGCTTTGAGAGAAGCTTTTTCCAAAGCGAGAAGATAAAATTCAGAGGGGTGAACACCCAAAGAAAAACCTTTATTAAAGGCGCGGAGAAAATAGCAAATTTCTCGGGGGCGTCTTTTGCAAGGCTTTTCGGAGAAATTTCTCCGAAGATCAGAACAACAACGGTTATAACTGCGGTTGAGACCGTTGCACCGACGTCACCGTAAAGACGGACGAAAAGAACCGTTCCGAGCGCGGCGGCCGCGATATTAACTATGTTGTTTCCGATCAGAATTGTTGAAATAAGTTTATCGTAGTTTTCCGATAGATCCAGTGCAAGTTTTGCTTTTTTGTTTCCTTTTTCCACCATCGTTTTGAGGCGGGTCTTGTTAAGCGAAGAAAATGCGGTTTCGGTTGCCGAGAAATAACCCGACATCAAAACCAATGCCGCAATCGATAGAATATACGGCAATATATCTCCGTTCATTTTATTACACTCCTTTTAATTCGTTATTTTTTTTGATGCCGTGTTTTCTACTACCTTAACTGCTGATAAGAAACACAAAAAGGCTTATCTGCTCCGATCAAGCGGTGCAAATAGGCCTTATATAATATATAACAAATTAAATTGTTCGCGTTATCATCGCTACTGTCTGCGTCCATTTTTAAGCTTACGACCTCCTTTTTTATGTTTTGTTCATTCTATCATATAAACAGACACCTGTCAAGTAATTGAATTTATATACTCTAAAAGACCCGAAAAAGAGCCGTGAGGGAAGAGGGAAATATCCGCGTTATTTTTGTTTATGAGGCAGTCTGTCAAAAGAAAAACCTTCGCGCCAAGTTTTTCTGCTACCATATCCTCAGAGACGTCGTTTCCGACCATTAAGACTTCTTCTGCTTTAACTCCGAGAGAAGAGAAAATTTCCGTGTAATAACTAAGGTTCGGTTTGCAGAAAGAGGAGTTTTCATAGGTTGTCACGAGCTCGAAATCAGATTTGGAAAGACCTGCCCATGAAACGCGGCTTTCGGTTGCGATCGCGGGGAACACGGGGTTTGTTGCAAGACCTATCAAAAGCACCTTTTCTTTAATTATCTTAACCGTTTTGTCGGCTTCGGGGTTAAACCCGCATACCGATTTAACATTCTGGAATTCGTTTTTATAGAACTCTTCAAGGTAGGGTTCTTCCTTAATTACCTCTTCACCGTATATCTCCGAGAAAACCTTCCAGAACACCTTTTCATTGGTGGAACTTCCGTCATTTTTTATCATTGCCAGAACACTTGTCCATATGGACTTGATAAATTTTTCGGGATAGTAGCCCTTTAGCGCCATTTTCTTGGCGAGTGCGCCGAAATAGGTTTTTATAAATACGTCCTGATCCATAGGAAGAAGGGTGCCGTCAAGATCGAATAAAACCAGTTTTAACATTTGGTGTCTCCTAAAATTATTTGCAGTAGTTCTCAACGTAGCAGTCGATAGCGTTTGCAACTATCTTAACTGCCGCAGCCCTGTCGCTGACTTCGTTAACGGCGGTAGTCTTGTTCTCAAGGTTTTTATAAACGCTGAAGAAGTGCCGCATCTCCTCAAATATGTGAGAGGGGAGCTCGTCGATATTTGTATACTGATTATAGTTAGGGTCTTTAAAGGGAATGGCGATTATTTTTTCGTCGTTTCTTCCGTTGTCTATCATGGAGATAACGCCGATAGGGTATGCTCTGACTAACGTTAAGGGCTCTAAAGGTTCTGAGCAGAGAAGGAGCACGTCGAGAGGGTCTTCATCATCACCAAGTGTTCTTGGAATAAACCCGTAGTTTGCGGGATAGTGGGTCGATGTGTGAAGAACGCGGTCGAGAATTATGAAACCGGTCTCCTTATCGAGCTCATACTTTTTCTTTGAGCCTTTGGAGATCTCAACAACGCATATGAAATCGTCGGGTGTTATTCTTTTGGGTGAAATATCGTGCCAGATGTTAGACATAACCTTTGCTCCTTTATTTTTGATAAAAATAGTATAACAAACTTGACGTTATTTTGCAAGTTTTGTTCGGCGGAACAAATAAAATGTTGAAGTTTATATAATTTTCTGTTAAAATGGGAAAAGAGGTGATGGACTTGAAAAAATATTTATCACTTTTGTTAGCATTGATGCTTTTTCTCGGCGCGTGTAGTAAGGCGCCTCTGGAAAACGAATCTTCTCAGGTATCTTCGGAGGACGTGTCGTCGGAAAGCTCGAGCGAAGAGGTAAGCTCTGAGAATTCTTCGGAAGAGTCTTCGTCAGAAGAGGTTTCCGGTGAGGAAGTTTCGTCGGATGAAGCCTCAAGCGAACCCGTTACGAGTGAACCGGAAAATAAACCGGTGAAAGAAATATTTTCAACCTATAAAGAATATTATCAGAATATAAAGAAAACAACGGGAACATATACAGGGCGTCCCGCACTTGAGAAGATAACCTTGACGGCGACCGACCCCGAGAATTCGGCGGGGCTTTCGGAAAAATCGAACGGGTATAGCTTCGGAGTTGCAAAGAACGAAAAGCCGCACCAGACTTCTGTCAACCATCAGAAGAGATACGAGGATAAGGGCTATAACGCTCTGACGGTCGATATGAAGACTAACGAGAAGGTCCTTTATCTCACCTTCGACTGCGGCTATGATCTTGGTTATACTATTGAGATTTTGAAAACGCTTGATGAGAAGAACGTTAAAGCGGCGTTTTTCTGCACTAAATCGCAGATAGTTAAAAACCCTGAACTAACGGCGCTTATGATCGACGAGGGGCATATCGTTGCCAATCATTCGGTTAATCATAAGGCAATGCCAACCATCAGCCGTCAGGAAATGGCGGACGAGATCGAAGGCGTTGAGAACTATCTCAGAACCGAGTTTGGATATAGCAGCAAGTATTACAGATACCCGACGGGTGCCTATTCCGATAATTCATTGGAATGCACTACCTCGCTCGGTTTCCGTTCGGTGTTCTGGTCGGTGGCGCATGCCGATTGGGATCCCGATGATCAACCCTCGGTTGAAACTACTTTTGAAACCGTAACCTCGAGGCTTCATCCGGGAGCGGTAATTCTGCTCCATAACGTTTCGGAGTCAAACACTAAGGCGCTTGGGGATATAATCGACTATGCGCATAAAAACGGATACGTTTTCAAGTCACTCGATGATTATTCGGGTTGGCTTAAATAAAGGAAAAAATATTAAAGGGAGTATTTTATGAGAAGAGACGGAAAAAGGCTTAAGGGCGCAGACGCAATGTATACCGTTGCGGCTCATATAATGGCAAAGCGAAGCGATGCTATGAATATGATAACCATTGATATACCAATGGAGCCTATGCACAAGTATCTTAACAAGGCACGTGCCGAGGGAAACAAGATAAGCCATCTTGCGCTTATTATTGCGGCGTATCTGAGAACGGTCTCGGAGTTTCCTGAACTTAACAGATTTGTCGTTAATAAGAGGCTTTACGCGAGAAACGAGTTCGCAGTCGGTATGGTCGTTCTCAAGGCGGGAGACCGCAGTCACGGAACGATGTCGAAGTGCTTCTTTGAGATCGACGATACCGTTTTAGAGGTAAACGAGAAGATCAACAGCTACGTTGAGAAAAACCGAAGTGTCGAGAGCAATAATAAGACCGAAAGGCTTATAAACACGCTTCTGAGTCTGCCGGGACTTCTGCGTTTCGGCGTGCCGGTGCTCAAGTGGCTCGATAAGATAGGGCTCTTGCCGAAATCTATTATTGACGCAAGTCCTTTCCATATTAGCCTTGCGATATCAAATCTTGCAAGTATTAAAACCAACCATATTTACCACCACTGCTATGACTTCGGAACCACCAGCGTGTTCATAACGATGGGTAACGCGCGTGAGGTGCCCAAGAAGGTGGGCGACGAAATAGTTTTCGAGAGATGTATGCCGATGGGCGTTGTTATGGACGAAAGAATCGCTTCGGGCGGTTATTTCGCAATGGCGTTCAGAAAATTCAGAAAGTATCTCGAGAACCCCGAGATTTTGGAACAAAAACCCGAAAAGGTTATTCCCGATCCGAATATATAAAAAAAGAGCGAACGAAAGTTCGCTCTTTTTTGCGTTATTTAATAATTTCGCCGTCAATTATAAGGTTATATTCACCCGCTTTTAAAATACTTACGAGCTCTTTGTTATTCTTAATCGGTTTTTCGGTGGCGATTCCGCCTTTTCCAATGGTGGTTTCTTCGGTGTGGTGGGTATCGCTTCCCGAAATAAAGAGAAAATTGTTCCTGGCGGCATATTTAAACGCCTTCATATTCTCCTCGTTATTGTTATGCGCGTTATAGACCTCGACCGCATTAACGAAAAGGGGAGCGGGGTCAACACTATTATCGTTATAAGGCCTTATTCTATAGGGATGAGCAGTTGCAACAACGAAGCCCGAATCCATCATTAAGTTAGAGAACTTCTCAATCGGCATAGTTTCGATTTCGGGATGCGCTATAAGAAAATCAACGTCCGCGCCGTAAACGAGAACCTCTCTGCCACCTGCATATCCATGCTCAAAACCGAACAAAACCTCGAAATTCTCATATTTTTCGGCTTCCTTTTTTGCCCTTAGATAAGCGCTTTCGTATTCCCTCATTCTCTCTTCCCAAGGAAGACTCCTGCTTACCGAGGTGTTCCCGTGTATAAAATGGTTGGTAGAAACAAATCCGTTCATCCCGTTTTCCGCGAAGGCTCTCACCATTTCTTCGGGAGAAGCGCTGGAGCAAAGGCTTCCGACAAGGTCGTGAACGTGCAAATCGTATTTAAACATTAAATATCTCCTTTAAGGTCTTATTGTGCTTATCCTTTTCGGAGAGAATGATCTCGGTGTTTTCGGGGATAGGCCAATCAATGCCGATGTCCTTATCGTTCCAAAGAATTCCGCATTCACCGGTGGGATCGTAAAAATCGGTGCATTTATAGACGAATTCCGCTTCGTCGGACAGAACAAGAAAGCCGTGGGCAAAGCCCTCGGGAATGTAAAACTGCTTTTTATTTTCTGCCGAGAGATATGCGCCCTGCCACTTGCCGAAGGTTTCGCTGCCCTCTCGCATATCCACCGCAACGTCGAAAACCTCGCCGCTTATAACCCTGACGAGCTTACCCTGCGGGTGCTTAGTCTGAAAATGAAGCCCTCTGAGAACGCCTTTTTTGGAGCACGACTGATTATCCTGAACGAAAACCATATCAAGTCCCGCTTCTTTGAATTCGTTATAATTATAGGTCTCCATAAAATAGCCGCGCTCGTCACCGAAAACGGTTGGTTCAATTATGAAAACGCCTTTTAAGTCTGTTTCTGTGAATTTAAACTTGCCCATTTTCTATCACCTTTCGTTATTATTTTTATCCCTTTGTTAGTATATCACAAAAATTAAAATTTTCAACATGATTGAACAAAAAATAGTTGACAATACTATAAATGTGTGTTATTATACTTAGCGTTGAGAATACACGCGGGTGTAGTTCAATGGTAGAATCCCAGCCTTCCAAGCTGGTCGTGTGGGTTCGATTCCCATCACCCGCTCCAAGTGAATATATGCGCTTTTAGCTCAGTTGGATAGAGCAACTGCCTTCTAAGCAGTAGGTCGGGGGTTCGAATCCCTCAAAGCGTGCCAGTTGTGGTGGATGTAGCTCAGTCGGTTAGAGCGCCAGATTGTGGCCCTGGAGGTCGTCGGTTCGATTCCGATCTTCCACCCCATTTTTTTAGGGATGTAGCCAAGCGGTAAGGCAACGGACTTTGACTCCGTCATTCGTAGGTTCAAATCCTGCCATCCCTGCCAAAAACGACAAGCTTTTAAAAAAGCTTGTCGTTTTTTCTTTTCACTAATCCCCTTTTTATTTTCACTCTTATTTTTCGAGCACCCGGATTTTAATGTTCTGATTACATTAACAAACAGAAAGACTGCAAACTTTATCATTATGACAAAGAATGCAGTCTTTTTTCTGTCATTATTACAATTGACA
>JAZNVP010000081.1:0-12819 GCA_045592865.1 Oscillospiraceae bacterium
ACAAGAAGATAGATAAGCTCCCCGAGAAGCTCGAGAGCGAAACGCTCGAGTCGGGGCTTACCTTCCTAGGACTCGTTGGTATGATAGACCCGCCAAGACCCGAGGCGAAGGCGGCGGTGGCTACCTGTCGCGAGGCGGGCATCAAGCCGATAATGATAACAGGTGACCACGTTGTAACAGCTTCTGCTATTGCTAAAGAGCTCGGAATTTTAGTCGAGGGTGACGAGGCTATAACCGGTGTCGAGCTCGATGCTATGACCGACGCGGAGCTTGACGAGAGGCTCGAGGGCATCTCCGTGTACGCGAGAGTTTCTCCCGAGAATAAGATAAGAATAGTCAAGGCTTGGCAGAGAAGGGGTCAGGTTGTTTCAATGACGGGCGACGGAGTCAACGACGCCCCTGCCCTTAAAAATGCCGACATAGGTTGCGCGATGGGCAAAAAAGGAACCGACGTTGCAAAAAATGCCGCCGATATAGTTCTCCTCGACGACAATTTCTATTCAATAGTTAAAGGAGTCCGAGAGGGGCGCGGAATTTTCGATAATATCAGAAAATCAGTGCATTTTCTGCTGTCCTCAAATATTGGGGAGATTCTCACCATTTTCGCCGCATTCATTCTCCATCTTCCAACGCCGCTTCTCCCCATTCAGCTTCTGTGGATAAACTTGATAACCGACTCTCTCCCCGCCCTTGCAATAGGTGCCGAAAGGATAGAGGCAGACGTTATGACGAGAAAACCCAAACCCCAGACGGAAGGACTTATAACGGGGCGCCTTGCTTTCAGAATGTTCTCCGAGGGAATACTCATAGGTCTTATCGCCCTATTTTCCTTTATAATAACTCTTTCTTCGGGGCACTCACTGGAAACCGCAAGAACGGTGTGTTTCGCGGTTCTCTGCCTTTCTCAGCTTATCCACTCCTTCAACGTTAAAACAGACGGCAGCGTTATAAGCGCCCAAAGCTTTAAAAACCGTTCCCATCTTCTCTCCATACTCACCTGCACTCTTCTCTTAACGGCTATTATCTTTATTTCTCCCCTCGCCTCAGTATTCAGCCTTACCCCTCTTTCTAAAGGATCCACTATCCTCGTTATCGCCCTTTCATTTATCCCCGTCCTCTTCGACGAAATAATAAAAAAATTAAAACTGTTTTAAATAGCAAAAGCCGTATGCACTTGCATACGTCTTTTTGTTTTAATCTAAGAAATCTTTTAATTTTTTGCTTCTTGAGGGGTGGCGGAGTTTTCTGAGCGCCTTTGCCTCAATCTGTCTGATACGCTCCCTCGTTACGTTGAACTCTTTTCCAACCTCTTCGAGAGTTCTTGTTCTTCCGTCCTCAAGTCCGAAGCGGAGTCTTAAAACCATTTCCTCTCTGGGTGTTAAGGAACCGAGAACGTTCGAAAGCTGCTCTTTAAGGAGCGAATGAGACGCCGCATCCTGAGGTGCGGGAACGTCATCGTCGGGAATAAAGTCGCCGAGGTGGCTATCCTCTTCCTCGCCGATAGGAGTTTCAAGCGAAACGGGTTCTTGAGCCACTCTCATGATCTCTCTAATCTTGGAAGCAGGCATTCCGAGTTCTTCCGCGATCTCATCGGCGGTGGGCTCGTGGCCGTTCTGATGGAGAAGGTGGCTGCTAACCTTTTTTACCTTGTTTATGGTTTCAACCATATGAACAGGGATACGAATGGTTCTTGCCTGGTCGGCAATAGCTCTTGTTATAGCCTGTCTTATCCACCAGGTAGCATAAGTTGAAAACTTAAATCCCTTAGTGTAGTCGAACTTTTCAACCGCCTTGATAAGACCGAGGTTACCTTCCTGAATAAGATCCAAGAACTGCATTCCTCTGCCAACGTATCTCTTCGCGATACTGACAACAAGACGAAGGTTGGCCTCGGAAAGTCTTTTCTTTGCCTTACCGTCTCCCGCCGCAATTTTCGAAGCGAGTTCTATCTCTTCCTCGGGGGTTAAAAGCGGAACCTGACCGATCTCTTTAAGGTAAACCTTAACGGGATCGTCGATGCTGATACCCTCTGCAGAAAGGGCACTTTCAAACTCCTCTGCCTCTGCCTTGAGGTCTTTTGCGATCTCTTCATCGAGTTCACCGTCTTCAATTATCTCGATATTCTGACCTTCAAGAGTATCATAGAGCTTGTCTACCTGCTCGATGTTAAAATCGAGTTCCCCTAAGGCATCCGAAATTTCTTTCATTGTTAGTCTGCCCTTTTTCTTACCAAGCTCAATAAGTTCCCTTATAACGTTTCTCTTTTCCATTCCTCTTTACCCCTTTGATTTTTTTGCATTAATAAGTTTTTGCATATATTCTTTATATTCTTCATCCGACATTTCTTTAACCTTGTCGGTCTTTTTCTCCCTCTTCATAGCAGAGAGAATCTTCTCGGTGTCCTCATTAGTATAGTTAAAACTGCTCTCCTTTGCGAGATATCCCGAAAGCTTTCCGATCTCGGCACCCTCGAAATACTGCGAAAGCTGAGTCAGCGTTATATCCACGCCCTTATCAGCAAGGTCGCATATTCTGCCGAAGACCTTTTTATGAAACTCAACCACGAAATTCTCTTCCGAGATCTTGCTTCTTATCTTTGTTATCTGCTCGGGCTCTTTGATCATTATCGCGATAAGCTTTTCTTCGCATACCGCCGCCGAAAGATTACCCGCCTTTTCAGGCGTTACCTTGTCGCCTAAAAAGCGGTAAACGCTCTTTTCGCGGTTCCACTCCTCTTTTTCAGTCCTTCTCACATTCTTTTTTATCTGACCCGTTACCGAGAGAAGAATGGTCGCTTTCGCAACACCCGTTTCTTCTGCGATCTTAGAAGCGTAAACCTCTCTTTCGATGCTCGAAGGTATTTTTGCGATAAACGCGACCGCCTCGTTAAGATATCCTATCCTTCCCGAATCGGTTGAGATATCAAACTTTTCCTTCATCTTGCCGAACTCATAAGCCGCCGCGGTATCCGAACCCTCCAAGAGATTTTTAAATCTTATAACGCCGAACTTCTTTATGAATTCATCGGGGTCCTTCGCTCCCGAAAGTTTCAGAACCTTAACCTCAAGCCCTGCTTTTTTGAGTATCGTCGTGGCTCTCGCCGTTGCCCTCTGACCCGCTTCGTCACTATCGTATGCTAAGATTACCTCTTTAGCGTAACGCGAGATAACGTTTGCCTGTTCGTCAGTCAGCGCAGTTCCGCAGGTTGCGACCGCCTCGGTAAATCCTGCCTGATGGACCGAGATCGTGTCCATATATCCTTCGGTTAAGATTATATGATCCTTTTTACTGTTTTTCGCTATATTCATAGCAAAAAGGGTCTGGCTCTTTTTATAAACGGGGGTCTCTGCCGAGTTTAAATACTTAGGGCCTCTATCCCCAAGGTCACGTCCGCCAAAGGCAACAACGTTTCCTCTGATATCAAATATGGGGAAGATCAGCCTGTTTCTGAACTGGTCGATAAAGTTTCCCTTTGAGGTTTTGGTGATAAGCGCTGCTTTATAAAGTATATAGTCCGAAAAACCCTTCGAACGAAGATGCTTATAAAGAGAATCCCAGGTATCAGGCGCGTAACCTAAACCGTATTTTATTATGGTTTCCTCTTTCAATCCTCTTCCGGTTATATATTTCTTGGCACTCTCTCCCGCGGGACTCTGAAGAGCGGCATAGAAAAATCTTGCCGCTTCCTTGCAGGCATCGAGGATTTCTTTCCTCTCCTTAGAGGCGCGGTCATCATACCCGTCCTCAGGGAGCGGAAGTCCTGCCTTGGCGGCTAAAAACTTCGCCGCTTCCATATAACTTAGATTTTCAATATTCTTTATAAAGGTTATCGCATCTCCGCCCATTTCACAACCAAAACAGAAAAACGACTGGGTATCCTTATAAACCATAAAGGACGCCGTTTTCTCCCCGTGAAAAGGGCAAAGTCCAACAAGCATTCTGCCGCGGCGGCGAAGCTGCACGTAGCCCGACACAACGTCTTCTATATCGGTTCTCTGCCTGAGTCTTTCCAGAAAATCCGGAGGTAACGCCAAGGCAAAACACTTCCTTTCTTAATATTCCCAAGAATACGGGATAAAAAACTCTGAAAACATTTTAACGGCATAACTGTCGCTCATGCCGGATATGTAATCGCAGACCGCCCTCTCAACACCATCGGTTTCGGCTATCTTTCGGTATTCCGCGGTCATCTTTTCGGGGCTTTTCATATAGAAGGCGAAAAGGTCTTGCACCATTTTTTCCGCCTTTTTCTCCTGCGACTTTGCAACAGGATGAACGTAAACCGTTTCATATAAAAATTTATGGAGCGCCCAGAACGCCTCTTCGGTCGCCTTATCCATCGCGACCTCTGTTTCGGTGTTCTTGACGATTGAGTCTATCATCGAGGAAATTCGTTTACTCTTTGAATTTCCCAAAACGTCGGTTATATCCTTCGGGATATCGCTCTCTTTCAGTATCCCCGCCCTGATGGAATCTTCAATATCGTGATTCATATAGGCTATCTTATCGGCATATTTTACTATTCTGCCCTCTAACGTGGCCGCTTCCTTGCCTCTGGTGTGACATGCGATACCGTTTTTAACCTCATAAGTAAGGTTTAATTTCTCAACCACCTCTGCAACCCTTACGCTCTGCAAAAAGTGGCGGTATTTCCCGCCGGTGAGTTCAGAGAGCGCCCTCTCACCCGCGTGACCGAACGGAGTATGTCCAAGATCGTGGCCTAAAGAAATCGCTTCGGTAAGGTCCTCGTTTAAGGAAAGACATCTCGCAATGGTTCTTGCTATCTGGGAAACCTCAAGGGTGTGGGTAAGCCTTGTCCTATAGTGGTCGCCCTCGGGAGACAGAAAGACCTGCGTTTTTCTTTTAAGTCTGCGGAAACTTTTACTGTGAATTATCCTGTCCCTGTCGCGTTGGAAGCAGGTCCTCATTTCGCAGGGGGCTTCCGCTTTCGCTCTGCCGCGCGAGTCTGAACTTAAACAGGCGTGAGTCGAGAAATGTTCTCTTTCGAGCTCTTCGGTTCTCTCTCGAATATTCATCCTTAAATCCCCCCTTACTATATAATACGAATTTTTTTCACAAATCACTTGTTATTATTGGAAAAAATATAAAATTTCTTCTCTTTCGGTGCATTTTACCCCCGAAACAAGATTTTTCTCAAATTCTCTCGAAAAATTCTCGTATTCACTTAAAGGCATAACAACGCTGATGGTCACCTCGTTTGTGAAATCTTTTGCTGTAATTTCACCCTTAAACTTTTCTATAAGAAAATTAAGTCGGTCAAAAAAAGAATAACTTAAAGAAAAACTCATTTTCACCGCAAGGCGCTTATGAAGTTTTACCGAAAGTTTCAGTGCTTCGTTCGCAGCGGCGGTATATGCTCTTTTGAGTCCGCCCGTTCCGAGAAGAACTCCGCCGAAATATCTCGTTACTACCACCAGAACGTCCGAAAGATTTCCTGCTTTTAAAATCTCGAGAAGCGGTTTGCCCCCCGTTCCCGAGGGTTCTCCATCATCAGATGAACGCTCGGTGCCCTCGGATAAGCGAAAAGCATAAACGTTATGCCTTGCACCAACGTTCTTTTTCCTTATCTCGTCGATAACCGCCGATGCTTCCTCTTCGGTTTTAACGGGAAGCAGGGTTGCTATGAATTTCGATTTTTTCTCTTCGTATTCCCCGACCGAAACTCCCTTAACGGTTACGAACTCCTTCACAAGCGCTCACCTCTCTTTCTCTCTAAAACGAAATACGGACGGTGCAAAAAATTACACCGTCCTGAATTCCAAAGTTTAATTGAAAACCTTATTTACCCATATTGTAACGCTTCTTGAATCTGTCTACACGGCCGCCTGTATCAACAAGCTTCTGCTTACCGGTATAGAAGGGATGGCATTTGGAACAAATTTCAACACGGATATTCTCCTTAGTTGAAGCAGTTTCAAAGGTGTTTCCGCAAGCGCAAACAACGGTTGTTTTCTTATACTCCGGGTGGATTCCTTCTTTCATTTGATTCACCTCATTTTCCCGAATTGTAATTTAACACATAAAATACTAACACAAACTTATTAGATTTGCAAGTATTTTTTTTATAAACCTAAATGTTTTGTGAAATCTGCGGCTAATTTTACTAAAATTTCGTCCGCTTCACTGCTATTTTTACCGCTGGAAGCAAAATAAAGCTTGATTTTAGGTTCGGTTCCCGAAGGACGAATTATTACCGAATTATTTCCCTCAAGAGTATAGGACAACACGTCCGACTTAGGAAGGGTTATCTTTTCGGTTTCTCCGTTCTTCTTAACCGTTTGACCGAGAAGATAATCAGACAGAGCTAAAACATCTTTTCCACCGAGGGTTTTCGGAGGATTATTTCTCAAAAACTCCATCTTATCTTTCATGGTCTTCATTCCCGAAGCACCCTCGAAAGCAAAACTCTTAAGGTCGGCTTTGAACACGCCGAACTTCTCATATATCTCCGAGAGAACGTCGAGAAGGGTCTTACCCTGCATCTTGTAATAGGAAACCATTTCCAAAACGAGCATTGATGCCACGACCGCATCCTTATCTCTAACGTAGGTTCCGCTTAAGTAACCGTAGCTTTCTTCGAAGCCGAACAGGTATCTGTCCTCTTCGCCTTTATCCTCAAGAAGCTTTATCTGCTCTCCGATAAACTTAAATCCGGTGAGAACGTCTATCATTTTAGCCCCGAAATGCTCTGCAACCAAAGCCGCCAAGGGAGTTGTTACGATAGTTTTAACCGCAACGGGATCCTTTGGAAGAGTTCCCTTTTCGCTTCTGCGGGAAAGAATATACCAAAGAAGAAGAACTCCAACCTCATTTCCCGAAAGTAGCGTTATCTTACCATTAACCCTGAGAGCCGTTCCGACACGGTCGGCATCGGGGTCGGTTGCTATAAGGATATCGCCTTCGCATTCCTTTAAAAGCTTAACGCCCTCTTTTAACGCCTCTTCGGTTTCGGGGTTCGGATAGGGGCAGGTGGGGAAGTTACCGTCAGGCTCTTCCTGACACTTAACGATCTCGAGATCCTTTGCTCCCATTCGGGAAAGCACCTCGCGAACGGGAACGTTACCCGTTCCGTTAAGAGCCGAATAAACCGCCTTAACACCCGCGTCCTTTATCGCCGTTTTTTCTATCGACTGCGCCATAACGCAACCATAATACTTTTCTATTACCTCTTCACCGATAAACTCAATTATTCCGTCCTTAATTCCATCTTCAAAGGAAACAGTTTTAAAGCCATCGAGAGCATCAACCGAAGAAATCTTCCGGAGCACCCTGTCCGCCGCCTCGAGCGTCAACTGGCAACCGTCGGGCCCGTAAGCCTTATAGCCGTTATACTTCGCAGGGTTATGCGAAGCAGTTACCATAACACCCGCCGAGCAGGAAAGTTCCCTTACCGCAAAGGAAAGCATAGGAGTTGGCATAAGCGTTTTATAAATGTAAACCTTAATGCCGTTTGCCGCAAACACCTCGGCGGTGCTGCGGGCAAAAAGCTCCGACTTTATTCTACTGTCGTAGCTGATTGCGACCGAGGGGTTTTTCTCTGCCTCTTTAAGATATTCAGAAAATCCCTGAGTTGCTTTCTTGACCGTGTGAACGTTCATACGATTGGTTCCCGCGCCGATTATTCCGCGAAGTCCGCCGGTTCCGAATTCGAGTTCCTTATAAAAGCGCTCGTATATTTCGTCATCTTTTCCCTTTATGCTTTCGAGTTCTTCCGAAAGGTCACTATCGGAAAAGGGAAAGGATAGCCATTTTTCATAAAGTTTATTTACCTCTGACACATTCATCGCTCCATTCTTTAACTACTCTATTATACTTTCAGAGGGTATAAATTGTCAATAAAAACTACTGCCTATTTCTGCAAAATAACCGCTTTTTCGCAGATTTTTTTAAGTTCCTCGAAGTTCTTCATATATCCCGCTTCCTTTTTTAAGGATGCCGCGTTTCTAAGCCCTGAGAAATACCACATCGCGTGTTTTCGCATTTCTCTTATCGCTTGTGTCTCGCCCTTATCACTTATCGCGAGTTCAGCCTGCAAAATAAGCATTTCTATCTTTTCTTCCACCGAAACGGGCGGCACGGCCCCATTTTTCATATATTCGTTTATTTCTCTGAATATGAAGGGGTTGCCGAGCGCCGACGAGCCTATCATAACAAGGTCGCACCCCGTTTCTTTGAACATTCTCTCTGCATCGGCCCCGCTTCTTATTCCGCCGTTACCTATAACCGCAATACCGACCGCATTTTTAACCCTTTCAATAACCGAAATATCAACGGGAAAACGATACATCTCTTCCTTGGTTCTGCAGTGAACCGTTACAGCCGCGGCTCCACTTGCTTCCGCCATTTTAGCAAACTCGACGGCGTTCTCCGATTTTTCATCCCAGCCTCTTCTGAATTTTACCGTTACGGGAACCGAAGAATTATTAACCACCGCCTTAATGATTTCCTCTGCCTTTTTTATATCCTTCATTAAAGCCGCGCCCGAACCCGACCCTGCTATCTTAGGAACGGGGCAACCCATATTTATATCTAATATATCCGCACCATACTGTGCCGCGACAGACGCGGCTCTCCCCATATCCTCGGGGTCATCGCCGAATAGCTGGACCGCCATAGGATGCTCTTCATCGGTCACGCGAAGCAAAACCTTGGTCTTTTCATTATCAAACAAAAGCCCCTTAGAACTTGCCATCTCGCCGACAACGTATGAAGCCCCCATTTTTTTGCAGACGGTTCTGAAGGCATAGTCACCCACCGAAGCCATCGGAGCGAGAGCAGCATATCCTTTTATCTCAACATTTCCTATCTTCATGATTGTATTTCACCTTTTTGTGTGTTATTATATTATATATAATAACAATTTTCGGGAGCAAAGTAAAATGAAACTTCTCGCAGTTGACTCAAACAGCATAATCAATCGCGCCTACTACGGAGTGCGCCCTTTAACCACAAAGGACGGGGTTCACACCAACGCCGTTTATGGCTTTATTAATATATTACTAAAAATTATCGAAGATGTCCAGCCCGACGCGGTAGCTTTTTGCTTCGACGTTAAAAGGGAGACCTTCCGAAACGAAATATATGCTGAATATAAGGCAGGAAGAAAGCCCACTCCGCCCGAACTTTTGGCGCAGTTCCCCTTAATTAAAGAGTTTATAAATCTCTACGGTTACAAGGTCGTGTCAGCAGAGGGTTGGGAGGCCGACGATCTTATCGGCACCCTTTCAAAGAGCGCAGGCGAAAACGACACAGTTGTTATCGCAACGGGCGACCGCGACTCTTTGCAGCTTGTGTCGGACAGGGTCTCGGTCCGCCTTGCTTCCACTAAGATGGGGCATCCCGAAACGGTTATATACAACACCTCGACCGTTTATGAAAAGTATCTGACTACCCCGAAAGGCCTTATAGAGATCAAGGCTCTTATGGGTGACTCTTCAGATAATATCCCGGGAGTTGCAGGCATTGGAGAAAAGGGCGCTATCGACCTTATCTCAAAATATGAAAGTATTGAAAACATTTACGAAAACATTGAAACACTTCCCCTTTCCGAGAAATTAAAAGAAAAACTCATAAACGGAAAGGAAAGCGCTTTTCTTTCAAAGAAACTCGGCACCATCTGCTCCACGGCACCGATAGAAAGAGATTTCAGTTTTTACAAAAAGGAAGACTTTTCTCCCGAGCTTTCTTCTTTCCTTTCCCGTTTAGAACTTTTCTCGGTGCTTAAAAAACTCGATTTAAAGCCCGAAGAAAAAAAAGCGGAGTCACCGAAAGAAGAAATAAACTTCTGCACCGACGAAAAGGAAGCCGAAGAGGTTCTTATCAGAACCGAAAAACTGTTTTTTGATCTCGACACAGAAGCCGAAAAACTCTATTTCAGAGAGAACGGCACGGTTTACTGCGTCGAGGATAAAGAGGCTATACAAAAAGCCTTAACCGAAAAAGACCTTTTCGCCGTTAACAGCAAAAAGGTTTACCGCTATCTTCTCGGAAAAGGAGTGGAGCCGAAGCTTTGCTCTTTCGACCTCGAACTTGCCGCCTATCTTCTGAGCGCAAATTCTCAGGGCTATTCCACCGAGAGCCTTTCCTTGACCTACGGAACGCCTTACGTTAACGTGCCCGAAATGTTCGGTGGGGCCGCCGCTTCCTCTGCGGCTTCATTTAAGGCGCTATATGATATTTTAGACCCGCTTCTCACCGAAACGGGCAACCGAAAACTGTTTACGGAAACTGAACTCCCCCTCGCGCTCGTTCTTGCCGATATGGAGCATATCGGGGTTAAGGTGGATAAAGACGGGATCGAGTCCTTCGGCAAAATGCTCGAAGAAAGAATAGAAAAGTTTGTTGCAGAGATATATCTATTGGCGGGAAGAGAATTCAACATCAATTCTCCCAAGCAGCTCGGAGAGGTTCTTTTCGGCGAACTCGAGATCCCCGGCGGAAAGAAAACCAAAACGGGTTACTCAACCTCTGCCGACGTTCTTGAAAATCTTAAGTTTTCTCACCCTATTATTTCCTTAATTCTTGAATACAGAAAACTTTCAAAGCTTAATTCCACCTACGTTCAGGGTCTTCTTAAGGCGGTAAATGAAGACGGAAGAATTCATTCCACCTTTAACCAGACCGAAACGAGAACGGGGAGGATAAGCTCACTTGAACCTAATCTTCAGAACATTCCCGTCAGAACCGAACTCGGAAGAGAGATGAGAAGGTTCTTTATCGCTCCCGAAGGCTCATGCTTGGTGGATGCCGATTACAGCCAGATAGAACTGAGGGTCCTTGCCCACATAGCAGACGATAAGGCTCTTATCGAAGCATTTAAAAACGGCGAGGATATCCACACAAGAGCGGCTATGAACGTTTTCGGACTTGAAGAAAACGAGGTCGACAGCGACCACCGCCGACGCGCTAAAGCGGTTAACTTCGGTATCGTTTACGGAATCGGCGCCTTCTCTTTAAGTCAGGATATCGGGACTTCGGTTCGCGAGGCTTCGGAATATATAAAAAATTATCTCTCGGTTTACTCGGGGGTTGCAGATTTTATGAAAGCCTCGGTTGAAAACGGCAAAAAGAACGGCTTTGTTTCCACCCTTTTCGGAAGAAGAAGATATATCCCCGAGCTTTCTGCCACCAACAAGAATATTTCGGCGTTCGGCGAAAGAATTGCGATGAACGCACCCATTCAGGGAACCGCCGCCGATATTATAAAAATGGCTATGGTAAGGGTTTATAACAGGCTCAAGAAAGAAAATCTTTCTGCCCGTCTTATTCTCCAGATCCACGACGAACTGATAATCGAATGCAACCAAAACGAAAAAGAAAAGGTTGCAGTTTTATTAAAGGAAGAAATGGAAAACGCCGCTTCACTTTCGGTGCCGCTTGTCACCGATCTCAACGTCGGCAATTCCTGGTATGAAACGAAATGATGAATAAAATTCTATTTGTATGCACGGGTAACACCTGCCGCAGTCCTATGGCAGAAGCTCTCTCTCGGTTTCTCACGGGGAGAGACAGTCTTTACAGAAGCCGAGGACTATCCGTTCCCTTTTCGGACTCCGCAAATTTCCACGCTTTAGCGGTTTTATCCGAAATAGGTATCGACGCTTCTTCTCACAAAAGCCGCCCATTAACCACCGAAGACCTCGACTGGTGCGATGAGATAGCGGTTATGGAAGAGAGCCATAAGGAGTTTTTAGTCCGTGTCGGCGTAAAAAAACCGATAACGGTGCTCGGTATTTCCGACCCTTACGGGAAAGACCTCTCTGCTTACAGAGAATGCTTCGAGGAAATAAAAAACAGTATTATTCCGCTTATCTTCGGCGTAACGCTTGAAAAAATGAGTGATAGGCATATTAAAAAAGCCGCCGAGATAGAAAAGGCGTGTTTTTCTGCCCCTTGGACCGAGGAAGGCTTCGAGGAATTTCTGGAAAACAATTCGTCGGTTGGCATCTGTCTTTCTAAAAATGCTGAGCTTATAGCCTACATTAACGGGACAAACGTTGACGGATATTCTGAAATCTATAACGTTGCGGTCGATAAGAAGAACCGAGGAAACGGTCTCGGATATCTCCTTCTTAAGCTTTTTGAAGCAGAGGTCTATTCCAAAGACACCACCGTTTCCCTTGAAGTCAGAAAAAGCAATACCCCTGCGATAAAGCTTTACGAAAAGGCAGGGTTCAAAAAAGCAGGAGAACGAAAGAATTTTTACCGGAGTCCCACAGAGGACGCCTACGTTTATATAAAAAGGTTGGAGGTAGATTAGAATGTATGTTTTGGGAATAGAATCGTCCTGCGATGAAACCGCGGCGGCGATAGTTAAAGACGGCAGAGAACTTATTTATTCCTCTATCGCCACCCAGATAGAGACCCATAAACTATACGGCGGCGTCGTTCCCGAGATAGCATCCCGAAAACACGCCGAGGACATAGCCATCGTGGTGTCCGATGCACTTGCGGGTGCAGGAATAACCAAAGAACAGCTCGATGCTGTTGCCGTTACGTATGCCCCCGGTCTTATCGGCGCTCTTTTAGTTGGGGTTAACTTTGCGAAAGGCTTTTGTTTCTCGCTCGGAAAACCGCTCGTTCCCGTTCACCATATAAGGTCGCACATTGCGGCAAACTATCTTGTAAACGAGGAACTTGAGCCGCCCTTTTTGGCGCTCGTTGCTTCGGGAGGACACAGTCTTATCGTTGACGTCAAGAGTTACACCGAGTTTGAAATTCTCGGCAAGACCCTTGATGATGCGGCAGGCGAAGCGTTTGATAAGACTGCAAGAGCATTAGGATATCCTTATCCGGGCC
>JAZNVP010000082.1:0-7356 GCA_045592865.1 Oscillospiraceae bacterium
CGACTTATCGTCGCGGAATTTTTTGTTTTATTTCTTGGGTTTCTTGATCTTATTAAGCTTTGCGTTGAGGTCGAGGAGTTCTTCTTTGGAGAAGTGGACGTCTGCGGCACCCATAAGGCTTGTAAGACGAATAACGGTGAAGCTTCCCATCATCTGCATTAAGCCTTCGCCCATATCAAAGCCACCCGCTTTTTTATCGCCGCCCATATTCTTCATCACTTTAGCGGCAAGACCTGCAAATAAAAGTTTGCCCTGAAGCGTTGCGGTTATATCGGCGAGGGTATCGTTAAGGGAGAAATAGCCCTCTTTTTCGGTTATATCGAACCAGTTAAGAACCGTTCCCTTTTCAACAAGGCGGTAAGCAGGGTTAAATTCTGCAACCCTTCTGATAAAGCTTTCGTCTCTATACTCCCCTGCAACTGCTTCTAACTTCACGTCGCCCTTAAGTTCAACGTCGAAATAGAAGAAGTGGTCGGGTGCTTCCTTTTTGCCAAGGCTTACGCCGTTTGCAAAGAGTTCAACCTCGGGCATATTGGAATATACCGTTACACGAGTTACGTCCTCTGCTCTGTCGACATATCTTTTGCCGCAGATGTGAACGAATTTCTCATCCGAGAGCCAAGCTTTATAAGCATAGAAGGAGTCCTTCTTATATTTTCTGTCGAAGGTGATAAGACCTTTATGGTTCTGACCGTTTTCGCCGCCCTCGTTACGAGCGTCGGCACCGAAGTCGAACATATTCCAGACGTGAGTTGCCCAGATATATTTGCGGCTGAAGAACTGCTTTATAAGTTCTTCGTGGTAGTATGCCTGATATTCTTCGGTATAGTCGCCCTGCTTGGGGTCAGAAGTATGCCAGTTAAGTGCCTCGCATCCATACTCACTGCATCCGATAGGAGTGTTGGGGTATTTAGCGTGGAACTTATCGAACCAAGGTGCGTTCATCGAGGTGTCGCCGCCATACCAGCCGAAATAGTGGTTATAGGAAACAACGTCGGGGATATGAACGTATTCTGCGTCCATATCGCACATTGTAAGACAAGCCATTGTGGTGAGTCTTGTTTTATCCATCTCGTGAACGAGGTCGTTAAGGATCTTATGGTTCTCAACGAGGTCGGGGTCGGTTTCGCCCGACATTGTGATCTCATTGGAAAGTCCCCAAACAACGATAGATGGGTGGTTATAGTTCTGGGTTATAAGCTCCTTCATCTGAGAGATGGTGTTCTCTCTTCCGGTCGGCATATGGCGGGAGATATAAGGAATTTCTGCCCAGATAACGAGTCCTCTTTCATCGCAGAGGTCATAGAAATACTGATCGTGCTGATAGTGCGCAAGACGGATGGTTGTTGCGCCCATTTCGCAGATTAAATCGATATCCTCTTTATGATGTTCGGGAAGAAGCGCGTTACCGAGGCCCCATCTGTCCTGATGGCGAGAAACGCCTCTGAGGGCATATTCTTCACCGTTTAGGATAAAGCCTCTCTCGGCGTCTATCTCAAAGATTCTGCATCCGAAACGGGTCGAGATATTATCGAGAACCTTACCGTCCTCTAAGAGATAAGCTTCAGCTGTGTAGAGGTAGGGATCCTTTTTACCGTTCCAGAGGTGAACCGATTTAATCTCGAGGTTAACCTTAGTGTCGGCAGTTTCGGTCTCTGCGACAACCGCACCTTCCTTATCCTTAATAACGTAACGGACGGTCTGACCCATAGCGCTGTTCCGGAGATAGGTTTCTATCTCGACAGAAGCGTCTGCACCCTTAATTTCGGGGGTTACTTTAATTCCGGGGCCGCCGTAATACTCAAGGTCGAAATGCGATTTAGAAACGGCAATAAGGTTTACGTCTCTATAAAGTCCGCCGTAGAAAGTAAAGTCTGCCATCTGGGGATAGACCGTTTCGTTGGGAGCATTATCAACCGCGATAACAACGAGGTTTTCGTCGGTTATTTTGTCGGTAACTTCAACTCTGAAGGTTGAATAGCCGCCGTCGTGGTGGCAGATCTTCTCGCCGTTCCAATATACGTCGGCAGAAGAGTTAGCACCCTTTATCTCGAGATAGCAGCACTCTGCTTCGGGAATTTCTGGTTTACTTATTTTCTTGGCATAATAACCTGTGCCGCGGAAATAATCGTTCTCTCCGTCCTGTCCGTCCAAAGCGTTCCAGGAGTGAGGAATATTAACGAAATCCCACTTTGAAGAGATCTCGGTCGGCACTTCGTTTGCCATTTTAGTGAACGCCCATTTGGCGTTAAGATTTACAACGTTTCTCACTTTTTTACCTCCATATTCTTTAAAAATACACCCTGCTTTATAGAAACAGGGTGTATTTATTTCACCTGATTATTCAGAAACTGTTGCGGTTTCTGCTACTGCTTTTCTTTCAGCGAGTTCTGCGTTCATCTTATCAAGGGTCTTTTTATCGAGATTATAGATAACTGCAAGTCCGATAAACTGAAGAACTGCACTGAAGAGATAGAGGGCTGCAACGAGCCAACACATATTATGCGAAGTTTCAGCACTCTGGCCGATCGTTCCGAGTTCGGACTGATAGCCGAGGACGCCCATTATAAGAAGAACCATAGAGGGTCCGATACCCTGGGCGAGTTTACGGAAGAAGGAGTGTAAGGAATAAACCGTTCCCTCTTCGCGAGTTCCGAATTTCCATTCGTTATAGTCGATAGCGTCTCCCATCATAGCCCAGGAAACGCAGGTGTAAACACCCATTCCTACGCCATAGATAACAAGTCCTGCAAGATAAAGTATCAACGAAGTGTTAACGTCATTAACAAGCGGGAAAACAAACATAAACACGCCGCCGATGAGAGATACTATTGTTCCAAATACAGATGCCTCTTTTTTACCATACTTTTTAACTATCTTGGTTATGAAGGGCATAAACAAGAACATAGGTAAGAAGCCTATCATCTGAACTATACCGGAAAGCGAAGCCATATTGAAATATGTTGCAAACATAATGGTGGTTGCGGTTGTTGCCGCATTCATTCCGAGGAACATTCCCATAGCTGCAAGAGTTGCACCAACTGCGGGGCGGTTCTTCATAAACTTACCGAAAGCACTGAAGATGTTGAACTTCTCGGCCTTTTCGCTTGTTTTAACCGAGTTTTCATCTACACGAACGGTAATCGCTTTAATCATAAATATAAATGCTAAAAATCCGAGAACACCCATTACAAGAGCCGCCCAGAACACTCTTTCACCGAGAAGAATTTCAATCGGTTTACCTGTTAAGGGACTTAAAACGTTTTCTCCGAGTTTATAAGCCTCACCTGTTACGGGGTTATTGTGGAAATTTTCGGGTCTAAAGAGTTCCCCTGCTCCTTCAGGAATTTCGATCTGATTTAAAAAGCCTGTTGTTCCATCGTATGTTACCTTTTTCCAGATAAGCGCAGGAAGGATCATTGTGGGGAGCATATTACCGATCATCGAGCCTACCGATCTCCAGGTTGAAAGCTGAGCACGTTCACCTACGTCATCGGTTACTATCGAAAGCATTGAACCGTAAGGAACGTTTGCAATAGTGTAAAACGCGTCCCAGATAATATATCCAACAACGAAAAGGACAGCCTTAACAACTGTGTTGGCACCGGGGAAAGGCATAAAAACTGCCGCGCCGCCGATCAAAAGACCGCAGGCACCGATAAGAATATAGGTCTTGAATTTACCCATTTTATATTTTCTTCTATCGTTATCGATAAGGGTTCCGATAAGCGGGTCGTTAACTGCATCCCAGATCTGAACCAATAAAAGAAGCAGGGACAAAAGACCTGTTTCCATTGTCATATACACGAGCCAGAAGGTCTGAACCGTGCTCTTGAGCGAGAAGCTCATGTTACAGCCGATATCACCGGCTGCATACGCAAGTTTATCGCGCAAACCGAATTTGCGGAAGCCCTTAGCGTCTAATTTGGGTTGTTTTTTCATAAAAAATCCTCTTTCTCCTAATTTTTTCGAAAAAAGCAGCTTAATTAAAGTGTTCGGACATTTTTTCTTATACAATTATATCATAAGGATATAAATTGTCAACAAAATATCACAGTTAAATTTTACAATTTCTATCTAATTTAACTAATCGGCAATATTTGAAAGCAAACTATGGTTTTTTTGAAACAAAAATCAATATTTGCAATGTTATTCTTGCTATCTTTAAAAAAATTGAAAATATTATCAAAATATAGTTGAAATATGGCGCGTTATATTATAATATAGTATATGTAAATAAAATTTTGGGAGGAATAATGATGAAAAGTTCATTTCGCTGGTATGGCGACTCTGATCCCGTAACACTGGAATTTATTCGTCAGATCCCCGGTATGCGTTCAATCGTTTCTGCGGTTTACGACGTAAATCCCGGCGAGGTTTGGCCCGAGGAGAGCATTAAGCATATTGCTGACAGATGCCGTGAGAACGGGCTGGTTTTTGACGTTGTTGAGTCTATCCCCGTTACAGAGGAGATCAAGCTCGGCAGAGACGAGAGAGAAAGGCATATCGAGAACTATAAAGAAAACATCCGCAGGTGCGCGAAACATGGTGTTAAATGCGTTACCTATAACTTTATGCCTGTTTTTGACTGGACAAGGACCCAGCTTGACAAAAAGGCGCCCGACGGCTCGACCAGTCTTGTTATGTATTGGGAGCAGATGAAGGGACTTGATCCTTTAAAGGACGACATTCACCTTCCCGGTTGGGACTCGAGCTACTCGCAGGACGAGGTTCGCGAACTTATCTCGGCTTATGGAGATCTTGGCGAAGAGGGGCTCTGGGAGAACCTTGAATACTTCTTAAAGGCGGTTATTCCCGTGGCAGAAGAGTGCGGCGTTGTGATGTCTATTCACCCCGATGATCCGCCATACCCCATATTCGGAATTCCGCGAATTATTACAAACGAAAAAAATCTTGACAGATTCTTAAAGATAGTTGACAGTCCTTCCAATACCCTTTGCCTTTGCACAGGTTCCTTGGGTTGTTCGCCCGAAAACGATATACCTGCGATGGTAGAAAAATATTCGGCGATGAACAGAATCGGCTTTATGCATCTGAGAAACGTTAAGATCTTAGAGGACACAAGCTTTGAGGAGTCGGGACACTTAACAAGAGAGGGCTCTCTCGATATGAACGCTATCATTAAGGCGCTTGTTAAGACCGGTTTTGAGGGTTACTTCCGCCCTGACCACGGCAGAATGATCTGGGGAGAGACCGGAAAACCGGGATATGGGCTATATGACCGCGCACTCGGAAGCGCATATATTAACGGACTTATCGAAGCCAACGGCGGAAGAATTGAAAAATAATATTAAGGAGAAAAGATATGATAAATTTACCTTTAAATATTGATTTTAGCGGTAAAGTAGTTGTTGTTACGGGTGCAGGCGGACTTATCTGCGGCACTATGGCTCGTGCTTTTGCGCAGTGCGGCGCTTCCGTTGCGGCGCTCGACTTAAACGAGGAAGCGGTTTTAGCTTTAGCAGACGAACTCACAAAAGAAGGCTTTATTTGCAAGGGCTACAAGGCAAACGTTCTTGAGACTGAGGCACTTGAAGAGGTTCACAAAAAGGTGTCTACAGACCTTGGACCCTGTGATATACTTGTTAACGGCGCAGGTGGAAATAACCCGAGAGCGACCACCGACAATGAATATCACCACGAGGCAAAGGAAGGCGGAAAGTCCTTCTTTGATTTAGATGCAAGCGGAGTTGATTTCGTTTTCAAGCTTAACTTCCAGGGAACGCTCCTTCCCACTCAGGTGTTTGCTAAGGATATGGCAGAGAAAAAGAGCGGATGCATTCTCAACATCAGCTCGATGAATGCATACACTCCCCTCACCAAGATCCCTGCATATTCGGCGGCGAAGGCAGGTATTTCGAACTTTACTCAGTGGCTTGCAACGCACTTTGCAGGAACGGGAATCCGCTGCAACGCTATTGCTCCCGGATTTTTGGTTTCGGCGCAGAATAAGGCGCTTCTCTTTAACGAGGACGGAACCCCCACTGCGCGCAGTGCTAAAATTCTCGGCGGAACCCCCACCAACAGATTTGTTGACAGTGAGGAACTTTTAGGCGCAACATTATTCCTTTGTGACGAACGCTCGGCAAGTGCTATAACGGGAGTTGTTCTCCCCGTTGATGCAGGTTTTGCGGCTTACTCAGGCGTATAAATATAAAGGAGAGTCAGAAATGGAAAACATCAACACAAAAATTTCAGAGATCGGCGTTGTGCCGGTTATCAAACTCAATAACCCCGAAAGAGACGCGGCTCCTTTGGCTCGTGCTCTCACCGAAGGCGGCGTTCCCGTTGCAGAGGTTACCTTCCGCGCGGCAGGGGCAGACAAGGCTATCGCGCTTATGAAGAAAGAGTGTCCCGATATGCTTGTTGGTGCAGGAACGGTCCTCACGACAGAGCAGGTTGATAAGGCTAAGGCGGCAGGGGCAGAGTTTATCGTTACCCCTGGACTTGATCCCGATCTCGTTAAATACTGCCAGAGTGTAGGACTTCCGATATTCCCCGGATGCACCACACCTACCGATTACCACACTGCATATAAATTAGGGCTTGAGGTTTTAAAGTTCTTCCCTGCAGAACAGTCGGGCGGACTTTCAAAGATCAAGGCTATGAGCGCACCCTTCCCGATGTTCAAGGTTATGCCCACGGGCGGTATTTCGCTCGGTAATCTTAAAGAATACCTTTCCTGCCCTGTTATCTGCGCTTGTGGCGGCTCTTATATGGTTACCGCAGACCTTATTGATAATCAGAAATGGGATGAGATCACCGCTCTTTGCAAAGAGTCGGTCAGTATAGTTAAGGAGGCAAGAAAATAATGGCTAAAGTTATAACTTTCGGAGAGATAATGCTCCGTTTAGCACCTAACGGTTACTACCGTTTTTTCCAGAACGATCAGATGCAGGCTACCTTTGGCGGCGGCGAAGCAAACGTTGCAGTTTCTCTCGCTAACTACGGACTTGAGAGCGCTTACGTTACTAAGCTTCCCTCTCACGCTATCGGTCAGGCGGCAGTTAACTCGCTCCGTTCTTTCGGGGTTGACACCTCTAAGATAGTTCGCGGCGGCGACAGAGTTGGTATTTACTATCTTGAAAAGGGCGCTTCGCAGAGAGGCTCGGTTTGCATTTACGACCGTGCTCACTCGGCAATTTCTGAGGCTACCCCTTCCGATTTCGATTGGGATGCTATCTTTGAGGGTGCAGACTGGTTCCATTTCACAGGCATCACCCCCGCGCTCGGAAAAGGCCTTGTTGAGATATGCAAAGAGGCTTGTATTGCGGGTAAGAAGAAGGGCGTTAACATCTCCTGCGACTTAAATTACCGCGGAAAGCTCTGGACAAG
>JAZNVP010000083.1:0-19357 GCA_045592865.1 Oscillospiraceae bacterium
AGATGAATTGAAATGTTACATAGATTACTACAACAACGAAAGAATTTCTTTAAAACTAAAAGGAATGAGCCCGGTGCAATACCGAACTCATTCGCAACTAATTTAATATTTAATTTTGTCTAAACTTTTGGGTTCACTTCATAAGGCTGCGTTTTTCTTTTGGGAAAAATTAGATTTATTTTGAAAAATCTATTGACAAATTTAGGGTTTGGTGTTAATATACTATACGGTTAGCAGAGGCTAATCGCTTTTTTAATGGGTAAGTTAGCGTTTGCTAATTCTGGCTAACGCAGTGAAATCAGGAGATGGATATGAATTTAAAGGCTGCAGAGGAAGGAAAAGAATATATCATCGAAAAGATAGAGACCGATGATGAAGAATTGAATGCTTTTCTGTTTTCTTTAGGCTGCTATAGCGGTGAGCCTATAACGGTCGTATCTCATCTTAAAGGTGGATGCGTTGTTTCCATTAAGGATGGCAGATATAACATTGATAATCAGTTGGCAGAGGCTATCATTATTTTTTAAATAATGACGAGCGCTCTGCTGATTACTTTTTTAGATGTCGGTTAGCAAAGGCTAACTGAAACCGAACAAGGAGGAAAACATATGAGAATTGCTCTTGCGGGAAACCCCAATAGCGGTAAGACGACGATGTATAACGCTCTGACCGGCAGAAACGAAAAGGTCGGAAACTGGGCGGGTGTTACGGTTGAAAAGAAGGAACACGCAATTAAAAAGAGTTATTATGAGGAAGCAGAGCTTATTGCGGTTGACCTTCCGGGAGCATATTCGATGTCGCCCTTTACTTCAGAGGAAAGTGTAACAAGTTCTTACGTTAAGAATGAAAACCCCGACGTTATCATTAATATAGTAGATGCTACTAATCTATCCCGAAGCCTTTTCTTCACAACTCAGCTTTTAGAGCTTGGCATACCGGTGGTTGTTGCGCTTAACAAAGCAGATATCAACAAGAAGAAGGAAACAGTGATCGACACCGATGCTCTCAGTAAAAAGCTTATGTGCCCCGTTGTTGATACGGTTTCAACCTCATCTGACGGTCTTTTAGAGCTCGTTAATGCGGCGGTTGCTTCGGCAGGCAGAGGTCAGGATGCGCCTTACAGACAGGGCGATATTGATCTCACCGATAAAAAGGCGGTAGAGGCGGCAGACAGAAAGCGTTTTTCGTTTGTTAACAAGATAGTTTCTGCGGTTGAAAAGAGAAAGGTTCTCACAAAGGAGAGAAACTATCAGGATAAGATAGACGCAGTTTTAACTAATAAGTGGCTCGGAATACCGATTTTTGCGGTTATTATGTTTTTGGTGTTCTGGATTTCTCAAGCAGGACCGGGTGCTTGGATAGCGGAAGGCTACGAGTTCGAAAACGGAACCGTTATCCCCGGACTCGTTACCTATCTTGAAATGTTCCAAGGATGGATAGGTTCACTTTTAGAGGGAGCAAATCCTCTTCTCTATTCGCTTCTTATCGACGGTGTTATCGGCGGCGTTATTGCGGTTGTTGGATTCCTGCCGCTCGTTATGGTTATGTATTTCCTCATTGCGCTTCTTGAGGACTGCGGATATATGGCACGTGTTTCGGTTGTTTTAGACCCGATATTCAAGAAGGTCGGACTTTCGGGTAAATCGGTTATTCCCTTTGTTATAGGAACAGGTTGCGCTATCCCCGGAGTTATGGCTTGCAGAACCATCAGAAATGAACGCGAGAGAAGGGCAACTGCAATGCTCGCGCCCTTTATGCCTTGCGGAGCAAAGCTTCCCGTTATTTCTCTTTTTGCAGGTGCTTTCTTTAACGAGGATTCGTGGGTTGGACCCCTTATGTATTTCGCGGGTATCGTTATTATATTCTTAGGTGCTCTCGTTATTAACAAAATAACGGGTTATAAATCGAGAAAGTCCTATTTTATTATGGAACTTCCCGAATATAAGGCACCGTCTCTCTGGAGAGCAGTTAAATCGATGTGCTCAAGAGGTTGGGCTTACATAGTCAAGGCGGCAACCATTATTCTTCTCTGTAACACAGCGGTTCAGATCATGCAGACGTTTGATTGGAGCTTTAACGAGGCTGCTTCGGCAGATACCTCGATTCTTGCATCGATTGCAGGACCCTTTGCATATCTTTTGGTGCCCGTTGTTGGCGTTCTTTCGTGGCAACTCGCGGCGGCGGCTATCACGGGCTTTATCGCAAAAGAAAACGTTGTTGGTACGCTTGCGGTTTGCTTTGTCGGACTTGAAAACCTTATCGACACAGAAGAACTTGTTCTTATGGAAGGTGCGGGTGCAGAGGTTGCATCTGTGTTTGCAATAACAAAGGTTGCGGCACTGGCTTACCTTATGTTTAACCTTTTCACGCCCCCTTGCTTTGCGGCGATCGGCGCTATGAACAGTGAAATGAAGAGCGCAAAATGGCTCTGGAGCGGAATTGCGCTTCAGCTCGGAACAGGCTTTACGGTAGGCTTCCTTGTTTATCAGATAGGAACCCTTATAACAACGGGTGCTCTCGGCGAAGGTTTTGTTCCAGGACTTATCGCGGTTTGCACTTTTGCAGGGGTGCTTGTTTATCTTTGCGCAAATGCAGATAAAAAGATAAAGGCTGAATACGCGCTCGGTAGTAATGCTTCGGAAAAAACTAAGGTAACTAAATAAGGAGAAGCCTTTATGGAAAACGTGATTATTATAGCGGTCGTTCTTCTTATAGTTATTCTTGCGGGGGTCTATATCGTCCGTGCAAAAAAACGGGGAGAAAAATGCATAGGCTGTCCGTATGCTAAACAGTGCGGCGGCAGGTGCGGCGAAAATAAATGATAAAAAAGAACGGTTCAGAAGAACCGTTCTTTTTTGTTAGTTAAAATATTTGCCGTTTATTCCCGAAGCCTTTCTGATGATCAGAAGTGCATCGGCGAGGTTTATAACACCGTCTGAATTAATGTCGGCAAGGCTGTCGGGTTCGGGGGCCTTTCCTAAAAGGTAATTAACTATAATATCCGAGTCGGACTTAGAAATAATTCCGTCGTTATCAAGGTCGCCCGTTATTATAAGTTTATAGTTTTTCAGCCTGTATTTAACCCTCATTCCCGTTATTATGAGGGTGTCGCCCGTTACGTCCTCGGTGTCATCAGCATTCCTTAAAAAAACGCCCTCACCCTGAAAGTTCTGAAGGAATTCGTTTGCAGTGGTGTTGTGCGCGGCGTAGAGAACAGAGTTTTTTTCGTCGATATCGTAGTTAACGCCTTCTTTCATTTCGGGCGCAATTTCTACATACTTGATTTCAAAAACCTTGCCGTTCTCAAGGGTGGTCTTTCCGCTTTTGGTAAGTAGCGTGTAGTCTTCACGCTCCGATATAGGAATAACCCTATGAGCGCCTTCCTTTCCAACGTAGGTCTTGCTTTCGAGAACGGTTCCCTTTTCGTCGATCTCGTTAACCGTCAATTCGGCTTTATCTATGCCGTCGTAAACAGCGAGAAGGTGGTCTGAAATAAGTTCGGTATAACGGGTCTGTCCATATGGGTCGAGATGGATACCGTCGTTCGTAAGCATATCAAAGAGATTTTCAAACTCACATTCATAGTTGATATCAATTAGTGTGCAGTTATATTTAAGAGCGACCCTTCTCATTGCATCGCAGAACTCATTCATATATCCGTTTGCATAGTCCATTCCGTAAGAAGAGGTGTAGGTTTTTTTATTGACAGGATTGGGGGTTATAAATATAACGTCGGAGCCAATTTTTTGCAGTTCTTCTGCGAAGTATTCGAGGTTAGCCGTATAGGTTTCGAGGCTAACGTTAGGTTTTCCCGAAGAGATAATTTTTGCCTGGTCGTTCATACCGAAGCAGATAAGAGTAAGATCGGGGTTATGAGAGAGAACGTCGGCTTCAAAACGCGCTCTGGCGGTATTGGTGTTGTTCCCGCCAACACCTGCATTTATAACGTCGGTTCCTATATAACCGCCGAGGGCTTTTACCCAACCTGTTATCGCGGTGAGACTGTCGCCAAAGGCAACGACCGTTTTATCTCTTAAGGAAGAATTCATTGCGGTGTCGCTGATGCAGGTGAGGGAATATTTTCCCATCATACTTGTTTCTTTGTTTTCTCCGATGGCGTATATCCAAAGGGTGTAATTCTCGGAAAGCGAGAGTATAGAAGCGGGGACAGTGTAGGAGTTTTCGGTAACTACGGTAGGGAGAACCTTCATTGTTCCGTCGGGAACCTTATTTGAATCGTTTATCGCAAGGACGTATCCTGATGCTCCCTCTACCGCATCCCAGGTTATATTAATGCCGGAAACGGTTGTTTTTATATTATTGTTATTTGCTTCGTTGATAACGGGAGTAGCAAGTCGTTTGTTTGTTAAATTCGGGGTATATGCAGTTCTGTTTTCGTCGGGAAGGTTAACCCTTATAAGAGGGTTTTCTCCAAGCACTGAGTTTTTTAGATCAATATCGTATAGCCATAACTTTGAGCCGACTTTAAGGCTTTCTATTGAGGCTTTATTTGTTGTGTGGTCGATAAAAGCAAAGCCGTTTTCGGGAATGATGGGCTGCTTCGGAGTTTCATAGTTAGCAACCTTTGAGACACTTGCAACAACGTAACATCCTTCGGTGTCGTCCCATTCGCTGACAAAGGTATACCACCAATCAAAGCTTTTGCCGTTTTCATAGTCAACGTATCTGCCACTGTTGTCGGTCATAATAATTGAGGTCTCCTCACGAAAAACGACCTCGTCAATAGTATCGGGCACTATGTTGAATCCGAGAAGATAGGCTTCGTTGGGGTTATAGGGAATAAGGTCTTCTTCGGGTTCGCCGATCTTTATGAATGAATCTGAAACGTAATCAGCATCGTAGAAATTTTTACCGTTATTCTGAATTACCGCATTTGAGAGGTCGGTGTTGTAAAGATAAGCGGTGTCGCCAACCTTAAGGTTCGGTATGTAATTAAATGAATTGGTAACAGGGTCGTTTTTATTTCCGTCGTTTGCAACGCAAAGTCCGTATGCAAAGCCCTTTTCGGGTATTTCAAAGTTAGATTTATCATAGTTATTATAGTTAGAAATAACGTTTATTACCTTGTAAACCCCTGCTTCTTCATCCCAGTCGAAAATAGCGGCTCTCCACCAGGCAAACGTTCCCAGTTCGCCGAGTTTTGAATGGTATTCGCCCGAAATAATGATGGCGGTGTTTGTTACGGTGGGTTGGGCATTAATATGGGTTATGGTGAGTTTTTTGGTTTCTGCGCCGTAGGAAGCAAAACTTCCAAAGGGTATAGCCGCTAAAACCATTAAAACTGCAAGGAAAAATGCGAAAAGTTTATATAATTTTTTTCATATAAAAAACTCCTTTTCACTTTATATTTTAATGATAGCACCGAAACAGAAAATAAGTCAATAAAAAAGAGGACATGTTTCATGAGGGAAAAGGCTATTGAGAAAATTATTTATTTGTTGTATTATTAAATAAAGGGGTGAAGAGATGGATATAAGGAAAGAACTTTTTCTTCTTGAAGACTTAGAATATAAGGCGTTTTCGTCGGCACTTACCCCAACGGTAGACCCCGAAAAAGTTATCGGAATAAGAGTTCCCGTTCTCCGCTTATTTGCCAAGAAGATAAGCGGAAGTCCTGAAGCTGAAGCCTTTCTGAAGAAACTCCCTCACGAATATTTTGAGGAGAACAATCTCCACGCCTTTTTAATTGAACAGATAACCGATTTTGACAGATGTGTTTCAGAGCTTGACCGTTTTCTCCCGTTTGTTGATAACTGGGCCACCTGCGACAGTTTGCGGCCTAAGGTGTTCTTAAAGAACAAGGAGCCTCTGCTTTCGGCGGTGAAGCGGTGGATAGGCTCTGATAAGACCTACGTTATTCGTTTCGGAATAGAGGTTTTAATGTGCTACTATCTCGACGGAGATTTTAAAAAAGAGTATCCCGAATGGGTCTCGTCTGTTCGGTCGGAAGAATACTACGTTAATATGATGATCGCGTGGTATTTCGCGACGGCACTTGCAAAGCAGTGGGATAGCGCTGTTCCTTATCTTATTGAAAAAAGGCTTGACGAGTGGGTGCATAACAAAACTATCAGTAAGGCGTGTGAAAGCTTTAGAATAACCGCTGAGCAGAAACAGTTTCTTAAAACACTTAAAATAAAAAAGGAGCGTTAATATGAATTTTGATTTTACCTACCACAACCCGACTAAGATCTATTTCGGTAAAACCGCAATGGAAGGTCTTGAGACAGAACTTAAAAACTACGGCGAAAACGTTTTGTTCGTTTACGGCAAGGCGTCGATAAAAAAGACAGGTCTTTACGATAAGGTTATCGGGGAGCTGAAAAATCAGGGGAAAAAGGTGACCGAGCTTTCGGGCATAAAATCAAATCCTTCATACAGTCAGGTCTTAGAAGGCGCAAGACTTGTTCGTGAGAATAATATTGATTTGATTTTAGCGGTTGGCGGCGGTTCTGTTATAGACTGTTCCAAGGCGATTTCCGCTTCTGCTTACTGCGAGGGTGACCCTTGGGAAAAATACTGGGAGAGGGCGGAAGCCTTAGAAAACAAGACCGTGCCGTTGGGAGCAATTCTCACTATGACGGGAACGGCTTCGGAGATGAACGGCGGCGCCGTTATCACCAACGAAGAGAAAATGATAAAGGCAGGAAGAATTTTTCCATCCGAAGTTAACCCGAAATTCTCAATTCTTAATCCTGAGTTTACCTATTCTGTGCCGAAAAATCAGATGGTAAGCGGAATTTTTGACATAATGTCGCATTTGATGGAGCAGTATTTCTCGGGTGACGACGAAAACGTTTCGGACTATCTTATCGAGGGGGATATGAAGGCGCTTATTTCGGCTTCATATAAGGCACTCGAAAACCCCTGCGATTATGAGGCGAGAAGCAATATTATGTGGGCTTCAACTATGGGACTTAATAAAATTCTCGGCGTTTCAAAAGAACAGGATTGGCATGTTCACGCGATAGAGCATCAGGTCGGAGCCTACACCGACTGTCCTCACGGAATAGGTCTTGCGGTGGTTTCCATTCCTTATTACAAGCATATTTACAAATACGGGCTTTCTAAATTCGTCCGTTTCGCGAAAGAGGTATGGGGAGTAAGTGCTGAAGGCAAAACCGACGACGAGATAGCGCTCGAAGGAATTGACGCACTCGCAAAGTTTATAAAAGACCTCGGAATTCCGACCACCCTTCGTGAACTTGGGACAACCGAAGATATGCTTCCGAAAATTGCTTTTTCGACCGGCTCCCGCGCAGGTTACAAAAAGATAACAAAGGAAGAGGTTTTAGAGATATTAAAAGAATGTTTCTGATAGAAAAGAACCGCAGTTTCTGCGGTTTTTTCTTATCAGAAAATGAGAAATGTTGAGAATTTCTCTAAAAATTAAACATAATTGAAAAGATGTGAGAAGGTTGATATAATCGGAATATAATAAAACCTTGTAAAAGCAGAGGAGAGTTTATATGAAAAAGATAACAGCCTTTTTACTCGCGGGAATAATGGTAGCGGCGGTAGTTCTGGCGCCTATAAAAACGCCCGCATATCTGCCTGATGCTTTAAAAGATGCAGAGATAAAAGTATCTGATGGCCTCAAGGCAGAGGTTAGCACTCTGAAATCTGAAGAAAATACCATCAACGAAGAAAAAATCGTTGGCGGAAGCACGTCTGCAGAGAGTTATAGCGGCGCGGCTTCGGCGGTTGTGGAAACAGTTTTGGACGAAACGGCGGTCGGAAGAGAATTCGGAACAGAGCTTCTTGAGGGTGTTTCGGTCTTTGCTGATTTACCGTTGTCTGTTGAAACGGCAATACGCATTCCCGAGGAAACTGTCGAAAAGAGCGTTATTTTCAGTAACTACACAACCTCTTCGGCACCGTCATTAAGCTTTGCCGTAACCGAGAGTGGCGCACCCATGGTCTCTTATGTTGTGGGCGGCACTCTATACGAGGTTTATTTTCCGTCGGTTGATTTGAGAACGGGGGAATATTTAGACCTTTTAATTTCGGTTGATCCCAAGAATATGGAAGCAAAGGTTTACGTTGATTCTGTTTTGAAAGAAACCGCTTCTTTAACTTCTGTTTACGACAGTTCTGTTCTTGAGAAAGTGTTCTGCCTCGGCGGCGATCACACGGCAGAAAACGCCGGTTATTTCAAGGGTGAAATGAAGGCGTTGGCAGTTTATTCGGTTACCAGAGACGCGAATGATATTGCGTCTGAGAGTAAAGAAGGGCTTATGGCTCATTACGATCTCTCTGCTTCTGAACTTAAAAACTATATTTATGACCTTTCGGGTAACGGATATGACCTCGAAAAATATTGGTTTGAAACTCTCGATAAACCTACCCCTGATTACGCTTATTCCTTTGCACTTATCGGAGATACACAGAACCTTGTTGATCACGACAGACGTTACGGCACAAATTATACTTCGTATATCTACGACTGGATAGTTGAAAACAAAGAAGCAAAGAAGATAGAACACGTTTTCGGACTTGGAGATATTACCGAGCATTACGGGCAATTTTTTGCTTGTTGGGATATTGCTAAGGCGCAGATCGATAAGCTTAATGGTGTTGTTCCTTATTCATTGGTTCGCGGAAACCACGATAACCCATCAAAACTTAATGAGTATTTTGCTTCAAGTGAAGCGTATACGTCTCAGCTCGAAGGAGTATATGAAGAGGGAAAGATTAATAATGCATACAGAACTTTAAGGGTAGGAAATATAGATTACCTTTTGATAGTTCTTGATTACGGCCCTTCTGATGATGTTCTTAATTGGGCAAATGATGCTATAGAGGCTCACCCTGATCACAGAGTTATAATTTCTACACACGCATATATTGGTAAAAATGGCGAACATCTTGATGAAAACTCTTCTACCGTTCCTAACACAACAGGCGTTGATAACGGTGAAAGAAACAACCCTGATATGATGTGGGATAAGCTTGTTTCAAAGCACTCCAACATTGATTTTGTTTTCTGCGGACATATCAGCACCAATGACATTGTGATGACACAGCGTGAGGGCGACAATGGCAACATAGTTACCGAAATTCTTGTTGATCCTCAGCAGTTCGATATCAATAATAATTATGAAACGGGAATGATAGCGCTTCTCTGCTTCTCAGAGGACGGAAAAGACGTTTGGGTTGAATATTTCTCGACCTACCGCGGTCAGTATTACCGTCCAAATAATCAGTTCTCCTTTAATACCGAGGCAAAGACCTTTAATACCTGGGAATATAACGAGACTTTAACCGAAAGCAAAGAATTTGTTTTCACTGCCGACGTTGACGGAAACTACAGTGTTATCGATAAAAGCCTCGACGTTACGGGAGAATGGACTATAGAGTATTATTTGGGTGACACACTTTACAGAGAAGCCGTTACTTTAACCGAAGAAAGCTACAGGCTTCCCGAGATAAGCTTTTTCGACCTTAATAAAGACGAGACTATGAGGGTCGTTTTAACCAAGGCTTCGGAAGATGGCGAGTGCGACATAGCATTTGACGTTGCACTTATGGACGAATACCCGACCAAGACCACTGTAACTACTGTCGGAACCGAGGTTATAAACATCGCAGATGCTTTGCAGACCACCAACACTACGGCTCAGAAATCTGCAAGTGAGGGACTTATCACCGTTGGATACGTTAGCGGAACGGAAAAAACGGGAAAAGACCTGACAGTCGGACAGAAAAACGTTGTATCAAAAGGAACCTATAGCTTTTACTCAGGAAAATATAATGAATCGGGATACGGTCTGACGGCATATCCTACCGACTATACCGCTTCAGAAACATGGAAGCCCGGAAGCGTAAAGATCGAATCTAAAAACGGATCTATGCAGGGTGTTATTATAACCGCAGACAAAAGCGGAGTTTACACTGTTTCAACCTCAACCCTTATAAAATCGGGTAAGGGCACCATGACTTTAAACGTTGAATATCCCGACGGTAAAAAAGCCTATTCGTATAGAACGGCAACAACCTCTGTCAAAGGATTTGAGGTTACGGTAGCCCTTTCGGAAGGCGAAAAGATATATATTTACGCAGACAGAACGACAGGCAACTACGACACTGCTTATTTCTGCTTGTATGAATTTACGCTCACAAGAACCTATGAGGGTGAGTTTACGGTTGACGATCCTGCTTACGAGCATATTTATGAATACCACGACGTAGAGGGCGCAGAGTGGAAGACCATGAGAGAGAGCACCTGCTGTGTCCTCGGAACCGAGGTCAAGAGGTGCAACCTCTGCTTTGACGTTATGGAAACGAGGAGCAAAACTGAATACGCTTCCCACGATTTTACCTATTCTGAATGGGAAACAACCCTTCTTCCGACCTATAAGGATGAGGGCGAAGAGAAGTGTGTCTGCGGGGTTTACGGATGCGGTTACGAAGAGACTGCGCCAATAGCTGTAGCGTCGGTTGCAACGGTATCTGTTAAACAAGAACCGAAAAAGCTTTCCTACAATATCGGGGAAGAGTTCGACCCGACAGGGCTTGAGGTTCTGGTTACCTATTCTGATTACGAGCACACAACGGTTATAACCGATTTCTCGGAGACAGAATTTACGTATGATTTCTCTGTTTCGGGCGGCTCCGCGGTTGGCTTCAATGTATTAGGAAACGATCTTTCGGTTGCGGTTATGATTTTCGATCCTAACGCAGAACTGATAAAGGGTGACGTTGACGGTGACGGAGAGATAACGAAAGACGATGAGACCGGCATAATTGATTACGTGCTCGGAAAATTAGACGGAATATCGGCTTCGGCGGACGTTAACGGCGACAGAGTTATAGATCTTAAGGATGCTCTTTTAATTCGTCAGAAACTGGCAGGTTTTAACGTTAAATATTTTGACTGAATAAAAAAAGTAACGGGCTTTTAAAGTCCGTTACTTTTTTTATAAGGGTGCAAGAAAAATCAGTCTTCTTTTTTATTAAAGCAAACTGCCAACAGCCCACCGAGGAATGCGAAGAAACTGTTCAGAATGGGGAGTCTGAAAAGGGGAGAATAAATAAACGTATAATAAAAACTGTCTATGTAACCGCTCAATGCCGAAGGCCCGCCGAATTCATTTTTAATAGGGTCTGCGGCGGCTTTATAAATTATCGGAAGGTCAATAAGCGCGGCGGTAAACCAAAGAGCCAAGAAAATGAAAACGACAACTGAAACAGTTTTGGCGCGGCTTATATAAAGTTTATCCTTTTCGATATAGGTTTCATAAAGTTTTAAAAGAATATAGCCGACGGAGATGCAGATTAAGGGAACAAACACCGTTCTGAAAGCGTGTTCGCTCAAGAGAAGTCCGGAACTGTTGCCATAGGCGAATAAAATATTCGAGTTTTTCAGAGAATAGCCGAAAAGGAAAATAAAAGCAGAAAGAAAAAGACCTCCCCAGAGATTTATCTTTTTTCGTTTATCACTATCGTTATAGAGAAGGCTTTCGGCACTAACGCCTAAAGCCGAAGCTATCTGCCCGATGGTTTCATAGTCGGGCTTTGATTTACCCGTTTCGTAGTTAGAGATGGTCTGCCTTGTGGTGAATATTTTAGTGGCAAGTTCTTCTTGGGTCATATTCTTATTAAGTCGAGCATTTTTGATGTTTTTGCTTATCGGGTTCGTCATAGAAACCACTCCTTTCACCCTAATTATAAGGGTTAGCCCTTAAAAAGTCACGCAAAAGAAAGCTTTGCGCTGTCAAAGAATGAAAAAATATTGAGATTTTCTAAGTTAGATGTTAAAATAAAAATGTAAATAAATTTTGAGGGGCAGAAAATGAAAGAAACTGTTAAAAATTTCATAAAAGAACAGTATGGAGTTTCGCCTGAATATCTGTTTTCGGATAGCCCCGATATTGCAGTTTTCAGAAACGGACGCAATCGAAAGTGGTTCGGGGTTATAATGGGAAATATTCCGAAAAGAAAACTCGGTATAAACTCGGAAGAGAGGGTCGATTTTATAAATTTAAAATGCGACCCGTTATTAAGCTACTCGGTGGTGGATAAAAAGGGCGTGTTCCCTGCGTATCATATGAACAAAACACACTGGATATCGGTGCTTTTAGACGGAACGGTCGATATTGAAAAAATAAAGAGTCTTATAGCATTAAGTTATGATCTGATAGAGAAAAAATAGGGGGCGGATATGAACAAGCTTTATAAAAAGAGCGAAATATGGTTCGCGGTTATTCTTATTATAGCATACGTCGTTATAACGAGCGCTACTGATCTGATTTCAAAGGCGGCAACCTTTATATTTCACCTGGTTTTCTCGGCGCTTTTATTTGCTTTCATTAAGAAGAACGGGCTTATGGAGAAATACGGACTTATAAAAACTGATAAAAAGGCAAAAGATTTTCTCTACTATATACCGCTTATTTTCCTTTCAAGCGTTAATCTATGGTTCGGCGTTAAACTGAATATGCCTATTTCTGAGACCGTTTTCTACGTTGGAAGTATGCTTTTAGTCGGCTTTTTAGAGGAAATAATCTTTCGCGGCTTTCTCTTTAAGGCTATGGAGAAGGACAGTGTTAAATGGGCGATAGTAGTGTCGTCCGTAACCTTCGGGATAGGACACATAATCAACCTTGTTAACGGAAGCGGAGCCGACCTTCTTTCGAACCTTTGCCAGATTTTTGAGGCGACGGCGTTCGGCTTTTTATTTGTGATACTGATTTATAGAGGAAAGAGCCTTATTCCTGCGATAATTTCGCATAGCTCTATAAATGCTCTCAGTGCATTTTGTAACGATGAAGCTTACTCCGACACGGTTAGCATAATAGTGTCTGTGGTGCTTTGCGCAGTGGCGATGGGTTATGCGTTGATTTTAAATAAAAGACTTAAAAAGTGAGGGAAAGACAATGCGTAAGAATTTCGGAGTTAAAACCTACGTTTATCCTATGCCGGTGTTTATCGTTGCGGCATATGATAAAAACGGTGCGCCCTGCTGTATGAACGCGGCGTGGGGCGGAATTTATGATACCAATCAGATAATGGTTTGCCTTTCCGACGACCATAAAACAACTAAAAATATTATTGAAAGCGGCGCTTTCACGGTGAGCGTTGCCGATGCAAAGCACGTAACCGAAGCCGACTACGTGGGAATTGTTTCGGGAAACAACCTTCCCGATAAGATGGAGAAGGCTCGTCTTACAATCACAAAATCGGAGTTTGTTAATGCGCCGATAATCAACGAGTTCCCGATGACTGTTGAATGCAAACTCTTAAAATTCAATGAAGACGGGATCTGCATCGGCGAGATCGTTAACGTCAGTGCAGACGAAAAGGTGTTGGGAAAAGACGGGCAGATTGATCCTTTAAAGCTTGAGGCAATAACCTACGACCCTGTTCACCACACCTACATTAAACTCGGAGAAAAGGTCGGAAACGCGTTTTCTGACGGAAAGGCGCTCAAATAGTTATGGAGATTTCAAGGTTTTTTAAAAGCGTTATTGATGCAGACGTTTCCCCCGTTGTTATATGCGACTTAGAGCACACGGTTGTGTATATGAATCCTGCGTCGGTCAAGAGGTATCACACCGATCTGACGGGGAAAAGCATAAAAGGGTGCCATAGTCCTGAGTCGAACGAAAAGATAGAGAGGGTCGTTTCCTGGTTTAAGGAAAGTGGGGATAATAACATAGTTTACACTTCCCGAAACGACAAGGAAAACAAGGACGTTTATATGGTGGCGCTAAGAAGCGAGGACGGGGAACTTATCGGCTACTATGAAAAGCACGAAATAAGAACGCGAGATACAGGGGCGCTCTACGATATGGGGGAGAAAAGGTGATTATTTTAATAACCGGTGCCTCGCATACCGGCAAGACCAATTTTGCACAGAAGCTTCTAGAAAAACATAAATACCCCTATCTTTCGATAGATCATTTGAAGATGGGACTTATCAGAAGCGGGAACACCAATCTTAACGCGTTAAGCCGTGACGAAGATCTCACAGATTATCTCTGGCCGATCGTTCGGGAAATGATAAAAACCGCGATAGAGAACGGGCAGAACCTCATCGTTGAGGGGTGTTATATTCCGCTCGACTGGAAGAAGGACTTTTCAGAAGAATATCTCGGGGAAATAAAATGTTATGTTCTTGTGATGACAGAGGATTATATTAGAAATCATTTTAAAGATATAAAAAGATATGCTGACGTGGTCGAGAGACGCCTTTGCGACGACTGCAGAATGGAAGAACTGATTGCGGACAACAAAAAGGTTTTGGAAAAGGCTAAGGAGTTTGGACAAGATTGCATCTTAATAGACGGAGAATACAGGGTAGAGTTGTAAAAAAACAACCGCTGATATTTCAGCGGTTGTTTTTTATATATCTTCTGCTAAGGCTTTTCGCTTTTTCCATTTCCCCGAGAGGAAATAGAGCATACTCGGGATAGCGTAGCCGTAGGGGGCGAGTCCGTAACCGAGGACGAAGCCGTAAAACCCGAAGCCCATGTGAATGCCGAACAGCCAACTGAGTCCGATTCTGAGCAAAACTCCGTCCAGGAGCGCCAGAACCATACACAGCTTTGCGTTGCCTATTCCCTGAATAAAGGCACCGCTTCCGCGCATCACGGCGAAGGCGGGGAACATCCAGAGTATCGCTCTTATAAACTCTGCCGACATATTATGAACCAGAACGTCGTCTGAGAAAATCATAAAGAGCTGTTTGCCGAGAACTATATAAAGGAACACAAATAAAACCGTGAATGCCGCAGAATAAATCCAGGCAACGTGGACAACTTTTTTAGCCCGTTCGGGTTTCCCGCCGCCGATGTTCTGGCTTATCATAGGAATAGCGGCGTATTGGATGCCTTGAGAAATCTTGTTGACTATATCGTCAATTCTGACCCCGACACCAAAGGTTGCGGAAGCAACGACGCCGACCGAGTTTATCATAGAATTAACAACAAGCATCGAGAGGTTGATGGCTCCCGATTGAATTGCCATAGGAGTTCCGAGGCCGATTATCATACTGATATATTTTTTGCGGGGAACAAAGCTTTCCTTCTTGAAATCGAAACCGAACATACTGCGGTTTTTGAAGAGATAGAAGAGAGAAAAAATAAAGGAAACGGCCTGCCCTGTTATAGTTGCCCACGCCGCACCCGCAACGCCCCAACCGAGAAAGCCGGTGAAAACAATGTCGAGAACCAGATTGACTGCCGAGGCAATACCGATAAAAAGAAAGGGTCGCTTGGCGTCGCCCATACCTCTGAGAACGGCGGATACCATATTATAACCCGCGGTGAAGATAAGTCCCGATGCGCAGATAACAAGGTATTCTCTTGCCATTTCATAAGATTCGGGCGGGATATTCATAACGTCGAGAATAGGGGTCTGCACCGCTAAAATGATGGCGGCGAGAACCAACGAGAGAAGCAATATAAAACTGAACAGGGTTCCGATAATGTCGTTCATTTCTTTTCGTTTACCTGCACCAAGAGCCTGGGCGATAAGCACTTGACCCCCATTAGAAAAGCCAAGGCAAACCATTGTGGCGAAATTCACTATCTGACTGCTTTGAGACACGGCAGAGAGACCTGCGGTGCCGACGTATTCGCCGACGATTATCATATCGATGGTGCTGTAAAAAACCTGAAGGGCGTTAGATGCCATAAACGGAAGCGCAAATAATAGCAGTTGCCGCGCGATATTTCCTGCTGTGAAGTCTTTTGAAATACTGTTTCTGCTCACCCTCGTCACCATCTCCTTTCATAGAACAAAAAGCATTATATCATAAATTTCGACTAAAAACAAACCTTTATAATTTTTTAAAAGCCCGATTTATAGGACTGCATATTAACTTGAATAAATTAATTTATCGAGGTCAATGATTTTAATGCTTTTTTAAATTGAACGGCAAAGAGGATAGCGGTAAAGGTCACGGCTATCAAGTCGGCAACGGGTTCCGCTGTGTAAACGCCCATTGTTTTATCGTGGGTCAATTGCGGCATAATGTAGATCAGCGGTAAGAGTAAAACAAACTTGCGAACAATGGCAACGATGATAGAACAAGGAGCGTTGCCGATGGAAACAAAGGTCATCTGACAAGCGATCTGAATACCAAATATGCACATTACCCCGCAATAAATACGAAGTGCCGTTGCGGTAAACTCGATGAGGGAAACATCAGGTGTGAATATTCCTGCAAACATTTGCGGCAACAACATAATAGCACCCCAAATGATAAAGGAATAAGTAAGGCAGGATATTAGCAAAAGCCAAAAGGTTTTTTTGACGCGCTCTATGTTTTTGGCACCAAAGTTATAACTCAAGATCGGCTGTGCGCCTTGAGCTATACCCTGCATGGGAAGCATTGCAAACTGCATTACGCTCGTAAGTATGGTCATAGCACCCACGGCAATATCGCCGCCGTATTTAAGAAGAGAAGAATTAAAGCAGACTGAAATCACGCTTTCGCTGCTCTGCATAATAAAGGTTGCCGTTCCCAGTGCGATACAAGGTAAAACGAGTTTTCCGTCTATGCGAAGATTATGCCTTCTGAGTTTCAGATAGGTTTTATTTCCGCAAAGGAACAGGAGCACCCAAACGCAAGAGATCGCTTGAGAAAGAATGGTCGCAAGTGCCGCACCTTTAACACCCATATTGAAGCCGAAAATGAAAACAGGATCGAGAATAATGTTGCTGACGGCGCCGATCAGCACCGTGATCATACTGATTTTGGTGTAACCCTGTGCGGTAATAAATGCGCCCATTCCAAGCGTTAACTGAACGAAAACGGTGCCGATGGCGTAGATATTCATATAATCGGTGGCGTAACCGATGGTGTTCTCACTTGCACCGAACATTAAAAGCAAATCTTTATTCCAAATCAGCAAAACGGCGGTCAGAACGGCGGATATAATAATCTGCAGAGAGAAGCATCCACCCATGATTTTTTCGGCAGAGTCGGTGTCGCCCTTGCCAATTGAAATGGATGCCTTCGGCGCACCACCCGAGGCAATCAGTGCCGCAAATGCCGATATGATCATAATGATCGGCATACAAACGCCGACACCCGTAAGTGCAAGGCTTCCGTCGCCCGGCATATGACCGATATATATGCGGTCAATGATATTGTATAGCATATTGATAAGCTGGGCTACCACCGTCGGAACTGCCAACTTGAACAGTAGTTTACCGATCGGGGCCGTGCCGAGCATTTCTTTGTTATCACTCATAATTTTGCTCCGTAAAATCAAAAATTGCAATGTATATTATATAACGTTTTACTGAAAAATTCAAGCCGTCGGGATGTTTATGAACATCTTCGGCAGTGCCGTAATTTTATATAATTATTATCGCTGGACTTTTGAAAATTTTGTGGTGATGTTGTGTTGCAAAGCAGAAAAAGAGAGAAAAACACTCCTCATAGGCGGCAAACCCGCCGCCTATGAGGAGTGTTTTTGTATGTATGTTACCTTGGGAACAGAAAAAGTCAAGTCATATTTTCATTTTCATCAGTCCGTGCTTATTGCAGTAAACATACAAATATCCACCGCCGCGAAGCTGAAATCTCGTCTCGGCGTTACCTTCGGGATAGAACTTTATAAACTGAACTCTGTCCGAAGTAAGATAGGCAATAAACGAAATAAAATGGCTTTTTGTCATATTGTGCCGAACAGTAATAAAATGCTCGTCCTCGACCTTTTCAATGGTGATTTCGTGTGCATTGTCAATGTCTTCTGCTTCGAGCGGCGGCAGTTTGATACCGCAACAACTGATAACCGCATCACCCATGGCGCGAATCACATTGCTGCACACAGGACACACGTAAAATTTTGACCGCAAAACGTTGGAAGAAACATTTTTATTGATAACCGCATCACCCGACATAAGTTCCATAACCGAAACGCCGAGAGCCGTGCTTAAAGGCTCGATCAGAGATATGTCGGGAAGCCCTTTTCCTGTTTCCCATTTTGAAACAGCTTTACTGCTCACACCGATCATCTTAGCAAGATCACTTTGTGTTAAATTTTTATTTTTACGCAACCGCTTTATCTCCGCACCTGTAATATAAGTATCCATAACAACTCTCCTTTGATTTAAGTATAATGGATAACCGGCAAAATCTCAACCTACGCTGCGTTGGATTTTAATCGCTGTCCAAATCTTGGACAGCATTAAACAAGGAAGGGGGGTTGAGAAAAGGTGTGAAAAGTGATATAATAATCTCACCGATAAATAAGAATTGGTAAAAGGAATGTAGTTGTATGAAAAAGAAGAAATTGTTGTTTGCAATATTATGTGCTTTGGGTAGTGGAACAGTAGGATTCTTTGCCAACCAGTTAACCGAGGTATATGGTTGTGTATTATTCGGTATTGGTGTTGGTCTAATGGTTTATTCAATTATAAATTTAAGTAAGTAAATTCCAATATATCGAACTGTTGTGATGTATAGGAAAAGATAAAAATTGCCGCTGAGATGGATCTCTCCACCTCAGCGGCTTTTACGTTTATCTTACCACAGATGAATGACTATACATGTAGAATTCCTCTTGGCTCGGCATCCACTTCTTTTCCTTGGGCGGAAAAGTTGCATCAAATGCCTCGACCGCGGCAACGTCCTCACAGCAATCGGCGGCAGTAGACGGAATATACATCCATTTTTTGCCGTCAAGCGCGTTCGGAACAAGCTCGCAAACGAGAAGTGCGGTCGGATAGTTTCCATCCACCACAAAACTCACGTTCTTCTTTTTGCAACTCACAAACCCACGGCTCACGTAGTTGCCCGGATTGCCGAAGTTGATGTTCACGTCGTAGCCCATCTTTCGTGCGACCTCAAAGGAATACTCGATGAGCAGCTTTCCGAGCTTCTGCCTTTGGTATTTGGGCGCCACGCAAAGCGGACCGAAGGAAAGGATCTCCTTGCGGTTTCCTTCATCATCTTCAAGCCAAGCTTTGGTGTACATGATGTTGCCCACGATTTCGCCGTCCCTCTCCAGCACAAAGGCAAGCTCGGGAATGAAATCGGGGTGATTTCGCATCATGTGAACGAAGTAGTGCTCGTCCGCACCCGGCTTGTATACGTTCCAAAACGCCTGACGGGTCAGTTCTTCTACGGCTCTGTAGTCTTTTTCTGTCTCTAAACGTATCGTCAAATTGTTCATTTTAATGATCCTTTCATAAACGTTCAGCATCATTATTGTAACAGAAAAACAATGGTATTACAAGCAAAGAGGTAGAAAATTTTGTTAGGGTATGGTATAATAAACCAAAAGTGCATTGGAGGTCTAACGATGAAAAAGACATTGATTGTAGTCGATATGCAAAACGATTTTATTGATATGGCGCTCGGCACCAAGGAGGCGGT
>JAZNVP010000084.1:0-2742 GCA_045592865.1 Oscillospiraceae bacterium
GTCGAGAAGCAGAACCTTCGGCTTTTTAAGGGTCGCCATCAGAAGCGTCAGAGCCTGACGCTGACCGCCTGAAAGAAGGCCCACCTTAGCGGTGAGCCTGTCCTCAAGGCCGAGGTCCAAAATCTTTAAAAGCTCCCTGTATTCTTTTCTCTCCTTCGAGGTTATACCTGCGCGAAGGGTCCTTCTTTTTCCCCTACGAGCCGCAAGAGCAAGGTTCTCCTCGATCTGCATAGCCGCCGCAGTTCCCGTCATAGGATCCTGAAACACCCTGCCGAGATACTTTGCGCGTTTATACTCGGGAAGACGGGTTACGTCAACGCCGTCGATAACGATGTTCCCGCAGTCAACGGGATAAACCCCCGCGATCATATTAAGCATGGTCGACTTACCTGCGCCGTTACCGCCGATAACCGTAACGAAATCACCCTCGTCAAGATGAAGATTAATTCCGCACAGAGCCTTTTTCTCGTTGATGGTTCCGGGGTTAAAGGTCTTTTCAACCGCTGTTACGTCAAGCACTAACCTTACCCCCTTTAACGTTTCTCATATGGTTTTCATTGTATTGCCTCTTCCAGTAAGGAACGGCGAGGAATATCGCAACGATAGCCGCCGAAAGAAGCTTTAATAGGTTTGCGTCAAGACCCATTGTTATAACCGCCTGAACGACGATGTAATAAATAACCGAGCCGAGAGCAACCGAAAGAAGTTTTAAGGCAAAGTTCTTGAAGATCTTTCCGAAAAGCGCCTCGCCTATAATAACGGCAGCAAGACCGATAACGATAGCGCCCTGCCCCATCTTAACGTCTGCAAAGCCCTGATACTGAGCAAGAAACGCACCCGAAAGAGCAACAAGACCGTTCGAAAGCATAATTCCAAGCACCTTATTGAAGTTGGTGTTGATACCTTGAGCGCGGCTCATATTAAGATTAGCACCCGTCGCTCTGATACCGCAGCCCATCTCGGTTCCGAAGAACCAATAAAGAGCGGCAATAAGCACCGCGAGAACAACGCCAATAGTTATAAGAGGGTTGTGGAAAGCAAACTCCTTGACCCAACGGAGTGAAATCAAAAGGTCGGTCTGGTTAACGTTGACCGACTGGTTCGCCTTGCCCATTATCTTAAGGTTAATGGAATAGAGCGAAAGCTGAGTCAAAATACCTGCAAGAATAGGCGGAATTCCCATAAGTGTGTGCAAAAGTCCGGTGATAGCGCCCGTTAGAATACCCGCGATAAAAGCAATGAGCATCGCGAGCCATAGGTTGCAACCCGAAAGAATTAGCACCACGGCAACCGCTCCGCCCGTTGCAAAAGAACCGTCAACCGTAAGGTCTGCAACGTCGAGTATGCGATAGGTCAAATAAACGCCTATCGCCATAATGCCCCAGATAAGACCCTGAGAAATAGATCCCGGCAGAGCATTCAAAAGCTGTATCATAATTTAACTTCTCCTGTTTTCTCACAATTAGCCGGAGAGAAAATTTTCTCTCCGGCATAAAAGTTTCTTATTTATTTAACTTCGATAGCAGTGTAGCCTTCAAGAGGTGTAATACCCAAGGCTTCGCAGTTCTGCTTATTGTATTTAGGTGTGGGATCAGCCGCATACTCGATAGGCATAGTTGAAATGTCGCCGCCGTCTCTTAAGATCTTAACCGCCATCTTACCGGTGGTGTAGCCAAGATCATAGTAGCTTATGCAAAGGGTTGCAATACCGCAGCCCGAGCAGATTCCCTCTTCACCTGCGATAACGGGAACCTTCTTGGGTTCGCATATGTTATCGATAATTCCGGTGTTCTCAGCAACAGTATTGTCGGTAGGAACGTAGATAACGTCGGAGTTATCTGCCGCCGTTGTGCAGATCTGAGCGAGGTCGTTGGAATCGGTGAAAGGATACATCGTAACAGCAAGACCCTTCTTCTCAAGAAGTTCTTTAACAACGTCTACCTGATACTGACTGTTAGCCTCTTTCGAGCAGTAAAGAAGTCCAACCTTCTTCGCATCGGGGCACCAAGCGGTGATCATATCCGTCTGCTTTTCAAGATCGGCCAGATCGCTTGTTCCGGAAATGTTTCCGCCAACCGTTCCGTTAAAATCTTTTATCTCAAGCGCAACGCCGTATTCGGTAACTGACGTTCCCAATATCGGAATATCTCCCGTTGCAGCCGCAGCCGCCTGAAGAGCGGGTGTTGCGTTAGCCATTATAAGATCTACGCCGTTGGATACGAACTGATTTGCAATGGTCGAACAGGTTGCCGCATCGTTCTGCGCGTTCTGGAAATCGAAATTGACCTTATCTTCACCAAGCTCGTCGATCACAGCCTGCTTGAAGCCTTCGGTTGCCGCATCGAGAGCAACGTGCTCAACAAGCTGAACAATACCTATGTTATAAACTCCGTCGTCCGCAGTGTCGTTGCAGGAGGACAGAACCGACGCCATCGAGAACATCATAACAAGCGATGTCACAAGCGCTAATAATTTTTTCATAAAAAACACTCCTTTGAATTCAAGCCTTTTATTAAGGCTTTATCTGATGTTCAATACTTTAACACATAAAAACCTTAAAGTCAATACTTTTTTTCAAAAAAATTAATAAAAAGTTGCAACCGGCTCTTTGGGCTTCTCGGAAGGTGTTATTTCTTCCACTAAAAATACGGGGCCTTTAGACTTGTAAAGGCGGTTGAATTTGATGGTGATACGGGCTTTAACACGCACCCAATCGTAGCTTTTGAAGCTCTCCGCCTTGTC
>JAZNVP010000085.1:0-8050 GCA_045592865.1 Oscillospiraceae bacterium
TTATACCTATTACTCCGACGGTGCTGATTTCGACCCCAATAGCAAGAATGAGACCCACGAAACGCTGACGGTGAAGATGTACAATATCGTACGCGATATTGAACTGACTATCGACCCGCCCAAGCAGAACGGAGAGCCCGATCAGACTGTCGCCTGCGGCGATTACGGCTACAAGCAGGCAACCGGCAACGACAACATGTGGGACGATGTGGATGTGTATTGGGAGCAGTCCTCTGACGGTAAAACGTGGACGCAGATGGCTTCCAACAACACCTTCACCGTGGGTTATCATTACCGTGCTGCTGTGAATGTAATGACCAGAAACGGAAATATATTCGACATTGATGCGCAGATCGAACCAAACGTTGTCGCTACGGTCAACGGCTATTACGCCGAGGTATTCCGTTATCCCGAGGAGGATCCTTCTGAGCTGATCTGCGTTCGCTTCGACTTCGGTATCCTCAACGACAACATCATTGAGCAGATCGACATTGACGGCGTGATCGAACCGGTAGTGGGGGAGAATCCGAATTATAGTTGTGCCATCTCCGGCACGGGCTATACCGTCAATACCGCATACGACAACGGAACTTATGCCATCAACGGTATGTGCTGGTATGATGTGACTTTCGATATGTGGATGAAGCCCAATATGACCTTCCAGATCGGTCACGAGTACAAGGTGTTCGTCGATGTAAAGACGGAGGACGGTTACGAGTTCTACACCCAAAATATTGGCAGTAGTTATCAACCTGAAGGATGGGGCTATATTAATGGCAACTATGCGACCCTCGGAATTCAGAGCGATGCACGGTTTGAGCAGAGCCTCTCCTGGACCTTTACCTGCCAACCCAAGACTATCAAATCTGTTGCAGTCAGCGGGTTGAATGTGCCCATGGACGGCGCTAAGCCCGATTTCACTGCCATTACGGATAGTGATTACTACGTTGTGGAGAGCATAGAGTGGACGGATTACACAAACGGCACCGAAATGACGGCGGATGATACCTTCGTCGAAGGAAATGAGTATTGGCTGCTGCTCACTGTTGTGCCCGCCGAGGAGGATGGCAATAAGCTCTGCGAGTTTGTAGCAAATAATAAAACCGTTGCCTATCTCAACGGTGTTGAGGTGAAGAATATCCCCAACGACTCGTGGCAGGAGGTGACCTCCAGCGTTAAGAAGGTCACTATTTACTATACCTTTAAGGTTGGAGCAGGCGGCGTAGTCAACGGGCAGATAATCAGTTCAGGTGATGCTTCGGCAGACATAACTGTTCAACTCATTCCACAAGGATCAACCGAACCGACTTATGAAACCGTTGTTAGAGGAAATAACGTGAGTTACTATCTTGACGGAGTTGCTGCAGGAACGTATACCCTTAAGGCGTCCAAGGCAAACGGAGTTACACGAACATACCTTGTGGTCGTCGAAAACGACGTGGTTGTTCAAAATATAGATCTTCGTCCATTAGGCGATATTGATGGTAACGGAACAACTAATATTGTAGACGTTCAGCAGATGTTTGTTAAGGTCGCTAACGGACTGGGAGGAGAAATACCTCTTGAGGTCGGAGATTATGACCAAAACGGAACTGTTAATATTGTAGACGTTCAGCAGTTGTTTGTTGCGGTTGCTAACGGACAGTTTAGTTAATAAAAAACAAGGCTCCCTTTGGGAGCCTTGTTTTTTATTTCAAGGGGACTATGTTTTTGAAAACTATGGTGTGTTTAAGGTCGAGGTTTTCTTCCTTGTGCCAGTGCCCTGCATACCAATGTTTGAATTCTACCTTTTTATCGATATACTTTAATATTCCCTGCAGGGTATTTTCACTTGGTGCGGTGTCTGAGGGGTTATAGAAATGGGTGAGAATATAATCCACCTTGTTTCCGTGGGCTTTAAGATTTTTATATCCCTCTTGGACCTCTTCTTCGGTCGGGTCTTCTTCGGGCCACCAAAGACCCTGATCCTTCCATTTCTGCGAGCTTTTGCATCCGCCCATTGTGAAGAATGTGCTTCCCGCTATCTCAAACACCTGACCGCGACAAAGGTGGACTATGTTTTTTGAGAGCCTGTGGATCCTGCCACCGCACCAGATCTCTTCGGGAAGAGATAAAAGGTGAGTGAAGTTTTCGTGGTTCCCGTCGATAAATGCAATATTGCATTCAAGAGATTCGAAAAACTCGGTAAATTCTCGGTTTTTCTCGGTATCTCTGAAATGGAGTTCTATATCTCCGAGAATTATCAAAAGGTCGTTATCGTTACAATTCCGAATATATTCCATAAGCCCGTCGGTGTCCTGACCGCCGTGAAGATCGCTTATAAAATAAATCATAAGATCTCTCCCTTTTTCATAAGCTTTAGTTTTCCGCCTTTCAAAAGGGTGATATACTGTTCGGTCGAGGTTATGGGTGATTCCGAAAGGACCGCTGCACCTGCGACGTCCTCACACCTGTGGGCATCTGAACCTGCTGATATCGGGAAATTATATTTTTTTGCAAGTTCAAAGCATTTTTCGTCGAAATTATCGTGTCTCGGATTGGTGTTTACCGCCTCGATACCGTCGATAAAATCGGGGGTGGGGAAGCATACTTCGTCTCTGTAGGGGTGAGCCTGAATAACCGTTATTCCGTGTTCTTTTGCGTGGCGGTGGAACTCTTCCATTGACATTTCGAAAATGTCTTCACAAAGATTTAGAAACTCTTTATTGGCACCGTAAAGAAGATAGTGGTTGCCGTGAAGGGAAAGCTCGGGAGAGAAGAGAACATTCATTCCGTATTCTTCGCCGCACGCCTTCGCTTCCAGATAAGCGTTATAGAGCATATCCGTTTTTTCCTGCCACGAAAGGTTTTCTCCGAGCTTATCAAAATGATATTTTGCAAAATGGTCGGAAACGAAAACGGTGGTATAACCTGCCTCGTGATAGAGGTCTATCATTTCTTTTGGCGACAGGTGTCCGCAGGCGCTCACAGGTTTGGTGTGCAGATGGGTTTCGGTTTTAAACATATTTATCTCTCCGATTGACATTTTTTTTGTTTATGCTATGATTGTATCATAAATAAATTGCAATTTACATTGCGATATAAGGCAAAAATATTGTGATTTTCTACTAGCAAGGTGAATTTAATGAGCAAGATGCAGATAGTATCAGAATATTCAAGGAATGACGGGAAGATAGCCTTTGTGGAGCGATTTACCGAAAGGGCAGAGCGAAACATAAACTATGAACTTAACTCTCATCACGAAGAGTGGGAGGTTTATTGGTTTTTGGAGGGTGACCTATATTTTGCGTTCGAGGGAGAAAAATATGATGTAGAGCCCGGCGGAATGATTATTGTTGGTAAACGTCTTTTGCACCGCCCTATAATTAAAACGCCTTGCCGATATAGGCGTAGGATTATTCGTTTTACCGAGGATGTTTTTATCGCGTTGGAAGCGGGTGGAATTCAGTTAAAAAAGGTGCTTGAAGCAAAGGGGATACTGGTTTTTGGAAAAGAAGAGTTCGAAAGTTCGGGTCTTTCTCAGTTTTATAATGAGATAGAAAGCTTTTTGTCGCGCGGAACAGAATACGACGATTTTTGCGCATCGGTAAGTCTTATACGGCTTTTGATAGTGGCGGCGGAGCGGTATAAGCCCCCTGTGGAAAACAACAAGGCGGAGAAACTTGTCAGAGATATTATTCTATATATCGACCGAAATCTCGATAAAGATCTTGAATATAAGACCTTGGCGGCAGAGTTTTTCGTTTCGGAAAAGAATTTATACAGAGTTTTTAAAAAGGAAACCGGCTTTAGCCTTTCAAAATACGTTAAAGAACGCCGCATAATAAAAGCCAAGCAGATACTTTCCGACGGTGGATCTTCCTATGAGGCGGCTTTGGGGGCAGGGTTTAAGGACTATTCGGTGTTCTTCAGAAGCTTTAAAAATATAACGGGGTATGCGCCCTCTGAGTTTAGCAAAAATAAAATCTGCAGATAACTGCAGATTTTTTCTTGACAATTTGGTCTACATATTGTAGAATAAGCTTGAGGTCTACAAGATGTAGACTGCGGAGGTGAAGAAATGAAAGACTACACGTTGGGTGAGGTTGAATCGCGTTTTGCTGATATAATATGGGAGATGGAGCCTATATCATCGAGTGAACTCGCATCAAAAGCTTTGGAAATTTTAAATTGGAAGAAGTCGACGACCTACACGGTTCTCAAAAGGCTTTGCGAAAAGGGAATTTTTAAAAATGAAAAGGGAACGGTTTCTTCGGTTATCTCAAAAGACGACTATTATTCGTTGCAATCAGAGAGGTTTGTTGAAGAAAGGTTTTCGGGGTCTCTTCCTATGTTCCTTGCGGCATTTACTAAGCACAAAAGATTAACTCCCGAAGAGGTTTTTGAACTCAGAAAAATGGTTGCAGAGTTCGAGGAGGGAAAATAATGGAGGCTTTATTTCTTAAAATAGTTAATATGAGCATAACGGCTTGTTGGGTCGTTTTGGCGGTTATTATGCTCCGTTTTCTTCTTAAACGGGCACCTCGGCAGATATCGGTTATTATGTGGGCTTTAGTTGGAGTGCGGCTTGTTTGCCCGTTTACCTTTGAGAGTGTTCTGAGTTTAATACCGAGCGCCGAAACAATAAGCCCCGATATAATGATGGACAGAACGCCCGAAATTAATTCGGGAGTTCCGATAATCAATGAAATCGTTAACCCCATTATAGAGGGGTCTTTCGCTCCCGATCCTGCGACGAGCGCGAACCCCTTGCAGCTGTGGATTCCAACCTTTGCTGTTTTTTGGATTTTGGGAATCATAGCGATGATTTTGTATGCTATTATCAGTTATATCCGAATTCGCAGAAGGGTGCGGGAAGCGGCATTTTTAGAGGGAAATATCCGGGTTTGTGATAACATAGAAACTCCCTTTATTTTAGGGGTGTTTCGTCCTAAAATTTATATTCCCTCGGGGCTTTCGGAGAGGGATAAGGAATTTGTGTTGGCTCACGAAAGGGCGCATATAAAGAGGGGAGATCATTTATGGAAGCCATTAGGGTTCCTTCTTCTCGCGGTTTATTGGTTTAACCCGCTTTTATGGGTGGCTTACGTTCTTTTGTGCAGAGATATTGAACTTGCCTGTGATGAAAGGGTAATAAAATCAGAGGGCGAGGAAATAAAGAAGCCTTATTCTGAGGCGCTTATAAATTTAAGCATACCCCGAAGATTTGTTTCGGCCTGTCCGCTGTGTTTCGGCGAGGTAGGGGTTAAGGGCAGAATTAAATCGGTGCTTAACTATAAAAAACCTGCCTTTTGGGTTATTGTCACCGCCGCGGTGGCAACGGCAGCGCTTGGAATTTGCTTTCTCAGCAGTCCTAAGAGTTTTAACGGCTACGTTTTAAAGGTGTCGAAGGTTCGTTATATGGGAACGAGCGAGAAGGGAATCGAAAAATATAGATGTTTCCCGTTGGAAGAGGGAGAATGGGAAGAACTATCAGACCTCACAGGATATCCCGTTTCGTTTAAGGTGTCCGACGTTTCGGGCGGAGAAATAAAAATTGAGTTTTCCGAACCTCTAGAACTAGAAAATGAAGAGGTCAAGGAGATAACCGTTAAAAAAGGCGATCAAATTTGGCTTGCAACCCCAACCGACGGTGGCGGAGAGTCATTTTGTATTTCGGTAATCAAAGGGGAAGTTGGCGACGGTGAATGGCTGATGCTTGTCCAAAAAGATGTTTTGGCTAAATATCCGCAGTTTTCGGGGCTTTCCAAGGAAAATGGCGTATCGGTTTATGTAACCAAACTTAAGTCGGGGCAGGATTACAAATGCACACTCACCACCGCGGGTGCCGATAAAACGCTCGACCTTTCGGAATACGTTACCGTCGGCGAAATGAAGGAAATTCTACGCTGCTACGGTGCCGAGAAAAAGGACATAGCCGTTGAGTTTTTTAATCACCCGATTTCAAGTTATTATTGGAAGCCCACTGACGACGAAAAATACTTCGTAGGAGAAATGCTGATCGGAGCGGCAAGCGAGATCAAAGTAGAAAAAATTGTTGACAACACTAAGGAGTTAGGGCTTAGCACCGATCAGGCATTGGAGCCATTTTATGAGACGGAAGAATACGTCTATAGTTTCCCGTCGATAAGGAGCAACTATGTAATAGTGAAGTATTCCGACGGCAGCGAAACGACTCTTGAAACTGCGCTTAAAAACGGATATTTAACCGTTCTTTCTTTAGACGTCTGGGATATTGATTATATCAAAACGAAAAAAGAGGCCTCTTGAGGTCTCTTTTTTTAAAACTTGACGGGAATTTAAAGGTGTGATAATATAAAATAAAGTTTTATGCAGTTTAGGAGATAGTTATGTGGGATTCATCATGGCTTGAAAAACTGAAAGAAAAGAAAGAAATAATTCGCCTTGGCGGCGGAGAAGAAAAAATAAACAATCAGCACCTTAAAGGCAAACTCACCGCACGTGAGAGACTTGAATATCTCTTCGACGAGGGGACCTTTGAGGAGATAAACGCGTTTGTTGAGCCTGAAATAGATGCTTACGGAAAGAGAAAGCGTTTCCTTGGCGACGGCGTTGTTACCGGTTTCGGTGAGATCGATGGCAGAATGTGCTTTGCATCTGCTCAGGACTATACCGTTGCAGGCGGTTCTCTCGGAGCGGCTCACGGCAAGAAGATATGCAGAATAATGGAAAAGGCGCTTGAGATGAAGTGCCCCTATATTTCGCTTAACGATAGCGGCGGAGCGAGAATAGAAGAAGGTATCTCGGGTCTTAACGAGTATGCAGGAATTTTCCGTCTTAACACGCGCCTTAGCGGTGTTGTTCCGCAGATTTCTGCGGTTCTGGGTCCCTGCGCAGGTGGAGTTTGCTATTCTTCGGCTATATGCGATTTTATATTTATGACCGAGAAGAATGCTCAGATGTATATAACCGGTCCGTCGGTCGTTAAGGCGGTTATCGGTGAGGACGTAACAGTGGACGAGCTCGGCGGAGCGGTCGTTCATTCGGAGCATAGCGGTGTCGCCCACTTTGTTTATCCCGACGACAGAGCCTGTCTTGACGGAATAAAGAAGCTTCTTTCCTATCTGCCCGACAGTTCTGAAAAGTCGGCAGAGGTTTTAAAATATAACGGAGAGGACCTATCGAAAACGCTTTACGATATTGTTCCCGATAATAGCCGAAAGAGCTATGACGTCAGAGAGGTTATCGACGCGGTTTTCGATAAGGGAAGTCTTTTTGAGGTTCATAAGAATTTTGCAAAAAACATCGTGGTCGGATTTGCCCGTTTGAACGGCGAGTCGGTCGGCGTCGTTGCTAACCAACCCGCAGTTTTGGGCGGATCTTTGGATATCGATGCTTCGGATAAATGTGCGAGATTCGTTCGCTTCTGCGACTCGTTTAAGATCCCCGTTATAACACTCGTTGACGTTCCTGCATTCCTTCCCGGAACAAAGCAGGAAACGGGCGGCATTATCCGCCACGGAGCCAAGATGCTTTATGCATATGCCGAGGCAAGTGTTCCGAAGGTAACCCTTATTATGAGAAAGGCTTACGGCGGCGCATATATTGCGATGAACAGCAAGAGCCTTGGTGCCGATCTCGTTTATGCATGGCCCACTGCCGAGATAGCGGTTATGGGTGCTTCGGGTGCCGTTGAGGTCATCGGAAGACGTGAGATTGCGGCAGCTGGGGATAAGGCGGGTAAGCGTGAGGAACTCATCGCAGAGTATAACGAAAGATTTGTTAATCCCTATGCGGCGGCAGGCTGCGGAGTTATCGACGAGGTTATCGCGCCCGATGAAACAAGACGGCGTCTTGTTTCGGCGATAAAGATGCTAAAATCGAAATCGCACGGCGAAAAACACGGAAACATTCCTCTATAAGTAAAATAAAAAGACGAAAATGCGATGTGATATGCACCCCAAAAGTTAGACACTTTTGGAGGTGCATATTTTATATGGGCAAAACAGGACGAAAAAACAAAGTTTATAGTGCAGAATTTAAAATAGGTGTTATAATGGATATGCGAGAACACCATCTGTGCTATAGC
>JAZNVP010000086.1:0-13353 GCA_045592865.1 Oscillospiraceae bacterium
AATACGACCACCTTAACGGAAACTGCTTTGTTGATATAGCGAAAAATCTCGAAAAGGAATAAGGTAAATGAAAATAGTATTTATGGGAACACCCGATTTCGCGTCGGAGTGCCTTAAATCCCTAATAGAAGCGGGTCACCATATCCCCGCAGTCTATACCCAACCCGATAAACCTAAGGGAAGAAAGAAAATTCTAACCCCGCCCGATGTAAAGGTTCTTGCCTTGTCAGAGGGAATAGAGGTGCGCCAACCCTTAACCTTAAAGGAAGAGGCGGAGAATATAAGAGCGCTAAGCCCCGACCTTATCGTCGTTGTCGCTTACGGTAAAATTCTGCCCGAAAGTATTCTGAATTCCGCGAAATACGGGTGCGTTAACGTCCACGCGTCACTCCTTCCTTCTCTTCGCGGCGCCGCTCCTATCCAGTGGTCAATAATAAGGGGAGACAAGAAAACGGGCATAACAACAATGTATATGGATAAAGGGCTCGATACGGGGGATATGATACTCCGCGAAGAAACCGAGATCGGCGAAAACGAAAGTTTCGGAGAACTTTGGGAAAGGCTCAAGAAAATGGCGGGGCCCATTCTTAATAAAACGGTCGAGCTTATAGAAAAGGGCGAGGCGCCGAGGGAAAAGCAGGGAAATGAGTTTACCTATGCGCCGATGATAACCCCCGAAACAGAAAAGATAGATATTAACGACACGGCGGAGAATATCCATAATAAAGTCAGAGGACTTTCTCCCGCCCCCGCCGCCTTTCTTTCCCAGAACGGCAAAAAACTCAAGATTTATAAGACACTGAAAACCGACAGAACGGGTAAAACCGTCGGCGAGGTGTTGGTGGAGAAAAACCGCCTATATATAACGGCAGGGGATAAAAAACTCCTCGAGGTAAAGCGCCTTAAGGGCGAAGGCTCGGGCGAGATGGACGCTGCTTCCTTCATAAACGGCAGAAAAATTTCGGACGGAGAAATTCTCCTATGACAGATTTTGCAAGAAAATGTGTGTTAAAGGCGATACTGAGGGTCTTTTCGGGCGGATATAGCAATATCGTGTTCTCGGAAAGCTTATCTTCTCTTCCCGCTGAGGACCGTGCATTTGCGGCAAACCTCTTTTTCGGTGTGCTCGAAAGAAGAATAACCCTTAATGAGATTTTGTCGGAATTTGTTCGCAAAAAGCCGCCCGAAGAGATAGAAACGATACTTTTGATGGGTCTTTATCAGATTTTATATATGAACTCGGTGCCCGATTTTGCGGCGGTGTCGAGTTCTGTTGAACTCTGTCGGAACAAGAAATTTTCGGGACTTGTAAACGGAGTATTGCGCTCGGTTTTAAGAAAAGACCGTGATGAGCTTATGAAAACGGCAGAAAAAACCCCCGCGGTTAAATACGGGGTAAGCGAAAAGGTCTATAAACAGGTTAAAAATTCGCTCGGCGAGGACGCAGAAGCCTTTTTCGAGGCTTCCTTCGGCGCTTCTCCCTTGTATATCCGCGTTAACACCAATAAGACCGACGCGAAAAACCTGTCGGAAAAACTCGAAAAAAAGGGCATAAAGTCGGAAGAGACCCTCTTTCCTTATGCGTTAAAGATAAATTATAGCGGGGATATCACCAACATAGAAGAATATAAGGAAGGACTTTTTTATACTTCAGACCTTTCTTCTCTCGCGGCTCTGTCTGCCCTCGGGGTAAAAAAGGGGGATAAGGTCGGGGATATGTGCGCCGCACCGGGCGGAAAAAGCTTCTCGGCGGCACTTTTCGGCGGAGAGGTCGAGTCCTTCGATATCTATGAAAACAAGGTAGAACTTATAAGAAAGGGCGCCGAAAGGCTCTCCCTTGCAAACGTCAGCGCCTCTTTGCAGTCTGCCGAAGAGGTTGCGGGAAGAGAAGAGGCGTTCGATAAAATAATCTGCGACGTTCCTTGCTCTGGTCTTGGCGTTATCAGAAGAAAGCCCGAGATAAGATATAAAAGCGAAAACCTTAATGAACTTATAAAAAAGCAGAGAAAAATAATGCTCACCGCGGCGGACTGTCTTAAAAAAGGCGGAAGAATGATCTATTCAACCTGCTCGGTGGCAAAAGAAGAAAACGAAGAAAACGTTAAATTTTTCCTCGGCGTCAAGGACGGGTTTCGCCTCTTGAACTGTGAAGAATTTAATGGTATAATAAAGAGAAATAGTTTCGGATCCTTGATAGTCCCGTCGGACTTCGGGTCGGACGGATTCTATTTCGCAGTATTGGAAAAGGTAAAATGAAAAAAGATATTCTGAGCCTCTGTCTCTCTGAACTTAAAGCGGAAGAACTCTTTATGAGCCTTCCGTCCTTCAGAGCGTCGCAGGTGTTCGAGCATCTCCATAAGAGGTTTGTGTCGGGCACCGATGAAATGAATAATATCCCGAAAGCCTTGCGCGAAGAGATAGATAAAAACTATCTTTTCGGCTCGGTCCGTCTTGAGAGAAAAGAGGTCTCCAAAAAGGACGGAACCGTGAAATACCTCTTCTCACTCTACGACGGAGAACTCGTTGAAACGGTCCTTCTTCGTAGCAACAGAGGACTTTCGGTCTGCCTTTCAACCGAGGTCGGCTGCAAAATGGGTTGCAGATTTTGTGCCTCGGGGAAACTCGGATTTACCCGAAGGCTCACGGCAGGTGAAATGCTCTCGCAGGTCTATTTCTGCGCCAAGGACTCGGGCGAGAGAATAGGCTCCTGTATGCTGATGGGAATAGGGGAACCTCTCGATAACTACGATGAGGTGCTTAAATTTATAAAGCTTATCTCCTCGGAAAACGGAATGAATCTCTCGCAGAGGCATATCTCGGTCTCAACCTGCGGCCTTGTCCCTGAAATACTTCGTCTTGCAGAAGAAAAACTGCAGATAACCCTTTCGCTTTCGCTCCACGCGCCCTTTGATGATATGCGAAGCGAAATGATGCCCATAAACGATAGGTTTGATGTGAAAACGGTCATCTCGGCTTGTGACGAGTATTTAAAGAAAACGGGCAGAAGAATAAGCGTGGAATACACGGTTATAAAAAATAAAAACGACAGTGAGTCTTGCGCCGAAGAACTCAAAAAGCTTCTCGGCGGCAAGCTTTACCATATAAACCTTATAACACTTAACGAGATCAAAGAAAAACCTTATGAAAAGGCAGGACCCGAAGCGGTTTACGCCTTTCAGAAAAAACTTCTGAAAAGAGGCCTTAACGCAACCGTCCGCAGAAGACTCGGCGATGATATCTCCGCCGCCTGCGGTCAGTTAAGGCGGGATTCGGAAGGTAAAGAAAGGAGCGAAGACGTATGAAGTATTATGGGCTCAGTGATATCGGCAAGGTCCGCGAACTGAATGAGGACAGTTTTTCCTGCTTCCCACTCGCAGACGATACGGTCGCGCTTATCGTGTGCGACGGTATGGGCGGCGCCAATCACGGAGAGGTTGCTTCTGCTCTTGCGGTGAAGAAACTGAAGGAGAATTTCAGTCTTAAATATAAGGAAGACTTTTCTCCCCAGAGCATCAAAAATATGATAACTTCTTCGATAAATATAGCAAACTACGCGGTGTTCGATAAGGCTTCCTCAAGCAGTGCCTTCGGCGGAATGGGAACAACGCTGTGTCTTGCGGTGGTTAAAGGGAATGAAGCCCTGATTGCCAATATCGGTGACTCGAGAGCATATATCGTGGGAGAGGACGTCCGTCTTATCACCCGCGACCATTCCTTCGTTATGGACCTTGTCCTCAACGGCGAGATAACTCCCGAAGAGGCAAAGACCCACCCAAAGAAAAATATAATAACGAGGGCTATCGGCGCCGAAGAGACCGTCGATGCGGACTACTACGTCGAACAACTCAAAGAGGGCGAGACCCTTCTTATCTGTTCAGACGGGCTTTACGGAAGCGTTTCGGAAGAGGATATCCTCTTATCGCTTAAAAAGGATATAAAGACAGCGGCAGAAGAACTTATAGAAAAGGCAAACCTCGGCGGCGGCAGAGATAATATAAGCCTTGTTTTATATAGAGTTTAAAGGAGAAAACTTATGAATAAGTATATCGGAAAAAGAATCGAGGGAAGATACGTTATAACCGACCTGATCGGTGACGGCGGAATGGCAAACGTCTATAAAGCAAACGATATCCTTGAGGACAGAACCGTTGCGGTCAAGATATTAAAGGATGAGTTTTTGGAGAACGAGGAGTTTATCCGCCGCTTTAAAAACGAGTCCAAGGCGATAGCGCTTCTTAATCATCAGAATATCGTCCGCGTTTACGACGTCAGCTTCTCGGATAAAATGATGTCTATAGTTATGGAATACGTTGAAGGCGTTACCTTGAAGGACTATATTGAGCTTCGCGGTGCGCTCAGCTGGAAGGACGCCGTCTATTTTATGACGCAGATACTTCGCGCCCTCCAACACGCCCACGATAACGGAATAGTCCACCGCGACGTTAAACCGCAGAACATTATGATAATGGAAGACGGTTCTGTTAAGGTGATGGACTTCGGCATCGCACGTTTCTCGCGTTCGGGAAACAAAACCATAACCGATAAGGCAATAGGCTCGGTGCATTATATAAGTCCCGAGCAGGCTTGCGGCGAGAAGACCGACGAAAAGTCGGATATCTACTCCTGCGGCGTTATGCTCTATGAAATGTTAACGGGGTCTCTTCCCTTCGAGGCGGACAGTGCCGTCTCGGTTGCAATAATGCAGATGCAGAACGAGCCCGAAAAACCCACATCTATTAAAGAAGATATCCCCGAGGGCCTTGAAGAAATAGTCCTCAGAGCAATGCAGAAGGACCCGCAAAGACGTTATCAGTCCTCGGCGGAAATGCTCAGAGATATCGACGAATTCAAGAAAAACCCCTCGATAAGCTTTGAGTATAAATATTTCGGCGGAACCGACCAGACGACCAAGTATTTCGATGCCGTTAAGGTAAAGGACCCCGCAGAAAAAGAGAAGGAGAAGAATAAGAAGTTCTTAAGCATTCTCCTCGGTATCGCGTCAGGCTTTATCCTGTTGGCGCTCGTCGTGGTGCTTGTGGCAGTCTCGGGAATAATGAGTCCTAAAGGAAACGTTGCCATCGGCGACCTCGTAGGACTGAAACTCGAAGAGGTAAAGGCAGACCCTCATTATAAGAGCATAACCTTTATCGAAACCGAAGAGTTCAGCACCGAGTTTGAAAAGGGCGAAATAATCAGTCACACCAAGGCAAACCGCACCGTTAAAGAGGGCTCGAGCGTTGACGTCGTGGTTTCCAAGGGAAGCAAAAAGGTAGTCGTGCCCGACGTTCAGGGAATGACCTCGTCCGAGGCAGAAAAGAAGCTTTTAAAGGAAGGCTTCACCATTAAAACCATTTCAAAGTTCGATATAGAGATCGCAGAAGACTGCATCGTTAACACCAAGCCCGAAAGAAACACCGAGGCAGACTATGGCTCGGAGATCGTGCTCTACGTTTCACTCGGCGCTCCGAAAGAATATACCTCGGTTCCCGACCTTGCGGGAATGACCAAAGACGCGGCGGAAAAAACCATCGCAGACTATGGGCTGAGGGTAGTGTTCGAAGAGGTCGATAGCGACCTTGCGAAAGATAAGGTCGTTTCGCAGAGCATCAAGGCAGACGAGCAGGTCGAGGCAGATACCATCATAATCGTTCAGATAAGTTCAGGGATAGCGCCCAACTCAACCGTTAAGGTAACGGTGCCGATACCGAAATATCTCCCCGAGGTAACACTCCGATTTTTCCTTGAGGGCGAACTTGTCCACGAGAAGACCTTAAGTCAGGACTATTCACCCAAAACCTACGATTATAACGTCGTCGGTTCGGGCAAAAAGACCCTTATAGTTAAACTCGGCTCCGCTTCCAACGCATTCAAGACCTATAAACTCGATTTCGATAAGGGAACCTATGCAGACGAAACGGTAACCGACGTTTCAAATCTTTCTAAAATAACGGTCGAAATGCCCGTTGAGTTCAAAAACCAAGAGGTCTGGATTTCCTTCTTTAACGGAATTGAGCAGAAAGAGCAGAAAATGGCAGTAAGCTCGGTCAATAAGATCGAGATATTCGGCGGAAACGGTTATACCGGCTCTTCCGAAGTTTCCTATAAACTCGGTGCAACAGGTAAGTATGAGCATTACGGAACAATGACCATCAACTTCAAAACGGGAACCGCTACGGTCTCCAACGACGTGGACGGTCTATGATCGGAATAATTATTAAAGCACTTTCGGGGTTCTACTACGTTAAGACCGAAAGCGGAGTCGTAACCTGCCGCGGCAGAGGTTCTCTCCGAAATAAAAAGATAAGTCCCAAGGTCGGCGATAGGGTCAAAATAACCTTGGAGGGCGAGTGCGGCGCGGTGGACGAGGTTCTTCCCCGTAAGAATGAACTTTCCCGTCCCCCCGTTGCTAATATCGACCTTTTAGGTATCGTCGTGTCAACGGTGGCACCGAGCCCTAACTTCGCGGTTATCGACGAGATAATCGCCCTTGCGGAAATAAGGGGGATAGAGCCCTTTATCGCGGTATCCAAAACCGATATCGAAGAGGCGGAAATTCTTAAGGAAACCTATGTAAAAGCAGGGTTTAAGGTGTTCGACGCCGTCGAGCAGTTCGAGGAAATTAAAGCCTTTCTCGGTGGCAAGGTCTGCGCCTTTACGGGTAACACAGGGGTCGGAAAGTCAACGCTTCTGAACCGCATAAACCCCGAGTTTCAGATAGAAACGGGCGAAATAAGCAAAAAACTCGGACGAGGCCGCCACACAACACGTGCCGTCGAGTTCTATAGCGTCGATGGCGGCGGTCTTGTTGCAGATACCCCCGGCTTTTCTCTCAATCAGGACGATGATCTCCCGATCTTAAAGGAAGACCTCGAAAACTGCTTCAGAGAGTTCGGAAAATATATCGGCTCCTGCCGTTTCGGCGGTTGCTCCCATACCTCAGAAAAGGGCTGCGCCGTTATAGAAGCGGTCGGAAAAGGGGATATCCCCGAAGTCCGATTTGAAAGCTATAAAGCCCTTTACAGTAAGGTGAAGGATAAAAAGAAATGGCAGATGTAAAGCATCTGCCTTCTTTGTAAGAGGTGAAAAAATGGCAAAGAGCGAAAACCAAAAACTCAAGCTTCTCGCAGTTTTAGAGCATCTTAAAAAATATTCCGATGAGGAAAACACCGTTTCGGTCGCAGAAATAATCGAAGCGCTCGAAAAGGAAGGTATCAGCGCCGAAAGAAAGAGTATCTATACCGATATCGAAACCCTTATAGACTGGGGCTACGATATAGTTTCAGTGAGAGAGGGCAGAAGAACGGGTTATTTTCTGGCGTCAAGAGAGTTCGAAACCGCAGAACTCAAACTCCTTGTCGATGCCGTTCAGTCGAGTAAGTTTCTGTCGGTCAAAAAGTCCTTGGAGCTTATAAAGAAGCTCGAAAGTCTCACCTCGCAGTCGACCGCCAAAACTCTCAGAAGAGAAATGTTCGTCAGCGGCAGGGTCAAAACAATGAACGAGAGCGTCTATTATAATATAGATGCCATTCATAACGCCATCTTTAAGAATAAAAAGATAGGCTTTCTCTATTTTAACTATAACAGAGATAAAGAAAAGGTCCTCAGAAGAGAGGGCAAAGAGTATGTTGTGAGCCCCTATAGCCTTATCTTCGAGGACGAAAACTATTATCTCTTGGCATACGACTCTGAAGAGGGAATTTTAAAGCACTACCGAGTCGATAAAATGGATAAAATTAAGGTTAAAGCGGAAGACCGTGAAGGCCGCGAGGAATTCGAGAAAACAAACGTCGCCGAGAACGCGAAAATGCTCTTCGGAATGTTCGGCGGCAGGGAAGAACTCGTAACGGTAAAACTGAATAACAACCTCGCAGGTGCCGTTATAGACAGGTTCGGTAAATCGGTAGCCATCCGCCCCGCAGATGAGGATAGCTTTTACCTCACAACGCGGGTCAAGGTAAGTCCGCAGTTCTTCGGTTGGCTCGCTTCCTTCGGAAAGGACGCCAAAATAATAACCCCCGAAGAAGTCCGAAAAGAGTATGAAGACCATATAAGAGAAATACTTAAATAAAACAAGGCGAACCTAAGTTCGCCTTGTTTAGTCTTTTTCCTATATTTCTGCATCTTCAGCCGATAATATATCGGTGATAGGCACTCCCAGTGCCCTCGAAAAGATAACAAGGTCGATGTCGGTAACAAACCTTTCGCCGTTTTCAACCCTGCGAATGAAGTAGTGGTCTACGTCAAACCCTAAAAGCTGCATCTTCGTTGCTAACTTTCGTTGCGAAAGATTTTTGGATTTGCGAATTTCAGCAATCTTTTTGCCGGAAAGATTGTTGGTGCCGTCTGCGGCTTTAATTTTAAACATAAAAAAACCCTCGCTTATGTCCGATACTATTTATATTACCATAGCTTTTGTTACTGATTTTCACTTTCTTCTTTTAAATTCGCAAGTGCCACCTTAACCGCTTCAATAACGAAAGCAGTAAAGGTGCATCCCGTTCCTTTTATCTCATTTTCTATCTGTTCAATTAAATCGTTCGGAAATCTTATGCATTTGTTAGTTGTCGGCGGAACCGACGGTATTTTAAACTTTTTCATATAATCACCTCTGCAATACTATTGTATACGCATAAATAATTGCAGTATGCATAACAAATGCATTGCAAAATGAATTGTTAGGTGTTATAATGATATAAATTAAATGTAAGGTGAAGAATATGAAGAAAAGACTGGTTGTTGCAGGTTGCAGAGATTATAATAACTATCAAGAGGCTAAAAGCTTTATTGACAGCCTCATCATAAACGTAAGAAAGAATAATGAAATAGTAGTCGTGTCGGGCGGATGTAAAGGCGCCGATATGTTAGGGGAGCGTTATGCCAAAGATAACGGCTTTGAAATAGAAAGACACGAAGCCGATTGGGACCGTTATGGACGCTTTGCAGGACCGAGAAGAAATGAAGAAATGGCAGAGGTCGCAGACTTTGTTATCTGTTTCTGGGACGGCAAAAGCAGAGGAACCCGTTCTATGATTGAATGTGCGAACGCAAAGGGGAAGCCCTTAAGAATTAAGCTAATATATAAATAACTAAAACCGCCGCAACAAACGTGCGGCGGTTGTGATTTTCTATAAAAAAAGAACACATTGCAATATTTTTATAAATTTTAATATCATTTTTATAGATAGCGGAGGTGAAAAATAGTAGAATAAATCTATAGGGGTGAATGATATGATAAAATTCGGAACAGGTGGATGGAGAGCCATAATCGGCGAAGATTTCACCAAGGAAAACGTCTGCCTTGTGGCTCAGGGCATTCTTAATATAATGAAAGAGGAAGGAAAGACCGATAAACCCGTTATCGTGGGTTACGACCGCCGCTTCCTTTCGGAAAATGCGGCGAAATGGGTGGCAGAGGTCCTCGCTCAAGGGGGAATAACCGTCTGGTTTATGAACCGAAGCGTTCCGACTCCGATGGTTATGCATACGGTTATGGTGGAAAAACTCCACTACGGAATTGAGATAACCGCGTCGCACAACCCTGCTAACTATAACGGAATTAAGTTTTTCACCGAAGAGGGAAGAGACTCCTCTGTTGAAACGACCGAAAAGCTTGAAAAGATAATCGCAAAAATAGAAAAGGTCGAGAGTATGCCCTTTAAGAAGGCGGTTGAAGAGGGTAAGGTCGTTTACCTTAAAAACCCCTTCAATAAATTCTTGGACGATATAATCTCGAGGCTTGATATGGCAGCCCTTCGCGAGAGAGGACTTCGCGTCCTTTTCGACACGATGCACGGCTCGGGCGCATATCCGCTCCTCGTTATTTTCCACACCGCGCGTTGCACCATCGACGCTATGAATTTAAATAAGGACGCATATTTCGGCGGCGAAATGCCCGCACCGAGCGAGAAAAGCCTCGCGTCACTGCAGAACGGCGTTGTTAAAGGCGGCTTTGATCTCGGCATCGCGATGGACGGCGACGGCGACCGTCTCGGCATTATCGACTCCAACGGAAGATACATAAACGCCAACGAAATACTCTGTATGCTCTATTACTACCTCGTTAAATACAAGGGCTGGACCGGACCCGTTGTCAGAAACCTTGCCACGACACATATGCTCGATAAAATAGCCGAGTCGTTTGGGGAAAGGTGCTATGAGGTTCCCGTCGGCTTTAAGCATATTTCGTCGAAAATTGACGAGGTGAACGCAGTCCTCGGCGGAGAAAGCTCGGGCGGACTCACCGTTCGCGGCCACATCAACGGCAAAGACTCGGTCTATGCCGCATCTCTGTTCGCGGAGATGGTGAGCGTTATCGGCAAAAGCCCCAGCGAGATAATCGCGTCCCTCGAGGAGACCTACGGAAGGTTCGTTATGGTTGAGGATAACCTCTCCTTTGCGCCCGAGAAAAAGTCGGAAATTATGGATATCTTATTAAAACAAAAGTTAATCCCCGAGTTCAGCATCCCCGTTTCCTATGTCGGTTATGAGGACGGCTGCAAGGTCTACTTCGAGGACGATAGCTTCGTTATCTGCCGTTTCTCAGGCACCGAGCCGCTTCTCAGAATATTTGCCGAAGCGTCTGATAAGGAAACCGCCCTCGGCTATATTAAGTCATTCAAAGATTTCCTTGATCTGTAAAACTAAAGCGCGGAAGACTTTCCGCGCTTTTTCCTTGACTTAAAAACAACTGTTTGGTATAATATTCTAAAGTGAGCGAAAGGGGAAAAGGTATGAAAAAGGGTGTCAAAATAGCGTTGTTTTCGGTGCTTTCCGTTCTCCTTGTGTTTCTATTAGTGTTTTGGGTAACAGTTCCCATAATAAAGGGTTGTGTCGCAAAAGAATCCTTTTATGAAGGCAAAATAAACGAAGGCTTAAAGGCTCTTGAAACCCTTGATAGCTTTCCCTATAATTCGCCCTTTAAGAGCCTCTTTAAAAACTTTGCTTACAATGGCGTGAGAAAGGTCGAGGTCGGCGATAGCGTTTATTTAGGAAGCTTTGAGCAGGACGGCAACGAGGAAAACGGCAAGGAGCCTATCGAGTGGATAGTCCTTTCCAAAGAGGACGGTAAAGCGCTCCTTATCTCGAGATACGTGCTTGACGTTAAGTCTTACAGTAAATACACAAGCCGATTTGAGATGCATTGGGATATCTGCTTTATAAGAAAATGGCTGAATGAAAGCTTTTATAACGATTACTTTACCGCAGCCGAAAAAGAGATTATAATCGAAACCGAGAATGAAAACAAGGTTCCCGAAACGTCATATGCAAAGGACGGGGAGAAAACTTTGGATAAAGCCTTTCTTCTCTCGTTGGAAGAGGTGGAAAAATATCTCTCCGAGGACCTGCGGATAGCAGTAGCAACCCCGTTTGCCAAAAGCCGCGGCGAGTATGTCGAGTCGAAGGACGGAAACTGTATGTGGTGGCTCAGAACACTTGGCAGAAAGCCCGAGTTCACCTCGTTCGTGTATACCGACGGAAAGATAATGTCGCACGGAATGGACGGTAAAAACCAATCGGTCGGAATGCGACCTGCTCTCTGGATAGAAATGTAATAAAAAAACGGCAAGGATTTTTCCTTGCCGTTTTAATTTTTTTCTCCCGAATTGTTTTCTATAACTGTGGCCTCATTATCTGAAACGAAAACAAAACTATCTTTCATTGAACCGCCGAAAAAGGAGTTGCCCGTTATAACTACCGATTCGGTGCCGTCTAAAACAACAGCAAAATCGGGACTGTATTCTCCCGTTCCGTTGTCGTTTCTGCCAACACGGAAACTGTTGCCCGAAAAACAAGACCCCTTAACACCCTTTAAATAAATATGGGAATTAAGGTAAGGATCTGAAAACTCTTCGCCGTCCTTTAAGGCGCCGCTTCGGTAGAAAATGTTGCCCGTAGCAGTAATCGAGTCAACATTTTTGCCGCCGCCGAGATAAAGAGCGGGACCGAATGAGCGGTCAATGTAGTTGCCTGTAAGGTTTACACAGCACCCGTCAGGAATTATAATACCTGACGTCTTGTTCCATTCAATACGGTTGCCTGTTGCAGTAATTGAGCAGGCGGTCTCTCCGCCTCGAATTCCGCCGCCGCGGTTTGCAGTAAACCAGTTGTCAAGTATAAATGCGTCCCAACCGTCAATATATAATCCTGCGCCAAAGTTTCTGTGAATCATCGAGTGTCGAAGGGTAAAGCACCAAACGTGTTCAAAATGAATTCCATTACCCGTAAAACACCCTATGCGACACTCATCAATAGTGGGGGAGTCTTCTTCCGATCCGCCGTTATATTCGTCCCAGTAAAGTTTTATTCCGTGTATGTTTTTACCAAGCTGCCCGCCGTTAAAACATAGCCCTCTGATACTGCACCCAAATCCACCCGTTATATTAAGCATACAGTCTGCACTTTCATCGTTCAGAATAAGAACGCTGCCACCGTCGCTTTGAAATCCCCAGGCGGCAACACCTGTAAAGGCAACGCCCTTTCCACTAATACGGAGTGAGCCTGTCGAGTATTTTCCCGCCGGAACCAAAACCTCACCGCCGTTTTCACCCGCTTTATCTATGCAGGTTTGTATAGCCGCAGTAGAATCGGTTTTACCATCGGGGACAGCACCATAATCAAGTATGTTAAAGGTCATATTTTTCTCCTATTCTCTGTTAATTAAGCCCTCAAGTCGCCAGAAAGTGCCGTTGTGAGCGAGAATTAGAATAGCACAGTTTTTGCAAACAAGATGTTGCCAACTGATGTCAAACCCTAAAGCCGCGGCGAGCGCAAAGGTCAAAATTCCCTGATGGGTAAAGGCTAAAACGGTCTCGTCGCCTTTCTCTGTAAGCATATCCAAAAACTCTTTTGCTCGGGCGCGAATGTCCTCTAAGGACTCTCCGCCAAATCCCGTAAAACCGAGCTCCGACTTAATCCTTTTCTCTTCCTCTGAAAGTGAATTGGGGTGCCTTCCCTGAAGAGAGCCGACGTCAAGTTCTCGAAGCAGGGGAGTTTTCTCGGGGTTGCAACCGGGGAAAGCCGCCTCGGCAGTTTCAAGAGCCCTATATAAATCGCTCGAATAAACCTTGTCAAACTGTATCCCCGAGAGATATCCTCTTATGCTCTCGGCTTCTCTTATTCCTTTCTCGGTGAGATGCACCTGAGCGTGCCCCGTATATGTGCCGTTTTTATTAGATTCGCTCTCTCCGTGCCGAACTAAATAAAGCCTCAAAATAATCCCCCCCCTTAAATAACTAAATTATACCCCGCCAAAAACAAAACTTCAACCCAAAACAAGAAAAAACCGCCATTTTCGGCGGTTTTTCGTTATTTTAAGTAAAACTTATGAACTCCAAGTCGGAGGCCAAGCGGTCT
>JAZNVP010000087.1:0-6608 GCA_045592865.1 Oscillospiraceae bacterium
GGGGGGTAGGGGGGAGGATATCCCCCACCCACTCCCCCTACTATACCCCTAAACTTTCCAATATTGAGTGCTCTGCCGAAACCTGCATTTTTAATAAAAAAGGATGCTGTGACGCAAAAGAGATCTGTGTAGGCTCAAAAACGGCGAAAACCGAGGCTGCAACTGAGTGCGACTCGTTTGTAAAAAGTAAATAACAGGGTAAAAAAAGCGGCATTTTTGCCGCTTTTTTTCATTAAAATCAAATAGGGGGGACAAAGAAAAAAGATTTCTATATAATATTTACAGATATAGAAAAAAGAAAAAGAAAAGAAGAGACAAAAAGAAAAATTTTTTTAAAAAGAAAAAGTAATTTTTTCACTCACCGAAACTTCTTTTTAAAATCGAAAGATCGGTAAAACTTTCGGGAACAACTCCAACGATAACGGTCTCGCTGATAGGTGCCGAAAACGAAACGGTTTCTGTCTCTGAAAAACCTGCGAGGAAAACCGTAATGTCGGCAGAGAGAATAAGGGTGAGCCTGTGAAGAGTCTGGTTAATTCCCGCCGAAATAAAATCACTCTTTATCTCGGTGTTTATAAATTTTCCCGTTTCAAGTTTAAAGGGAATTCTCGGCCCCTTTCCCGCAAGATAAGGGTTACCGCTGAGACTTCCCGAGGAAAAGGAGAAGGTCTCTTCCTTAAGACTACCGAGCGCTTTAAGTGACTTGAGTGCGACCGAATAGGTAAACTCCGACAGAGCGGCTGTGTCGGTTTCAACGCTTGTTATAAAGCCGCCTTCATTTTTTGATATCTGAACGAAAGAAGCCTCTTTGCCCGAAAGGGAAGAGAATTCTTCCGCAAAGATTTTATATATAACCCTCTCGGTTTCTGCCTTGGCGCCGTGCTTTGCGGCGCTTATAACGAGAGGACGAATCGCTTTCGAGGAAAGATAAAACCCCGAAACGATGAGAATGAGCGCGACCGAAAATCGCGCGAAAAATAGCCGTCTTTTACCCCTTGAAAACCTTTTCAAAAAAATTTTCTCCTTTCTGTTTGGCTCTGTTATTAGCATTATATGCACTGTGAACGCAATTAGGGTTGAAAATCAAAAATTAATTTGCTATAATAGGGTTACTAAATTTTTGAGGGGTAAAAAGTGGCTTACAGGGTTAATTTTGAGAAATATGCAAATACGTTCACGGTGCCGCGGGAACTCGTGGAAAAGAACCTTAAAACCTCGTCCGAGGAGCAGATCAAGGTTCTTCTTTGCGTTCTGTCGATAAACGGCGAAATATATCCCGAGGTCATCTCGGATATTGCGGGTGTTTCGCTTTATGAGACCGAGTGCGCCCTCGATTTCTGGGTGCAGAGAGGCTTCCTTTTGTCCGACGGGGAGAAGACCGACCTCGTTTCAAAGAAGGCGCCCGAAAAGAAGTTTTTGAACGTTGTTTCCCTCGAAAAGCCCGAGTATCACGAGTGCTTAAAGAGGGCAGAGGAGTCGGCGGTGCTTTCGGATATGCTCCGTCAGGCTCAGATGATGCTCGGCAGAACCGTTTCGGGTTCCGAGACCCAAAGCCTCGTTTTCTATCACGATACCTATGGGCTTCCCTGCGAGGTAATTCTGATGATGCTCGGATACGCTAAGGCGGCAGGAAAGCAGAATTTCAGATATATCGATAAGGTCGCGCTCGACTGGGCGGAGAAGGAAATAAACACCTACGATAAGGCGGAAAAATATATCGATAAGCTTTTAAAATCGAAGGAAAGAGAGTATAGGATCAGAAAGATTTTGAGCATCGGAGACCGCAAACTTTCTCAGAACGAGAAGAAATATATCGCCCGTTGGACCGAGGAACTCGCCCTTTCGGACGAGCTTATCGCCGTCGGGTATGACAGAATGGTGGACGCTATCTCCAAGGTGAGTTTTAACTATCTCGATAAGATCCTCACCTCGTTTTACCAAAGCGGCATAAAAACTGCCGAAGAGGCAGAAAAGATAGACATCTCTGACGTAAAGAAACCGCCGAAGAAGAAGGACACCTCGTATAGCAGCGGCGAGGTAAAGGGCGGAATTTTCAACAATTAAAGGAGTTTTTATGGCTGGTTACAGAAAATTTATCCCCGAAGCGCTTAAGCTTATCGAAGGCAGAAGAGCGGAAGCAGAGAGTAAAGCCGAGGCTGTAAAGGCGGCAGTTTACGGGAAAAGACCCCGTCTTGCAGAGATCGACGCAGAACTTGCAAGAACTATGATCGAGGTTTCCAAGGCGGTTCTCGCGGGTGGCGATTATAGTGATGAGCTCGGCAGAATAAGGGATAAAAATCTCCTTCTTTCGAGAGAAAAAAGGGATATCCTCGCAACAGAAAACCTCACTCCCGAGGACATTAAACCGAAATATTTCTGCAAAAACTGCTCCGATACGGGCTACCGTGACGGTGAGATCTGCGAATGCCTTGTTGCAAGGGCGAAGGCGCTTTTATATAACAGCGTTTCTTCCGGCTCTATCGACCGAACGAAAACCTTCGATAGCTTCGACCTCTCGGTGTTTTCGGATAAGGGCGAACGCTCGGATAAAAAGCGAATGACCAAGATGTTTGAGGACCTTAAGGATTATGCGGAGAATTTTAAATATAACAACATAATCTTCTTCGGAAGAACGGGACTCGGAAAGAGCCATATTTCTCTTGCGGTGGCTAACACCCTTATTGAGAAGGGTTACGACGTTATATATACCTCGGCGCCCTCGCTCTTTATAAAGCTCGAGAAGGAGCGTTTTTCCAAGGACGGAAACTATTCCGACCTTCTCGATAGGGTTATAGAGTGCGACCTTCTGATTCTCGACGATCTCGGCGCAGAAATGAGGACCCAGTTCACCATTTCCGCTCTGTATCAGATCATTAACGAGCGGCTGAACGCAAGAAAACCTATGATGATCAACACCAACCTCTCGGTTGAGGAGATAGATTCTTGCTATGAAGAGAGAATTGCCTCGAGGATCTACGGTAATTTCAACGCATATCAGTTCGTCGGCAAGGACCTGAGAAGAGAGTTCAGGAATTAAAAGGCTGACGGCTTTTATCAGTGATATCCGCGACAGGTCGCGGGTGATATTGCGAACAGTAGTTCGCAGTGATATTCGCCTTCGGCGAGTGATATTTGCTCTTCGAGCAAGTTTCGGTGTCGGCGGAGCCGACGAAAATTAAATCGTGCCGAAGGCACACCGAAATTTGAGCCGCAGGCGAAACATCGTTTACCGTAAGGTAACATCGTTTGCCATAAGGCAACATCGTTAGCGCCCGAGGCGCTACATCATTTGCGCACATCGCAAGTTGCGGTGTCGCTTTGCGACGGAATTAACGTAGGGGAGAACAGTGTTCTCCCTTTGTTTTATGTAGAAAAGTTGCGTTTTCTTAACCACGCACATAAAAAGTTGCGAAAACGCAACCAGAGACATAAAAAAGCCCCTGAAAACTTAACCGGAAACCCAATAAAGCCCTCGAATTCTCAACTGAATTACCCCTGAAACACCTTATTATTACTTCAAATGCTCCCTAAAAGCCCCCGAATTCGCAACTGAGCATACGTAGAAGTTTATGCGAGAGGTGTTCGGTTTTAAGGGTCAAAAAGGGAAACTGAAGTTTAACCTCTTTACATTTCGGATTTTTTGTGGTAATATAACCACATACCACACTACATTAGAATACACGATGAATGTTTATATCCGTGAGGGGAGAAACTATCTTGGTAAAAGGTGTTCTCTCTTTATTCCCTTGCGGATATTTATCGGTGTAGTGTGGTAGCGAAACCGAGGGAAACACTTTTTCGGCACATCCTTCGGGGTGTGCTTTTTTTATTGAGAGGTGAAAAATGAGAAAAAAACAAATTATTGATGTAACAGGAACAATATTGACTCCGTCAAGGCAAGGTCGCAACTGTTTAGGTAATGGCTACCATTTGGAATACGAGTGTTGCTGTGATGAATGTGACTATTATTTGTATTGTTTTCCGCAGTATGATTGGAGATTAAAGAGAAACAAGTTCAAAAAGTGGGTCATGAAACTGCTGAAAAAAGAGTATTATTACTAAAAAAGAGAGAACAAAACATATACGTTTTGTTCTCTCTTTTTTAGTTACCTTATTTCGTCGGCATAAGCCTACAAACTTTCTTCTATAACACCTTTTAGTTCTTCGATGCCGCTTCCGTTTTCGGAAGAGGTGAAAACGTGGTGGATATCCTCAAAGTAAGCGATAACCTCCGAGAACTCTGCCTCTCGCTCTGAAATCTGTTTTTTGGAGAGTTTATCGCATTTTGTGAATACGATAATGAACGGAAACTCGTTATCAATAAGAAAATCTATCATTGAGATATCGAGCGCACTTGGGTTATGGCGAACGTCAAGAAGCACTAAAACGAGTGCGATGTCTCTCTCTTCCGACTCGAAATATCCGCCGATAAGACGGCCGAAACGGTTCTTCTCGGACTTCGATTTGTTCGCAAAGCCATAACCGGGGAGGTCAACGAGGTCTATCTCACCGTTTGAATAGAAGTTTATCGTTGCGGTCTTACCCGGCTCGGAACTCGTTCTCGCGAGTTTCTTTCGGTTTGTAAGCTTGTTTATAAGCGAAGACTTTCCAACGTTGGACCGACCGCACATAACGATCTCGGGTCTTACAGAGGGCGGGATGGTGTCCTTCTCGCCGTGAGCCTTTAAAAACTCAAAATTCTGATAATTCATTATCTGTTCCTTTCTCACTGAGCAAGGTAAGCCGATTTTTCACCTTCGCTTTTCGGAATGGAGAGCATCTCCTTTTCCTTTTTCTTATAAGGCGGGTATAAAAATGCGGCGGAAATAACGTCGTTTATATTTTCGCAGAAGATAAAGTTGATCTCTTCTCGGACCTTCTCGTCAACCTTTACAAGATCCTTTCGGTTCTTCTCGGGGATAAGCACCGTTTTAACGCCGAGCCTGTGCGCCGCCATAGCCTTTGCAGAGAGTCCGCCGATGGCAAGAACCTTTCCTCTTAAGGTAATCTCACCCGTCATAGCAACGTCGTTTCTGACGGGCGTTTTAGTCAGTGCCGAGATCATCGCGGTTACTATGGTAACCCCCGCCGAAGGACCGTCCTTGGGAACGGCGCCCTCGGGAGCGTGAATATGGATATCGTTTTCCTTATAGAAGTTTTCATCAAGACCCAAAAGGTCGGAAATGCTCCTTATATAGCTTATCGCCGCCTGACAGGACTCCTTGAAAACGTCACCGAGAGAGCCCGTGAGCACGGTTTTTCCGCTGCCCTTTAATATAAGCACCTCAACGGGAAGCACCTCACCGCCAACGGAAGTCCAGGCAAGACCCGACGCTATACCCGTTTCCTCTTTTCCGAAAACCTCGTCGGAGAGGTATTTCTCGGGTCCTAAGAGTTCGGTAAGGTCCCCGAGCGAGACCTTGATCTTTTTTTCGGGCTCGGAGCATATCTTCTTTGCGCTCTTTCTCATAATTGAGGTGAGAATACGCATAAGCTCTCTGACACCTGCCTCGCGGGTGTAGTTATCAATAATACCGTAAAGCGCCGAGGGGGTAATGGAAAACTGAGAAGAGGTAAGACCCGTTTCCGCCATAGCCTTTTTAACGAGGTGGCGACGGGCAATAGAAAACTTTTCTTCGCGGGTATATCCGTCTATCTCAATTATCTCCAAACGGTCCAATAGGGGCCTCGGAATAGCGCTCATATCGTTTGCGGTGGTGATAAACATACAGTCGCTTAAATCGAAGGGTATTTCGAGGTAGTTATCGTTAAAGCTAAAGTTCTGTTCGCTATCGAGCACCTCTAAAAGCGCACTCGCAGGGTCGCCCTTATGGTCGGAAGAAAGCTTATCTATCTCGTCAAGAAGAATTAAGGGGTTCATGCTTCCCGCCGTCTTGACAGCCGAAATAATTCTGCCCGGCATCGAGCCGATATAGGTCTTTCGGTGACCTCTTATCTCTGCTTCATCGTGAACTCCGCCCAAGGAAACGCGAACGTATTTTCTGCCGAGTGCTGAAGCAATACTCTTCGCAATAGAGGTTTTACCGACACCGGGAGGTCCCACAAGGCAGATTATAGTTCCGTCTTTCTTTCCTTTAAGACTTTTAACGGCTATGGTCTCGAGAATTCTCTCCTTGACCTTTGCAAGACCGTAGTGGTCGCGGTTTAAAACCCTTTCTGCAGCAAGAGGGTCGGTCTTGTCGGCAGTCTTTTTACCGAAGGGGAGCGAGAGAACGTATTCAATATAACTCCTTAAAACCGAGGCTTCGTGCGAAGCGGGGGGCATCTTGGAGAACTTCTTAACCTCTTCGAGCAGTTTCTTTTCGGAAGCCTCTGTTAAGGCTAAAGCCTTTACAGCCTCTTCGAACCTTGCGCCCTCTTCCAAGGGGTTGTCAGAGTCGCCGAGTTCCTTTGCGATTACCTGCATCTGCTCTCGGAGCATATAATCCTTCTGATTTTTATCAATACTTGTTCTCACCTTATCGAGAATTTCGTTCTCAAGGTCGAGAACGTTTATCTCGCGGTCGAGGATCTCGCAGAGCATACAAAGCCTTGTGAGCGCGTTGTTTTCCTCTAACACCCTCTGCTTATCGTCGAACCTTAAAAAG
>JAZNVP010000088.1:0-2104 GCA_045592865.1 Oscillospiraceae bacterium
GCAGGCAGAGCCTTTGAGCAAATCAGAAACTCGGTTTGTTATCCTAAATTAAACGTTAAAATAGGAGCAACTCATGCAGGTATATCCGTTGGCGAAGACGGTGCAACCCATCAATGTTGTGAAGACATAGCTTTAATGAGAAGCATTCCTAATATGACTATTATTAACCCTTGCGACGATATTGAAGCAAGACTTGCTGTCAAGGCGGCTTGTGAAACATACGGACCTATGTATTTAAGATTTGGTCGTCTTGCAGTTGAGGACGTTAATACTCCCGACTATAAATTTGAACTAGGCAAGGGCGTTCTTTTAAGAGACGGAACAGACGTTTCGATTATCGCTACCGGTCTTATGGTAGGTGAAGCTGTAAAGGCGGCAAATGTGCTTGAAGGAAAGGGCATTAGTGCCAGAGTTGTTAATATTCATACAATTAAACCTATCGACAGAGAAATAATCGTTGAATCTGCAAAGAAAACAGGTCTCATCGTAACAGCCGAAGAACATAACGTTATTGGCGGACTCGGATCGGCTGTTGCAGAGGTTCTTTCGGAAGAGTGTCCCACTAAGCTTGTCAGAATTGGCGTTGAAGACAAGTTCGGAATGTCCGGTCCTGCATTGGAACTTTTAAAGAAATTCGGTCTTGACTGTGATGGAATCGTTAATAAGGTTTTATCTGCTTTGAATAAATAATTTTATGAACAAATATATATAAAGGACGGTAAAATTATGGAACCAAAATTCAAGAGGGTGCTACTGAAGGTATCCGGCGAAGCATTATCAGGCGATAAAAAAATAGGTTTGGATTATGACGTTGTTGGCGCGATAAGCAATTCGATCAAAGAACTATACGATTTAGGCGTTCAGGTTGCTATTGTTGTCGGTGGCGGAAACTTCTTCAGAGGCAGAAGCAGCGGCACAATGGATAGAACCAGAGCAGATCATATTGGAATGCTCGCAACAATGATGAACTCTTTAACACTTGCAGACGGAATTGAAGCTCTTGGTGTTCCAGTTAGAGTTCAGTCAGCTATCACTATGCAACAGATAGCTGAACCCTATATTCGTAATAAAGCCGTCAGACATTTAGAAAAGGGAAGAATTGTAATTTTCGGCTGCGGAACAGGTAACCCCTTCTTCTCAACCGATACGGCTTCTGCTCTCAGAGCTGCAGAAATAGAGGCCGACGTATTCTTGAAGGCAACAATGTGTGACGGAGTTTACGATAAGGATCCCAACAAGTTTGACGATGCAGTTAAATTTGATGATATATCATTCTCGGAAGTTCTTGCAAGAAATCTTCAGGTCATGGATTCAACCGCGGCAACTTTATGTAAAGATAACAATTTACCGATCCTTGTTTTTGATATGAATGATCCTAAAAATATTGTTAGGGCTGTAACAGAAGACAACATAGGAACGTTAGTTCACAATTAATCAAAAGGAGTTTATATTATGCTTAAAGTTTATGAAGAAAAAATGAATAACACCATTTCAAATCTAAAGAGTCAGTTCGCATCAATTCGAGCAGGAAGAGCTAATCCTTCCGTTCTTGATAAAATCACAGTCGATTATTACGGAACACCCACTCCGATCAATCAGATGGCGGCTGTAACCGTCGCAGAGGCTAGGATCCTTAATATTCAACCCTGGGACGCTACCACATTAAAAGACATCGAGAAGGCTATTCAGGCTTCGGATATCGGGATCAATCCCAGTAACGACGGTAAGATTATAAGAATTGTTTTCCCTCAGCTTAACGAAGAAAGACGTCGTGAAATCGCTAAGAGCATTTCCAAATACCAGGAAGATGCTAAGGTTGCTATCAGAAATATCAGAAGAGATGCTCTTGATAGCTTTAAGGCGCTTAAGAAAAATTCCGAAATCACAGAAGATGATTTAAAAAATCTTGAAAAGAAAACACAGGAGCTGACAGATAAATTCTGCAAAACAGCAGATGATTTGTCGTCCGCAAAAGAAAAAGAAATTATGGAGATGTAATAGTAATGTTATCTCAAAAGCATAAACAGGAGGATATTGAAGTAATAATACCCGAGCATATTGGTATTATTATGGACGGTAACGGTCGGTGGGCCTCTAAGCGAGG
>JAZNVP010000089.1:0-30035 GCA_045592865.1 Oscillospiraceae bacterium
GCGATTTCAATTCTCTTTGCCTCACCGCCCGAAAGCGAACCCGAAGAACGCGAAAGGGTCAGGTATCCAAGCCCAACGTTTTTCAGGAAGGAAAGTCGGGCAAGAATTTCCGCGATTATCTTCTCTCCTATCATTTTTTCGGTCTCGCTAAGCTTTATATTCTCAAAAAACTCAATTGCCGAAACAATCGACTTATCGCAAAGGTCAATTATATTAAGACCGCCCACCGTAACCGACAAAGAAAGGCTGTTAAGCCTTTTGCCTTTACATACAGGACAAGCCCTCTCGCTCATATAGACCCTTATTTCCTCGCGCGACCATTCGCTCTGAGTTTCGCGGTATCTGCGGTTAAGGTTGGTTATAACGCCCTCAAAGTCTGAATCGTAAACCCCTTCGCCGTAAGAGGTCTTTCTTTTAAATCTTATCTTCTCTCCGCCGTTACCGTAAAGAAGCATATGCCTTATTTCTTCCGAAAGGTCTCTGAAGGGGGTGTCGAGAGAAAAACCATAGTGCTCCGACAGACCTTTATAATACATTCCCGCGAAGTTACCCTCATCGAAACTCCAACCGCCGCCCTTGATAGCGCCGTCTCTTATGGAGAGGGCTCCGTTCGGCACGATAAGGTCGGGGTCGACCTCTAAGAAAACGCCGAGACCCGTGCACTTCTCACAAGCGCCGAACGGGTTATTAAAGCTGAACATTCGGGGAGAAAGCTCGGGGATATTTATATCGTGCTCGGGGCAGGAATAGTTCTCGGAGAAGAGAACCTCGTTGTTATCATAAAGCGCGAGAACAAGACCGCCGCCCATCTTAAGCGCAGTTTCAACCGAGTCGGTAAGCCTTTCGTTAATGCCTTTTTTGATAACGATTCGGTCAACGATTATCTCAATGTTATGCTTTATATTCTTATTAAGCGAAATTTCGTCCGAAAGCTCCGTCAATTCGCCGTCTATCCTCGCTCTGACGAAGCCGTTTTTCAAAGCAGAAGCGAGTTCTTTTTTGTATTCACCCTTTTTGCCTCTCGCAATGGGAGACAGAATCTGAAGCTTGGTTCCCTCGGGTAAAAGGGCAAGTTTACTCGTTATCTCGTCAACCGACTGCCTCTTTATCTCGCGGTTACAGATAGGACAGTGCGGCGTTCCGATACGGGCATATAAAAGCCTTAAATAGTCGTAGATCTCGGTAACCGTTCCAACGGTCGAACGGGGATTTTTAGAGGTGGTCTTCTGGTCGATGGATATGGCGGGAGAAAGCCCCTCGATGCTGTCAACGTCGGGCTTTTCCATCTGGCCTAAGAACATTCTCGCATAAGAAGAAAGACTCTCCATATAGCGCCTCTGTCCGTCAGCATATATTGTGTCGAAAGCAAGTGAAGACTTACCCGAACCCGAAAGCCCCGTGAAAACGATTAACTTATCTCTCGGGATCTCAAGATCGATATTTTTAAGGTTATGTTCCCTTGCTCCTTTTATAATGATTTTGTCCTGCGCCACTTTTCCACCTCATAAATACACATATATACTTTATTTTACCACACTTTTTCTATAATAGCAAAGAAAAAATGAGCCGAAATGCATAAATCGGCTCATTTTTTGCAAAATTTTATAATTCTTCCTTAAGTTCTTTGATTTTATCGCGTATTTTAGCAGCATATTCGAACTCCAACATACTCGCCGCATACTTCATTTCCTTAGTCATCTCTATAATTAAGCGCTCCTTCTCCTTCTTGGAACGGGCGCGGGGGCTTTTCGTATCCTCAGGTGTAGATATCATAAGAACCTCTTTAACCGATTTTCTGACCGTTTCGGGAACAATTCCGTTTTCCTTATTGAAGGCATCCTGAATAGACCTTCTTCTCTCGGTCTCCTCGATAGCGCGTCTCATCGACGGGGTCACGAAATCGGCATACATAATAACCTCGCCGTTCTGATTTCTCGCCGCTCTTCCGCAGGTCTGAATAAGAGATGTTTCACTTCTGAGGAAACCTTCCTTGTCGGCATCAAATATCGCAACGAGGGAAACCTCGGGAATATCGAGTCCTTCACGCAAAAGGTTTATTCCAACGAGAACGTCAAAGGTTCCGAGACGAAGATCCCTTATGATCTCCATTCTCTCCATCGTGTCGATATCGTAGTGCATATATTTTGCCTTGATACCAACCGTTTCGAGATAGTTTGAAAGGTTCTCCGCCATCTTTTTCGTGAGTGTGGTAACAAGCACCCTTTCCTTTCTTTCGATGCGCTTGTTTATTTCAGAAACAAGGTCTTCGATCTGATCCTCGGTCGGACGGACCGAAATGAGAGGATCAAGAAGCCCCGTCGGTCTTATGACCTGTTCGGCGGTAACAGAACTTTTCTCCTTTTCATAAGGACCGGGGGTTGCGCTGACGTAAAGGGTCTGCCCCGTTTTATCGGTAAACTCGTCGAAATTCAAGGGACGGTTATCATATGCAGACGGTAAGAGAAAACCGTAGTCAATGAGGTTTTTCTTTCTCGATTTATCTCCGCCCGACATTCCTCTGACCTGCGGCACCGTAACGTGCGACTCATCAACAAACAACAGAAAATCATCGGGGAAGTAATCGAAAAGGGTGAACGGAACCGCGCCGGGCTTTCTTCCCGCCATAATGCGCGAATAGTTTTCAATGCCCTTGCAAAAGCCTGTTTCACGGAGCATCTCAATGTTATATCTCGTTCTTTCGAGAATTCTCTGCGCCTCGATAGCCTTGCCTTTTTGAGTAAAGAAGGCAACCCTTTCCTCGAGTTCTTTTTCAATTTCTGCGATGGCTATCTCCATCTTATCGGGCGAAACTATATAGTGAGAAGCGGGAAAAACCGCCACGTGTGAAACGGTGTTCTGGGTCTGCCCTAAGGGGTTTATCTCTGAAATACGGTCTATCTCGTCGCCGAAAAGTTCAATTCTGAACGCCGTCTCGCCCGAATACGCAGGAAAGATCTCAATAGTGTCTCCGCGGACACGGAACTTGTTTCGGGTGAAGTTTATATCGTTTCTCTCATACTGAAGTTCAACCAGCTTTTCGATTATCTCCTCGCGGCTTATCTCCATACCCACCCTTAAAGACAACACCATACTGCGATAATCAATAGGGTTACCGAGCGTGTAGATGCAGGAGACCGAGCTGACGATTATAACGTCTCGCCTTTCGGAGAGAGCGCTCGTTGCGCTGTGGCGAAGCCTGTCGATCTCGTCGTTTATAGCGCTATCCTTTTCAATATATGTGTCGGTTCCGGGAATATAAGCCTCGGGTTGATAATAGTCGTAATAGGAAACAAAGTATTCCACCGCGTTATCGGGGAAAAACTCACGCATCTCGGTGCAGAGTTGTGCCGCTAATGTCTTGTTGGGCTCTAAAATAAGGGTCGGGCGGTTGAGTTTTTCAATGATATTCGCCATGGTGAAGGTCTTTCCCGAACCCGTAACGCCGAGAAGGGTCTGATAACGGTTCCCGTCGTTTATGCTTTTAACTATATCCCTGATCGCCGTCGGTTGATCGCCCATCGGCTTGAAATCTGAATGGAGTTTGAAATCTGCCAAAGCCTTTCCCCCTTTCCCGAAATTTAATATTAAAATTAGTATACCACAAAGTTCTCTTTAAGTAAACAAAAAAGCCTAAATCTGCTTTACGCAAATTCAGGCTTAACACTTATTTAATTTCTTGGTCGAAAAGATTATATAAACCATCACTTACACCGTTTGCAGCTTTAATTGTTGCGATCATAAGCAAGTCGGTGTCAAGGTTAGAAAAGTTGAAATCATATCCATTATGTTTTATTAGTTTGGATATAAAAATTCTTTGCGTTCTGCCATTCCCCTCTCTGAACGGATGAAGATAATTTGTCGTGTTGTAAAGATCAACAATTTCCTTCACAAATGCTTCTCTTTTTAGTCCTTTAAAGAATTTTTCTTTTTCAAGCCGTTCAAAACAAGCTTTGCAGGACTCTTCAAGCTCTTTTACAGGACAAAAACAAGTTCCTTTTTTAGATATATTAATTTCTCGGAGTTTCCCTGCAAAATCATAAATATCTTCAAACAAAAAACGGTGAATACTTTTATAAAACTCAAAATCAAACACAGACTCTATTTTTTCGCTTTCCAACAAAACTGCTTTTGCAAAGGTTATTTCTGCCTCAACCTCAGCAAGTTTCTTATCGTCTCTAATGTTAAACTTGTTTATTAAGCAGGTTGTGTTTGGATAACAATTATCACCACTTACTTCAATATTATATCCCATTACAGCGTTACTCCTGCTTTTTGCTTAACCATTGAAATATATTCAGCCAAGGAAATCTCTTTCTTTAAAAGTCTCTCACAAAGCTTTTTTGTTTGCTCAGTAACGGAGAGCCCTTCCATATTAAGAGATACTTCTGCGTTGTTTATAGCAATTTTTATTTCGTCTTTACTCAAAAAAATCACCCCGTTTGTTATATTATACCACAAACATCAGTATTTTGCAAATGTTACTCTGCTATTAACTTCTTTAGTATACCACAAAGTTCTCTTTAAGTAAACAAAAAAAGACCCGCATCCGAAGATACGAGTCTTTTTTATTAAAAATTAGGAAATCTGTCCGTTAGCAACTGCAACGAAAAGCTTCTGAACGTCAATAATATTAACTATGCCTTCTCCGCTCATATCTGCAATCGCAGGAGGAACTTCTCCGCCACGTCCGTTAGCAACCTCAACAAAAAGTCTCTGAACGTCGATAATATTAACTGTTCCGTTTTCGTCTATATCACCGAATTTACCTTCGATGTTAAGAACTACGGTGAGTTCCGTTCCTGCAATGTTAAAGATAAACTCTTTTGCAGGGTTGATTTCAGAAACGTTAACAAGAGGAATATTGAATTCCGAGAAGTCTGTTATAACGGTGGGAACGTCCCAATCGGAATACGTAACCGTTACAACCAAGCCGGTCGTGTCGAACTCTTCGGTTCCGCTTGAGCTTACCTTATAGGTAAGTTTTGAAGGACCGGAAGTTATCTCAACCGATAAGACAGTTGCCACAGGGATAGCAGTCACGTCGTCGTGTCCGCAATCATCACGAACGCAGGTTCTGTATTTCGAGCCCTCAGTATCCCAGGTAGGATTAAGAGTAACTATCCATTCAGCGCCATCATAGTTGTGTCCCAAAGCATCAACGGGTCTTGTCTCAACGTGGGTCTCGTCGTTTAAGCAAACCCTTGTCTCTTCACCGATATTCTCGCAGTCAGGAGCTGTGGTCTCTTCCCAGTCACCCCAGCTGTGTCCGATAGCATCAACAGGTCTTGTCTCAACGTGGGTCTCGTCGTTTAGGCAAACCCTTGTCTCTTCACCATCTACCTCACACTTAGGAGCTGTGGTCTCTTCCCAGTCACCCCAGCTGTGTCCGATAGGATCAATATCTTCCGTGTAGGTGTGTGTCTCGTCGTTATTGCAAACGTAGGTCATAACGCCGCTTCCCTCGCAGGTAGCAGGAGTTGTTACTGAACCAACGTAATCGTGACCGATAGGATCGATAACTCCGGTTAATGCGAGTTCTCCGCAAACAGAGCAGTATTTTTCTTTAACGCCTGTTCCTTCGCAGGTTGCAGGAGTCTTCTCGGTCCACTCTACGCTCTCGGTATTGTGAACGCAAACCTTTCCGCCTTCGGTCTTGCAGTTCTCAAAAGACACCTTACCGCCGCTATATCCAAAAACAATGTTTGAAACAGAAATATCTGTTTCGCCCAAGGTTGCACCTTCTTTAATCTTAAAGGTAAACTTAGCAAGTCCGCCGTCAGAAACCTCAGTGTCATCTATTGCAAACATATTATACGAGAAAATACCTCTCTCGTTCGCATTGTCACTATCGTTGATCGAATGCATCATTCCCAAAGTCTGAAGTTCTTCCGAACCTACCGCCTCTAAAACGTTTTTATCAAACGAAACTTCAACCGTTAAAGCATTTGCTAAAACGTTATTAACGTTAAGTGTGACCTCAACCTCTTCTCCCCTGTTTCCGCCGTCAGAAGTGAGGGTGAAAACGGGCTTGTAGCTTTCGTCTCTAACGGTTCCGCAACCGTTAGCGCATTCTTCATCGTATTTGTTGAGATATTTGTGTCCGAGCGCCGCTATGGTGTCGGTCTCGGCAACAGCGCCGCACTTGGTGCAGTATTTCACCTGCGTTCCCGTCTCTTCGCACTCTGCGGGATCGGTAACGGTCCAATCTACGCCATCTGTATTGTGATTTAAACAAGCAACGGTAACCTTACCGTTATTAAGATCAAATTCCGTTACCGTCGTGCCGGCTGTCTGCATAGCCGTTACGTTAACCGTAAGAGTGGTGTCGGCGTATTCTGCGTCATCCTTTACCTTAAAGGTAAGGGTTGCGAGTCCGCCGTCCGTGAAGACAGCGTCACTCATATCAAACATAGAGTAGTCGTAAAGTCCTCTGGAGTTGGCGTTGTCTGCAGAGTTTATCTGCTTCATCATACCAACCTGTTGCAAGAGCGTTCCGCCTGTTGCAGTGAGAACATCAGTATCAAACGAAACCTGAACCGTGAGCGCCGAAGCCGAAACGTTTTCAACGCTAAGCGTTACCTCAACGGTGTCTCCTCTGTCGCCGATATCCGTGTTCACGCTGAAGGTAGGTGTATCTGCCGCGAAGACACAGATAATGCAGACGGATAAAACCACAGCTGCGGCAATCAATGCCGAAATAACTTTTTTCATGATCTTTCCCTCTTTTTCTCGTTTTTTAATTTGTCCGTTAACTAAACCAAGCGCGGTTTCGTTAACGATTTTTATACACCACCATCTTACCACACTATATATGCAATTGCAACAATAAAATAAAAGGACCCGCGTTATTACTCGCAGGTCCTTTTATTTAACTTATCTGTCCGTTAGCAACCGCTACGAAGAGTTGCTGCACGTCAATGATATTGATGGTTCCGTTTCCGTCAAAGTCACCGACCGCAAGCGCTACTTCACCTGACAAACCGTTAGCAACCAACGTGAAAAGCTTCTGAACGTCGATAATATTAGTAGTTCCGTTTCCGTCAAGGTCGCCGAGTTTTTCCTCTCTTTCAGAAACGCTTATCTCACCATTCTCGGTAATGCAGTTTTCAAAGGGCACCGTTCCCTCACTGTAGCCGAAAACTATATTTGAAATCGTAATCGCACTATTTCCCAAAGCGGCAGTTTCTTTTATCTTAAAGGTAAACTTTAAAAGGTTGCCGTCAGAAAATACTGTGTCTTCAACCGAGAACATACTGTATGAGTAAATGCCCCTCGCGTTTGCATTCTCGCAGGAGTTTATCTCGCTCATTTCACCGAGTTCCTGCAGTTCTTCAGAGCCGACCGCCTCTAAAACGTTCTTATCGAAAGCGATCTGAACGGTCAGACCGTGTGACTTTACGTTTTTAACCCCTAAATAAACCTCAACCTCTTCACCCGCCGTTCCGCCATCAGAACTGATGTAGAACTCAGGATGATATGGCTTTGCTCTTTCCTCTCCGCAAAGATTACAAATAAAGTCTTCATCATCGTCGTATTCGTGTTCACAAGGCTTCTCGTAAACAAAAACGTAATCGGGATCGTCCTCATATTCGAGAACAATGTCTATCTCCTGCCGAGGACTTATAACGACCTTTTCGGAAAGGGTCATGGTTTCGGTGAAACAGGTTCTCTTATTGTTCCAACCGCTCGAAGCTTTACCGAGCACTATAACGAAGGTCTCGCCCTCTTTTGCGCTAAGGGACAGACTAAGTCCCGAGTCAGCCGAAACGGGTGACGGTGAGCCTTCCATAACGAGTCCGCCGTCGGTCACCTTATATACGTAAGCGTTTAAGTTTGCAAGTGAACTTGCAGTCGTGAATTTAGCGGAAGAGAGCACGTAATCGGCATCCTTTGAAGCCGTGAACTTAAAGCCCATTCTGTGAGTTCCGTTATCGTAACTCCAACCCATAACGCCGTTGTGATAAACGTTCATGGTATTATTTTCATAGTTCTGATTTGCATTTGAGAAGGAATCGTAATCGGCATACAGTCTGCAAAAAGCGTCGGTCAAGGTAAGTCCGCTTATTTCAACCGAAGCGGCGCTAAGAATACCGCTATACTGAAAATCCGTAGGATCCTGGTAAACAGTATTCCAGTTACCCGTATTTTTAAGAAGCTCCTCCGAAACGTCGTAAGGGGTGGTTTTGTAAACCGCGGGAACTACCTTGGTCGTGTAAACAACGTCGAGTGTAAGACCGGTGGTAAGCATATTTGCAGTTTGCCAATCGTCACCGGTTCTATCGGCATAAAAATAGAGTTTGTCTCCCGCCTTAAGCGATACCTCTACAGAAAAACCGTCCGTATCGGCATCGCCGTTGCTGTAAAGAATATTTCCTTCCGAGTCCTCTATTTTCAGGGTCATCGCTCCTGCTCCACCCTTAGAAACAGACTCCGCAGAGAGCGTGTATCTGCCGGTTTTGTCGGCAGTGATAATAATGCCGTTCATACATAAATATTTTGATTTGATATCAAGTGTGTTGTCGTCGGCGTCGGCAACCAAGCCGTAGCTTGTGTCACCGCCGTATGTTCCGTAATACCAGGTGTATCCGTTAGCTTCGCTGTAAAGGCCCGGCTTTAAAGCAGGGTCAAGATCTTCACCCGTTCCGCCAGTCATTTCCGCATAACCGACCGAGAAAATTCCCTTCGGCACAGGAACAGAAGCGGACGTGCCTGATAGCTGAAGTTCCTCCACAACGTTATAGGAATCCGTCTTAAGCTTGGTTTTAAGAATTTGCGGAGCTATTTCGTCGGTGATATCTACCTTGAAGTTAACAAATACCGCATTCGCCGCATTTGCTGTTTCATCAAACGTTATGGGGTTAAAATTAAGGGTGATCTGCTCTCCTTTTTTAAGTTCAATTCCTTTTATCTCGGGAAGATTTCCGCTTGTCGTAATATCCTCTGTAGTGTCGTCAGAGTCAACCGAAACAGAGCCCTTGGATTCGTTTTTAACAAAAACCTCAACCTTCATCGAGCCCGTTGAAACGGCAACCGATTCCTTGATCGAAGTTTCTCCGCCTATCCCCTGCGGCACAAAATTATAAACACCGTGAACGGGAGCGGTAAAGGTGATATTCTGGGTGTCCTCGGGGCGCACGTTTCTGACGATAACACCCGAATTATTAAAGCCCTCACCCAAACCCTGATTGTTAGGTATCTGAAGCTGAGCGCGCCAGCTCTGAGAATGCGCACCCGTATTTATACTGCTATATCCGGTCTGACTGAAAACGGCAGAGCCAATACTTTTATTGCCATAAGTGTTAGGAGTGAATGAGATAGCGCCAAACTCAAGTTTCGAAGCAACCATTTCTCCTGTTAAGGTATCTCCCTCTGAAAGCTCCTCTGTCGCTGCATTAGTCGCCGTTTCAAGAGCGCCCAACAGGTCACCTGCAACCGTCCAAGTGTGATGGACCCTCTCGACAGCCGCCGAAACTAAAGCGCCCGTAAAGGAAGCGAGTGTTGTTCCCGCGATCAAAGTCGCGCTGAGAACTAATGATAAAACCTTTTTCTTCATATCTATTCCTCCGTAAGTAAAAACTTATCAAGATAATTTTACAATATTTTCTCTCCAATTGCAACAATAATAGCAAAAAACCTGCGCCGTAAGACGCAGGTCCTTTATTTATTCTGTTACAAGTGCGCAGAGCGGTGAAGGGATATTTTCTTCGGTGTGCAGAAGCGTCATATCTTTTTTTGAAAGCACCGTAACCGAGTTTCCTCTTTCGTTGGTGCAGATTATAAAGTCGCCCTCAATTATAAAATCGCGCGGGAAACTGCCTCCGCAGGAATAAATGCCCTTTCTCGTCAGCTTCTCCTTAGAGAAATCAAAAACCGCAATGGAATTATGTCCTCTGTTTGAAACGTAGACCTTACCCTCTTCATATCTTATCGCGGCAACGAGGTTGAATTCATCAAACCCATCGGGCAAGGTTGAAACCGTTTCTATATAACTAAACTCACCTTTATCATACCTATAAGAAGAAACGCTCGAGCCAAGCTCGTTCGCAACGAACATATATCTTCCGTCGTCCGAAAAGATAAGGTGACGGGCGCCCTCTCCCGACGGAACAGTTATCCTTCCCTCTTCATTCAGGTCTTTATCGTAAAGGTAAACGCTGTCGGTTCCGAGGTCGGTAACGAGAATGTGCTCCCCATCGGGAGTCGTTCCGACAAAATGGGTGTGAGGAGAGGTCTGGCGAACGGGGTGAGGACCCTTTCCCGTATGGGTAACCACTTTTTCCCCAAGCTTAGAAACGCTTCCCGAAACGTAGTTAACGGTGTAAATAGCCTCATCTGTCGCAAGAATATGACAGGCAACCTCTCCGCCAGTTGAAACAATGTCCGAAGGGCTGTAAAGGTCTCCGCCTTTATAGACGCCATAACTTAAGTATCCGCTCATTTTCGAGTTCTCAAACGGCTCTCTAAGAAGAATATGCATTCTCCCGTTCTTCTCAACCATATACATTGGCATTTCCATAGGAGTAAAGCCTTTTTTTATAAGCTTTCCCTCGGGAGTTATTTCAAATCTATAAATGCCTCCCTCTTTTTCACAAGCAGCAATATGCAAAGCTTTCATAATATCACCCTATTTTAATAAATCACTGACAACGCAATACGCTAACGTTAACCCCGCCGCCTGCGGAACAAATACCGCCGACGCAGGACTGTGTCTTCCACCCTCGTCCGAAACGGATATTTTAATGGGTGTTTCAGAACTAAAGACCACCTTAAGATCCTCTATTCCCTCTTTAAAGAGTTCTTTTCTCATAACCCTCGCAAGCGGGCAAGGCGTTCCCTTGGTGTCGGATATCTTTCCCTTTTTAATTAAAGACGGGTCAAGTCGGTTGCCCGTTCCAAGCGAAGAAATGATCGGAACTTCTCGTCTGTAAGCCTCTTTAATTAAAGCCTTTTTGCTTGATACTGTATCGATAGCATCTATTATATAATCGGGCTTTAGCGAAAAAAGCTCGTCCGCATTATTTTCGTCGAAAAACATATCAAGCGTTATAATTTCGGTTTCACTCGAAATACTGCTAAGGTATTCCTTCGCCGCTGAAACCTTTTTCATTCCCAGACTGTTTTCAAACGAGAAAGCCTGGCGATTAAGGTTTGTATCCTCAAAAACGTCGTGGTCAAGAAGAATAATTCTTCCAACACCGCATCTTGAAAGAGCGATAGCCGCCGTCCCGCCAACACCGCCTATTCCAACAACGGCAACCGTCTTACTTTTAAGTTTTTCGGTTTCAGGGAGCAAGGGTATCTGTCTTAATAAACGGTTATCCATTACGCGTCCTCCCAGTTATATTTAGTGAGTGAGCCGTTGTTCTGAAGCTCAGGGTATCCCCATTGCCTTAAAACCTCGTAAACTGCCGCGCAAACGGTGTTGGAAAGGTTCAAACTTCTTATACCCGTTCCCATCGGCATCCTGACGCATCTGTCTTTATTTTTAAACAAAAGGTCTTCGTTCAATCCCTTATCCTCTCTTCCAAAGAATAAATAGCATTTGTCAGGATATTTAACGTCAGAATAAACGTTTAGTCCCTTAGTAGTAAAGTAATAACAAGGCGCGTCGGGGTTTTTCTTAAAAAAGGCCTCTAAACCATCATAGTAGGATATGTCAAGAAAATGCCAGTAATCAAGCCCTGCTCTCTTGAGTTTTTTATCGTCGATCGTAAACCCCATCGGCTTTATTATATGAAGTCTGCTTCCCGTTGCCGCCGCAGTTCTTGCTATATTACCCGTATTCTGAGGAATCTGAGGTTCAACCAAAACTATATTTAATTCACTCATATTTTTTCCTCTCTAAACCCTAAATTCTATTGACTTATCGACTAAACTGTGCTAAAATAAGTCCATTGCCGGTGTGATGGAATTGGCAGACGTGCGGGACTCAAAATCCCGTGGTAGCAATACCGTGTGGGTTCGACCCCCACCACCGGCACCACGAAAAAAGTCACTTTTGTCTACCGACAAAGGTGGCTTTTTTCAATGATATCCGTTCCCCATTGTCACGGATGATATAGCTGACGCTATGATATCTGCTTCGCAGATGATATATGCTTCGCAAATGGAGGGAACGGATATTATATCATATTTGCAGAGCAAATATATCATACGGCGTATGCTGTATATCATATCGTGTAAGCGATATATCATTGAAAAGTGCGTTAATTTGTGATACAATTAGCATAAAGAGGTGATTTCGATGGTAAATAGCAACTTCAAACATATTGATCCAGATGAGTTTCACGGCAAGGAACTCACTCTTCACGATTGTATGTCAGATAAGATTTCATTTGAAAATCATACACTTCGTTTTTACTTGCCCGATGGTTTTTGGGTAACATCCCATCATATAGAAAACGCTTCTGAAAAGGTAATACGAACGGATGCTTCTGTAGTTGATTTTTCTGTAGAAGATATTGGTGATATCATAGTTCGTGTGTTCACAAGACATAGATGGTTAGGGTTCCGAAATACAAGTGTAGAACTTTGGGATATGGAACAACTCATTTCTGCTATAAACAGTGGAAAATGCACCTTGGAGTTTATCACGCAATACAGAAGTCATTATGAACAAATGTGGCATTGTGCAATTCATTTTAAGAAAAAGCCTTATTATAGGGAATGCCAACTGCACTTGCCGGAAACGGAAGCAACTTTCTTTTGGAATGATCTTCGTCTGGATCGGGAATGGTAATCCACACTACTTTTGGTCGTTTTTACCCCTACTTACGCTACTTTTAGTCGCTCTTTCGCAGAAAAGAAACATCTTTTGTCTGTAAAGCAAAGGGTGTTTTCTTTTTTACTGAATAATAAGTATTTCTTTATATCAAAAGCGGCAGAATTATCTGCCGCTTTTTTGTTTACACGGGAACAACCTTATTGTCGCTATCGTAATGAGCGCCATCAAGGCCTACCTTTTTCTGAGCTCTTTTCTCAAAGAACTTTATAGCAACCTCATTAAACTGAGCATAGGAAAGAACGTCCTCTTCCTTCTCGGTATATTTAGCCGCTTCTGCCTTGAACTTTTCAAGTTCAGGCTCTATAAGATCTGCAGGACGGCAATCGATAACCTCGTCGTCGCCGATTATCTTCTTTCTGAATTCATCGTCGATCTTAACGGGAGTTGTGCCGTATTCGCCCCTTACCATTCCCTTGAATTCTTTTGTAACCATCTTATAGCGCTCTCCTAAAAGAACGTTATAAACTGCCTGAGTTCCTACGATCTGCGATGTAGGAGTAACTAAAGGCGGGAAACCTGCATCCTCTCTGACTCTCGGAACCTCATCGAGAACTGCATCTAAAAGCTCCGACTTGCCTGCCTGCTTTAACTGGCTTAAGAGGTTCGAAAGCATACCGCCGGGAACCTGATATAAAAGGGTGTTAGCGTTAACACCGAGTATCTGAGGATCGAGAAGGTCACTTTCAAGATACTTCTTTCTGAGTGTTGCCGCATATTCTCTTACAACGTTAAGTTTGTTAAGGTCAAGCCCTGTATCAAACTCAGTGCCCTGAAGAGCCGCAACGACCGACTCGGTAGGAGCGTGGCTGGTTCCGAGTGCCATAGGCGAAATAGCGGTATCAACAACGTCTGCACCTGCTTCAATTGCTTTAAGAAGGGTCATTGATGCAAGACCCGAAGTGTAGTGAGAGTGAACCTGAATCGGAATCTTAACGGTTTCTTTAAGTGCTTTAACGAGATCATAAGCATCATACGGCTTTAAAAGACCCGCCATATCCTTAATGCAGATGGAGTCTGCGCCCTCTTCTTCAAGACGACGGGCATAATCTGCATAGTATTCAAGCGTGAAAACAGGTCCGGTCGTGTAGGAAATCGAAGCCTGTAAATGAGCGCCGACCTTTTTGGTAGCACTGATAGCAGTTTTAAGGTTTCTGATATCGTTAAGAGCATCGAATACCCTCAAAATATCGATTCCGTTATCAACCGCCTTCTTAACGAAGTATTCAACAACGTCGTCTGCATAATGTCTGTAACCAAGCATATTCTGACCTCTGAAGAGCATCTGAAGCTTAGTGTTAGGCATATTTTTCTTTATTTCTCTGAGTCTTTCCCAGGGGTCTTCATCTAAAAATCTGAGACAAGCATCAAAGGTTGCTCCGCCCCAGGCCTCAACAGAATGGTAACCAACCTCATCCATAGCCTTAAGAATGGGTGCCATTTCGTCCATGGTCATTCTTGTTGCAATAAGCGACTGGTTGGCATCTCTAATGAGGGTTTCAGTAATTTTAACCTGTGCCATCTTAATTCTCCTTAGTTAAGTGTGATCAAAACGGCATCTGCATTAACTGCATCGCCCTTTCTGACCTCGATAGAAGCAACAACACCGTCTTCAGGTGCAGGAATATCGTTTTCCATCTTCATTGATTCAAGAACAACAACAGCCTGGCCCTTTGTTACGCTATCGCCAACGTTAACGTTGATACCAAGGATAGTTCCGTTCATAGGAGCGAGAACCGAAACAGAGCCCTTAGCGCCCGAAGGAACAGGAGCCACTGCAGGTGCAGGAGCGGGAGCGGGAGCAGGTGCTGCTGCAGGTGCAGGTGCAGGAGCGGGAGCAGGAGCCGCTGCAGGAGCAGGAGCCGCTGCAGGAGCCGCGCCGTTTTCTTCGATTAAAACATCATATACTGTGCCGTTAACAGTTACGTTATATCTTTTCATTTTAATAATCTCCTTTTATATCGAATGTTTTTTCGGTGGTGTTGTTTCTCTCTTGGTTGAAAGCATATTAACAACCGAAACGAGATTTGCTTTTAGATCTTCAGAGGAAACTGCCGCAGAAACTATTCCGTTTTCTGCCGCCTTGGAAGCGGTGCAGCTTTCATTTATGTAGTCAAGCGTGATCTTACCGATAGCCTCTGCTTCATTTTCGCCCTCCATCTCGTCGGCCTTTAATGCGTAAGCCGCGGCAGATGCCTTAACAGGACTGATTACAGAGCCTTCGAGAGCCACGTTATAATCTGCATTACCCATAAGGTAACAGGTGAGCATAGCTCCGTAGCACTCGCCCGAAACAACGTTTATTTTAACGGTCGTTGCTTCAGAATAAGCCTTAAAGAGAGCCGAGTAGGTTAAAATGCCAACCTCATCTTCTGCTATTCCATCGCTTCCGATAACCGTTATAACGGGAAGCGAATAAGCGTCGGCAAGTTTTATAAGCTTTGTCATTTTAACTGCCGCAGAGTCGGTCATCTTTTCGGGGGTTCCTAAAACAACCGCAACGTTTCCGCCAACAGTTGCGAGAGATGCATATCCGTCTACCTCTGCAAAGAGGACTGTTTCGCTTCCCTCATCTGCAAGGCTCTCTGCAACAGAAGCAGCAACCTTAGTTTCTTTGGATGCTTTGTTAACGTATTCATAAAGGTCGGTTTCGGTAAGGTTATTAGAGGGAAGTTTATCAATAACGCTTCTTGCTTCCTCTATCGCGTCCTCTTCGGTATCTGCCAAGTAAGCAACGACACCGCTGAGATCCTCTTTAACCTCTCCTCCGAAGAAAGCAGAATTCATAAATATTTCCGCATCCTTTGAAGCAATAACGAGGTCTGCCGAAGCCGCCGACACTGCCATTGAGCCGCCGCAGGTTCCGAGAACCACGGATATCTGAGGAACAACGCCCGAAAGCATAGCCGCTCTTTTATTAACCTCTGCCATCGCCTTCAATGCTTCCTCTGCTTCGGTAAGCTTTAAACCTAACGAATCATAAATAGCAACAACAGGATTTCCTGTTTTATAAGCAAGATCATAAAGACCCTTTATTTTTTCATAATAACCTTTTCCTGCCGCTCCGCTTTCAACCGAGATATCCTGCGAAAAGGCATAAACTGTTTTACCCAAAACAGTTCCAACTCCAACTATAACCGATGATGCTTTACTGCCGCCGAAAAGTTCGCTAAAACTACCTTCATCAAAGAGAAGTTCCAGTCTTTTCTCCGCCGACAATCCATTATTCTTTCCCATCAGCCTTGTCTCCTTTCATAAAATCAACTCTGAAGAGATACATTCTCTCCAACTTCATCCATCATATATTATACATTAACCGTTCGTCAATAGCAAGGCAAATTGCAAAATATTTTAAAATAATTGCAATTTTTTATTAAGTTTTACACAAAAAAAGAAGACCGATTTTATCGGTCTTCTTTTAAATTTTATCCAACAATACCGCTTCGCTCTATACCTTCAACGAACTGTTTCTGTCCGATAATATAGAAGATAAGAATAGGAACTATAACAAGTATTGTTCCGGTGCTGATCATGATATTTGCATATCCCGAATCAAGCACACCAGTAAGTCCTATTGTGTTGAGCGCAACGTCCGCACTTATTGTCATAAGCTTGGTCGAAAGCAAACTCATACTGGGTAGGAACCACTGGCTGTAGAATATATCAGTCCACTGCCAAACGATCGAAAACATTGCAACAACCGTTAAAATAGGCTTGGCACTGGGAAGCATAACGCTAATAAAGGTTCTTAAGTGACCTGCTCCGTCGATGAGGGCTGCCTCTTCAAGCTCCTTGGGAACGCCCCTGTAGAACTGACGGATCATATAAATATAAAGTCCGTTCTTAAAGCCCATGCAGGTAATACTCATTATAACTATCGCCCAAACCGAGTCCATCAGGTTAATTCCGACGCCGCCCGTAAATAGTCCGAATATTCCTAAGATATCATAGAATCTGAAGTTCAGATACATAGGAATGATAATGGTGGTAGGCGGAATGATAAGGGTGAATATAACAAGCGCAAATAAAAGTCCTTTTAAGGGGAACTTATATCTTGCAAAACCGTATCCAACGAGTGTGCAGGAAGCCATCTGAAGCACAGTTACCAATATGGTTATAAGGAAAGTGTTTAAAAAGCTCTTTCCAAAATCCATTGTTTTCAACGCCAAAACATAGTTTTCAAGCGTCCAATGCTTAGGAATAAGTCCGACGGTCGTGTCGTAAAGATCCTGCTGCTGCATAAAGGAACTGAATAGCTTTGCAATGAGCGGATAGAGAATGTAGTAGCATATTCCGATAACCAGAACGGCTCTGAATATAACAACAACAATGTTTGTTATCTTTGCTCTCTTTTTCTTCTGCTGAACCTTAAGGTTATAAAGTTCGTTCTTAGAAAGTTCTTGTTTAGGTTTTCTTTTAAGCAAATCTGTCATCATTTCTATCCACCCCCTTAATCGTAATAGAAGACCAGTCGTGAAATCATAAGAACGCAAACCGCCAATATTGCCGCGATAACCACGAAGAATATTATCGAGAAGGCAATTCCGGCACTGATGTCACTGCTAACATAGTCTATAATTCTCATAAACGGGCTTTCGTAAGAGGTTGCCGCGTCAACTATCGTGTAAACAACGTTAGTTAAAATATAGGGCGATAACATCGGGAAGGTGATCTTCCAGAAGCTTTCCCAAGCAGTTGCACCCTCAACGGTCGATGCTTCATAAAGCGAAGCAGGAATAGTCTGAAGTGCCGAGAGGAAGATCAGTATCTGAACGCCCGACTGACTGATGACGTCATAAATTCTTCCCATTATATTCGAAAGTGTTTCGCAGATCGTGGGAGGAATACCAATTTCGATAAGGAAGTTGGTTATGTCAAGACTGTTGATAGCATCAATGGTGTCTCCAGACTCAACAAGCTGAGCCAAAGCATCGGTGTTTTCAACCCTTATAATACATCCTGCCGCAACGATAACGGGAAGGAATAAAACTGCTCTCGCCGCTGTTCTTCCTTTGAAGTCCTGATTTAAAAGAACCGCCATAAAGAAAGAGAAGAAGGTTATGAGCGGAACGTTGTAAGCAAGTTTGATGGCTGTGTTCTTCAACTCATTGATATACCAAACGTCGCTCGAGATCTCAGCATAATATTCCCAGCCCTTAAATTCGAGTTCATATCCCTTGCTTGTAAATATGATCTCATTAAAGCTATATATAACAGCATCGATAATCGAGGGAATAAAAATAGAAACAAGTCCTATTATAAGAGGGAGGAGAAACATATAACCCACAACCGCTCTTTTTCCCATAAGGGAAAGATGACCTTTATGAAAATATCCGCTGTCGCGAAGCTTATGAACCTTAGTTTTTTCTTTCATATCAATCTCTCCTTCCCTATTAATCTAATACAGTGAAATCAAGAGCTTTAACAGTTACTCCATCGATTTCAACGTCGTAATCGTTATAGTTAACTATAACCGATCCTGCTTTGTAGGTTGTTTTATAAACGTTATACTGAAGCTCTGTGTGGGCTATAATCTCTGTTCCGATAAGATCTCCTGCTCTTTCCACCATATCCTTATAGTAGGAAGATGCAGTTTCGATCCAGTCTTTATAATAAAGAGAATAAAGCTCACGTGCTTCCTGACCCTCAAAGTCCTTAACTCCTTCATTATCTTCATAGATCCATTTAAAGTAAAGACCTGCGCCGGTCTCAACAGATTTGAGCATGTCAACTCTGTCCTGGCCCGAGGTGTTAACAACGCCACCCGTGTAGCTTATCATACCCGAAAGAATTATCTGAATGAACGGAACCGAATCGTCTTCCATTCTGTGTCCCGACGTTGTAAGAGGAAGGTTAACAATCTTATCGGCATATTTCCAAGCGTAAACGTTTGCCGCATCAAGACCTATGCTTGAAGCCGAAGATGCAACGTTTCCGAGAGCAGCAGTGGTAAGTCTCTTAACCTCTTGTCTGTCAACGTTCTTGTTCTTTCTGAAGTCTGTGTTCAAGTCACTTGCAACGTCCTCAAACCACAAATTCGTAACAGAAGTTTTTTCAATTCTGCCGAGATATTTCTGCAGATAAGCATCAAGGTATCTTGCACTTAAGGTGTAATACTTTCCGCCAAGCTGCTGAAGTGTTGCAACGTTATAAATTCTCTGGTTAGAAATCTGGTTATATGTAAGTCTGTTTGTGTGGCTCCATTTGTTAAAATTAGGAACCGAATCGTAAACGTTATTAACGTTTATGTTTAAATACAAACTTGAACCGAGAGCCGAGAGATCGGAGTTAAGATCCACAAGATCGTTCTTTCCGCCCAAGGTGCCCGAAACAGAAGCCTTGGAAGCCGCTGTAGGATAAAGTCCTGCGCCCTTCGCCCAAGAAGAATACTTAACGGTTGCTCCTTTAACCCCGAGGTCATAAAGCTCATCTATAATAAGATTAGCCTCTTCAAATGAGGTTATATCCTCTTCTGTCGTGTAAGGAACACCGAGGAAAAACTTGCTTACCTCTATCTGTCCTAAAAGTTCTGTTACAAAAGGAATTGTCGTTGTGTCCCTCTTAACAAGTTCGCCCTTAGAAACGAGATAGTTTCTGTAAGCATTCGCCATTCCAACGTATCCGCCGTTTTCCTCTTCCAAAAAGAGATACTTGATCTTGCAGTCGGTATAGGTTCTCTCGCCCTGATATTTGTTGTTATATCTGAGTCCGTTGTTTGTTGAAACGGTCATAACGTCATAGGGTCTTACGTTAAACTCAGTGTAAACCTGATTATAAGAATGGGTCTTGCCCGAAATATCCGCACAGATATTTGCATGGGTATCGCCCTCTTCGATTATAGCAAGGAAAGATTTGTTGTTCTTATGAACTCCGAAAACCGGAACTAATGTTGTTGCGGGTTCATAGTCAACACCCTCTTTTGTTGTGTAAGAGGTGTCTTTACCGTAAACCGTGAGGTCATACTTGGGAGCATCGATTTTTCCGTTATTAAACTTGACCATAGCACCCGATCCGTCGGGAACGAGCATATAGCCTTCATCCGAAAGACCTGCCGCTCCGAAGAACTCGAGAAGGGTTATTCCCGTTAAGGTAAAGGTCTGAGGCTCCTCGATAGCCGAGGTTACGATTCTTGCACAGAAGCCACCGTCTTCCAAGGTGTATTCAACCGGAATAACAAACTTCTCAAGGTCCATAACCTCAACAACGATTCCGTTTTCCTCATTGTCCTTCTCAATATCCTCTTTCGTGTAGCCTGCCTGTTTTAAAAGAACGTTATAAATAGATTCATACGCATATATAGGGCAGTTAGGATCAAGAATATATAACTCTTTTGAGATGTCGATCGTGGGATAAAGGTTCTTATAAATAAGCTGACGGTTTTTATCAAGAGTATCAACCTTTAAAAGCTTATATCTATCGGTTAAGGTTTTAATTGCATCCTCGTCTTCACCGAGCGCTGCAACTATGATCCCCTCAAATCTTTCTTTAGATATAACCGTCGGGATCATTTCTCTGGAAACGGTGTTCTTACCGATCGTGTATGTAACGCGGACACCAAGTTCGATAGGAGTTATCTCAAACTGCTCTGTAGCGATACAGTAGGTATAACTGTCCATCTGGCGAACCGAACTCTGATCGGTGTAGTATTCCAGATAAAGTTGAGACTGAAGTCTCTTCTTAACGTCACCGAGCGCAATAGCGTCGCTATCGAAATCGGTAGGGTTGGAATACCAGGTCTCGCCTGTTTTGCTATCGAAAATTGCTAAGGTGCAATCTTCTTTGTTCATATAGAGAGAAAGCGCTCCGTCCTTTTTAACGAGAACCATTCCCTCGGGTGCATTTTCGTCACCCTCCGCAAGAGCTCTGGTAACTGCAGGAGAAAGTTCTCCCTTTTGACCGTAGAGAGCACCTTCAGCAGAAGCCTTTAAATTCATACCTGCAAAAGTTGTTAGGACGAGTCCTGCGATAAGAACAACCAAAACGGAAAGTGATATTATAATTATCTTTTTCTTTGACACAAGACTCACCTCACATTCTAACTATTACTTCGTTATACATTGAAATAACAAAGATTATCATCTGCTGGAGTAGATTATAGAAGAGTATGATAAGGAATAAAACAGCAAATATTGCAACAACCGAAACAATTATCGTTAATATCGTCTGCCCTATACCATACTGATGTATCGTTAACATTCCGCAGAACAGAAGGAATACACACCAAGCAATTGCAAGAATTGTTATAACGTTGATAAGGGGTTTTTCTTCTGCAGAGAGGAAGTTGGTGAGTATAGTCAGAGGTATCTCTGCAATTATATAAGGAACCAACGAATAAGCGGTTGCCATCATAATTGCCTTAGGACTTCCGTCACCGTCAAAAAGGGTTGTTACAGCCCAGTTACATACACACCATAAGAATGCGGGAACTATTGCGGTTCCGACAACCGTTATGATATTAAATCTGCCTTCGCCTCCGAAAGCGTATCCTGTGAACTGCGCTTTAAAGATAAGTGTTACTGCAAACAGCGCGTATATAATGAGCGCCGAGCTTACCTTACCCTTATTCTCGTGCTGCATATCCCAGAAACCGTCGAACGGGTGGAACATAATATGCTTTGAGAATTTAAGTCCCTTATACCAATCTTTATCTCTAAAGCGGTTTTTCTCTTTAACTTTCTTATGAAGGAACTTAAAGTAAAGAAAAATTAGAACAGCAATAACTGCCGCAATACCTAACATTGTGTAGATATTCTTGGTGATAAAGTCTTTTCTGAAAGCCGTATAAGCCTGAGAGTAATAGGTTCTGTCGCCGCCGAGTTTGAGGTATTTCATAGCCTCTTGATACTCACTCTTAACTATAAGAACCTTTCCTATTCCGACGTAAGCAATGTCGAGCGCAGAGTTCTTTTTAAGAACTGCATTCCAACCTGCTATAGAATCGTCATATCTACCCTCAAGGTATGCATTTTCTGCATCAATAACGAGTTTTCCGTATTCAGTGAACTCAAACACGGTTACGGTTCCCGAAGACTTATCGAGAACTGCTATATTATCTCCGTAGCTTTCGATTGCAATAGGGGTTTCAAAATACCCCTTTGTGTCACCCTCGCCGCCGAGAACGAAAAGTATTTCGCCTGCATGGTTGTAAACGAAAATTCTCTGTCTTCTCTCGTCGATTACCGAATAACCGTAGTCATCGTTAACGCTGATATCGATAATTCTTGAAGGACCGCTATCAGTCGCGTTATTGAAAGGATAGTCAACGTCACCTATCGGAACACCCAGGGAGCCCTCTCTGAGCTTATTAACACCCTGAACGGTCTGCTTTCTTATAGGGTTACTTGCCGCAGGATCGTAAATGCTCTTAACTGCCTTTGTAACTGTATAGATAAAGCCGTCGGTATCAACATCAATGTTATCAAATTCAACAGGAATAAGCTTCTGCATCTTGGAACGCATTTCTTCGGAAGCAAAGGTTCTCCAGAAGATATCCGATGCGGAAGGAGACACCTTGTTGGCACCCGAATATCCAACGAACTTACCCTGAATATCGAACTCCATAAGTCCGTCGTAAACATTAGCCGCAACAACGAAAACTCGTCCTGCATAATCAACCGCTACCTTGTTAGGAAGGAACAGGAAGTTTTCCTTAAAGGTTTCTTCACTGGTTGCATAAAGCTTTCTTTTAATATTTTTTTCATCGTCAACAACGAAAACGTAGTTGGAATCAGGGTCTGCTATATATAGCTCCTTAAGAGAAGCGTGGTAGAACACGCCCTTAGGTCCCTTAAGAGTTACCTCTGTTCCGTCCTTTTCTTTTAAAACCTTGATTTCTTCAACGAATTTATAGTTCTTATCAAGATGAACTATTCTTGCGTGAGCTGTATCGGCAATGTAAACCTCGCCGTTATCAGCTACCATAATATCTTCGGGGCTGTTAAGGCTTCCCCATCCGGCATATGAATCATCGACCAATGTTACAACGGTTGCCGCTTCAGGAGTTGAAACGGGCTTACCCTTGCTGTTATAGGTATATGACTTTGCACTTGCCATAACCGATGACAAGACAACAACTGCCGAAAATAAACTGAGTATGCTCTTTGTTAACTTTTTCAATTTTGCACCTTCTTATCTATTAGTTTCGGTTTAGTTAGTCTTTCATACCTGAAGTTGCCATTGTTTCTATCATCTGACTCTGTGATAAAACGAAGGTTCCGATAGGAACTATCATCATAACAACCGTTATAGCTGCCGCAACACCGCTTCTAGCAATACCGGTTGCGGTTATCTGACTTAATGCGGTAGGAAGCATCTTCCACTCCTCGCTGAATATATATCCGTCACCTGTTGAGTTCCAAAGCGACTGAACGGTGAGGATCATAAGTGTTAACCAGCCGGGCTTAACGAGCGGCATAACTATGTTGTAGAAAATTCTGAGTTCTGAAGCACCGTCTATTCTTGCTGCTTCCAATAAACTGTTGTGGATCTGCTGATCCATAAACTGTTTCATAAGGTAGAGTCCCAGAGTTCCTGCGATTGCAGGAAGGATTATCGACCAAGGTGTGTCGACAAGGCCGAGCTTTGCAATAATAAGGAAGCTCGGAATACCCGTAACCGAAGCAGAGAACATAAGTGAAAGCACGATAAGCTGGAACATTGTGTTCTTTCCGGGGAAGTTAAACTTCGAAAGCGCATATGATGCCATCGAAGAAATAAAAATGTGTCCCACACCGCCGACAACCGTTACGAAAACGGTGTTGAAGAGGTATCTTGTTATCGGGATCCACGAGGTTGATAAAACCGTGAACAAGTCGGAGAAGTTATCCGACGTTGGATTCAACGGAACAAACCTCGGCGGGAATACGAAAAGCTCATCGAAAGGCTTGAAGGCGTTACCGATAACGTAAACCATTGGAAGCACCATAAAGAGCGCAAGTAACGTTAAGGCAATATCAATACCTATATCTCCGGCGAGCGATCGGTTAAGTCTTTTTGTTTTCACCTTTATATGTTTTTTATCTTTAGTTGCTGTTTGCTGCATAATCATCCCTCTTTTAAAAAATTCTTTCCGATAGCTTCACTTAAGAACCTATCTTGCTGAGAGCTTTCCTAAACAGCTTGTTGCATATAATCATAATAAGGAACATAACCGTTGCAATAGCTGATGCATAGCCCATTTCGTAACGTTCAGTCGCAAATGAACTCAAGTGCATTTGCATAAAGTAAGCTGCGTATTCAACAGAGGGGTTACCTGCCATAGTTGCGCCAACGCCGAGAGAGCTCGAGATGGTGAGGACCGCACCGAACATAAGCTGAGGCTTCATGCTCGGAAGGGTTACATACCAGAGCTCCTGCCAACGATTCTTGATACCGTCAACCGCTGCCGCTTCATAGAGCGAACGGTCAACACCCTGGAGACCTGCTACGAAAGAAAGGAAGCTTGTTCCCAAGGATCCCCAAAGGGCTACAAGAACGATAATCGGCATAATATAGTCAACGTTCTGCATCCAGGTTATAGGCTCGTCTATAAGGCCAAAATACATTAGTATACCGTTTATGTAACCGTAGGAGTCTGAGGAGAACATAAGGCTCCAGATAAATGCGCCGTTACCCGAAATTGCAGGAGCATAGAACATCAGAATGATGATAGCTCTTATCTTCGGGGTTATCTCGTTGATAAACCAAGCAACGAGAAAGGCGATTATGTATCCTAAAGGTCCTGTTAAAACTGCGTATACAAAGGTATTTTTAACCGAAGTTATAAACAGATCGTCGTTAAATATAAGGTTAATGTAGTTTTCAATACCAATAAACGTCGGCCACTCGAGCATATTAAAGTATGTAAAACTGAAAATAATCGAAATTGCAACCGGCAAAATGGTAAATATGCTAAACAGAACGTAGTAAGGGGCTAAGAAAAAGTAAGCTACTCTGTTTTGCTTTATAAGGTATGCCGCGCTCTTTTTCTTTTGCGGCTTTTCTTTTCTCTTTAATGCAATAGATGCCATTTTCTTTCCCCTCCTTTATTCTTCTTCGTAGAGTTTTAATCCAAACTCTTTACGTTTACGTGTGATCTCTGCGTTTATTTCTTTCGTGTTCTTAACGAGAAGTTCACGAACGTCCTCACCGTCGTTAACAACACCACGGAAGGAGTTGTCGAGATATCTTACTAAGTAGTATGAACCGGGAACCTGAGGAACCGTTCTTGCCCATTCAAGCTGTTCTGCAAGAAGTCTATACTGTTTTGTTGACCAAGGCATCTTGGAGAGTGCTTCAAGGTTTATCGGGTTATATCTTCCCGAGGGTCCTAAGAGGTTCTCTATCTCTCTTGCGAATTCAACCTGCGCCTCTGCTCCGCAGAACCATTTAAGGAAGGTCCATGCGTTATCGAGCGTTCCGTTCTTTTCTGCCGAGGAAGGAATAACGTTAGCGTTAACGCTGAGCATTACCGAGTGGTCAATACTTCCGTCTTCCTTAACGGTTCCGGGAACCAAAGCCCAATCCCAAAGGGATCTGATCTGAGGTGCGAAGATAACGAGTGTGTTAAATAAGGTATAGTCGCTGATAAGAAGCGGCATCTCGCCTGAACGGAATCTGTTCTTAGCGTCGTATGAGAGCGGCAAACCGTAGTTAGAGTAAAGCTCAGACCACTGCCCCATTGTTTTGATGGATATCTCTGAATCGAAAAGTGTTCTTGTTGAGTCTTCGTTATAATAGGATCCGCCGTTCTGATAGAGGAACATAGCGTATGTTCCCGCAGTCGACATATCGGTGCTCATACCGAAGGTCATATTGTTTCTCTCCAAAACAGGAAGAAGCGCATAAACGTCGTCCCAGGTTTCAGGAACTTCAAGGCCTAATTCCTCAAGAATATCCGAACGGTAGAAGAGAACCTCGTAACCGCCGGTAGTAGGAAGACCGTAACAAGCACCTTCAAAAGAGTTAGGAACGAGCGCCGTTTCGGGATACCAAGCTGCGATCTCTTCAAAATCATCAAATTTTGCTAAATCGTAGAGCGCTCCTCTGAGTGCTACGTTAACGGCATCAGCACAGCCGAAGTAAACGTCTGGAGCAATTCCTGCAACGAGTGCGTTGATAAGCGAAACACTGCTTATCTTAAGGTTTGCGTTTATTCCGTATTCAGGAGTAAATTCAGAGTTAATAAGTCTCTTCAAAACCTCTGCCTGATCACGTCCGCCCGCGGTCCAGACCGTAATGATCTCGCCGGTGGTAGCAACACCGCCGATAGAGGAATAGTCGTTATAGAAGGTTGCGATAAAGTTTTTGAATTCGTGAGCAACCGTCGCGAAAAATCCTGCGGTTGCTTTAGGAGCCTCATAGTCAGAAGCAGAAACTATGAAGTAGTCCATCGTTGCATCAACAACCTGGAGATCGGTAACCCAGGTTCCGAGCGAAGAAAGGTTGTTATAAAAAGCCTGAACCTCATCCTGAATCATATAGGGTTCTTCATACATTCTTGTAAGCTGCCTTATCATTGTTTCGAGCTGAGAGGTATACTGGCTCTTCTCACCTGCAACACTGATAAGTTTTTCTCTTATATCGGAAAACTGCTCAGCAGAATCACCAAAGAACTTAACAACCTCAGGGAGCTTCTCGTCGAGCTCATAGTCTCTGTAAATGTCGGGATCGGTTCCTGTGATAACAACGATCTTTCTATAAGCGTCGTTAAGGTTTACAAGAATATCATCTACCTCACGAACGATCTCTGCAAGAGCACCGAGGCAGGACTCTATTCTTACGGTGTTATCCCCTTCGTTAAGGTAAACGTAATAAGGGGTCTCACCGTCACCTAAGGTAACGTTTGAATATTTAGTTGAATAAGCAAACTCAACTGCAGCTGCTTCTGCGAAGGGAATCTCTCCGTTGATATATATTCTTCTCGAAACGTTGATTCCTCGAGCAGCATTCTGCTTCATTTTAAAGGTGAGCTTATAGAAACCTGCTTTTTCTATATCCTTAATTGTGTATTCAGTCCACATATTAACCGAACCGAAACTTCCCTCACCAAGAACGTTGAGCTTGAGTTTTGCGCCCTCATAAGGCTCAATGTTGGGAGTGCTTCGGTCGTAATCGGGAGAAAGAACAGGAGAAGACTTAACGTCAGGAGTTTCCGCCTGAATCTTTATAGGCTCCATTTCATCGATAACGGTAGCGCCGAGAGCAGTGTATTTCTCATAGTAGTCTTTATAAGAAACAGGCTCCTTTACCGGAACGAGCATTATCTTGCTGATAACAACAGGCTCTTTAACCGCTACCATACGAATGGTGTGTTCACCCTCCGAAAGATAGAACTTGAAGTTTCCGTAAAAGTCTGCATCGTCTCTTAAATATGTAGTCTCAAAGCGGTGAGTTTCAACCTGCTTGGGAGTTTCATCGTCGCCGTTTGCTCCCTGCTCAATAGCAGTTGCATTTACCCATAAACGCGAGAACACGATATTTCCTGCTTCGCTGAAAGGAAGCGAACCGTCGATATAGATCTGTCTCTCGATATCGGTGGAGTTACCCTCAACGGTATAATACTCAGTCATAATATTGTAAAGACCCGGTTTGGTAACGTTAAAGGTCCACTCGGTATAACCGTCATTGCTCTGCTGAACAAACGAACCGGTCTTACCGTCGAGCTCTGTGAGAACAGCGTCAATTCCTTCCCCGGCAGTATAGTCTCCGCCGTTTATTACGATTTCTTCAACGTCAGTATTTTCCTTCGCATACTTTGCCTGATAATCAAGGTAGGACATAGTTAAGAAGGATGATGTGACGTTCTGCTCTGCTTTTTCGGTGTTCTCTTCAGGCGCGGGTGCTTCTTCCGCAAACGCAAAAGGCGTGCAGAAAACCGAACCGATCATAAGAACTGCAAGCAGGGCACTGATTAGCCGATTCTTTTTCATTTCAAACTCTCCTCTTTGATATTATTGAAATACGAGCTTATGCTTGAAAATATTAACATTTTGAACATATAGCCCCAATCTATCCAATTATCTTCATTATCATACAACATTTCACAAATTATATCAAGAACTATATTGACTTTTACTTGTATTTTTTTGACATTTGGGTAATTTTTATAAAAAAAGTTATTTATTTACCATTCTTTATTATAATCAAAAATCGCCCTTTTGTTCGTTTAATACAAATTGTATGCAAAATAATTGTGCATTATTACCACAACTATGAGAGTGTTAACAAAAACAGCCAACTTTTAAATTCTGTCGCAATAATACAAAATTTACTTTTCTAAAAGTCCTAATTCATTTTCACCGTCATATTGCACAAATTTCGCAGAAGAAATTATCTATTTTGACAAGCACGAATTTTTTCTGCCAAAATATTACACAAAAACCGAGGCAAAATAATAAGCAGACTCGGTTAGCGTGATACTCTTAACGGAGTATCACGCAACTCTATTCGCCTGACGGCGAGTTATATTGCTTCGCAGTGATATTATGCTACGCATAGTGATATTGTCCTGCGGACAGTTTATGGCGAATAGAATATCACGAAACCGATAGGTTTCATATCACTTTTTTGAAAATATCTCGCCATAGGCGAGGAATTTCCAAAAGAAAATATCACGCTGACTTTAGTCAGCATATCACTTATCAGACAAAAAGAAAGAGAAGACTCGTTATGATACGAATCTTCTCTTTTCTGTTGTTAATGGGTTTGGGCTACTGCCCAAGTGCATTTGTACTTACAAATGCGATGCCGGTTCTTCTTAGCTGAATTTAAAAGAATTCTATTTTCTCCGATAAGAACATCGCTCTTTTTCTTCGGGTAGCTTCTTTTTTATTTGCCGGAAAGCTTTTTGTCGATTGCCTCTGCCGCGGTTTTACCCGCACCCATAGCAAGAATAACGGTTGCCGCACCCGTAACCGCGTCGCCGCCTGCATAAACGTTTTCGCGCGAGGTAAGACCGGTTTCATCTGCGATAATACCGCCCCACTTTTCAGTTGCAAGACCGTCGGTGGTGGATTTGATAAGCGGATTGGGAGAGGTGCCGATTGCCATAATTACGCAATCAACGTCGAGAACAAACTCGCTTCCCTCCTTAACCACGGGCCTTCTTCTGCCCGATGCGTCGGGCTCGCCGAGCGTCATTTCAACGCATTCCATACCGCCGACGAAGCCGTTTTCGCCCTTGATTATGCGGGTAGGATTGGTGAGGAGCTTGAAGATAACGCCCTCCTCCTTAGCGTGCTCGCCCTCCTCGGCACGCGCGGGAAGCTCGCTTTCGCCGGGACGGTATACTATGTAAACCTCGTCTGCGCCCAAGCGGAGCGCACTTCTTGCCGCGTCCATAGCAACGTTACCGCCGCCGCAAACGGCAACCCTCTTCGCGTGGAAGATGGGGGTTTTGCTGTCCTCGCGGTAGGCTTTCATAAGGTTGATTCTGGTTAAAAATTCGTTCGCGGAGTAAACACCCTTAAGGTTTTCGCCCTCGATGCCCATAAATCTGGGAAGACCTGCACCCGAGCCGATGAATACCGCCTCGAAGCCCTCCTCCTGCATAAGCTCGTCGACCGAAATAGTTTTACCCACGATATAATTGGTTCTTATTTCAACGCCTAATGCCTTAAGCGTTTCGATTTCCTTTGCAACGATTGCCTTAGGCAAACGGAATTCGGGAATACCGTAAACAAGCACGCCGCCCGCAACGTGAAGCGCCTCGAAAACAGTTACGGAATAGCCCTTCTTCGCCAAATCGCCTGCGCAAGCCAAGCCCGAGGGGCCCGAGCCGATAACCGCAACCTTGTGTCCGTTCGATTCGGGGCGTGTGGGAAGGGTATTACAGTTGGCGTTGTGCCAGTCGGCAACGAAGCGCTCGAGTCTGCCGATTGCAACCGGCTCGCCCTTGATGCCGCGAACGCACTTGCTTTCGCACTGTGTTTCCTGAGGGCAAACTCTGCCGCAAACCGCGGGAAGCGAGCTCTGACGGGTGATTACGTTATAAGCACCCTCGAAATCGCCCTCTGCAACGAGCGCGATGAATTCGGGGATAGCGATATTTACGGGACAGCCCGAAACGCAGGGACGGTTTTTGCAGTTAAGGCAACGCTTTGCCTCGTCCATCGCCTGCTCTGCGGTGTAGCCGAGCGCAACCTCTTTAAAGTTGCGTGCGCGTACCTCGGCGGGTTGATGAGGCATAGGATTCTTTTTTAAAGACATATTAGGCATTGTTTCTTCCTCCCTCTTATTCAACCGATTTATTTAAAAGATTGCAGGTTTCTTCGTA
>JAZNVP010000090.1:0-12650 GCA_045592865.1 Oscillospiraceae bacterium
AAATCGGCACGGCAGTGAGTATATTTGCCTTCGGCAATATTGGCGCAAATACTTGTTGCACTTCTGCCGATTTGATTGGAGATAACGGTTTCGTGCTTTGTGCGTAACTCTTTTGTTAATTTCAAAACCTCTACGGATAATTCTATAGACAGATCACCGAGCTTATCCTCTTTCATAACCACACTACCTTTCTTAAACTAATTATACCATACTTTCGATTAAAAATCAACTATCAATTAGCGTACTGAACGAACGGCTACAGCTCCGTTTGCGCGAAGCGCAACATCATTGATGCGAAGCATCACATCTTTTGCAACTTGTTGCAACATCATTTGAGGCAAAGCCTCAACCTCGTTCATTTGTGCCGCGAGCGGCAATGATGTTGACCTAACGGTCAAATGATGTTGCGTGTGCCACGCAAACGATGTTGTGCCTATCGGCACAAATGAAAAAATCCAACTCTTACGAGTTGGATTTTTTGGCTGCGGAACTAGGATTCGAACCCAGACAAACAGAGTCAGAGTCTGTCGTGCTACCTTTACACAATTCCGCAACGACGGATATTATTATACACGCAGACTCTCTCTAAGTCAAGCCTTTTCTTCTAAATTTTTCAAGAAATCTATATAAATATCCCTTAAAAACGAATAAATACTGATATCCGCTTTTAAAGCCTCGGGAGTAAGGATATGCCCCATAATTCCGTTTTTTTCGGGGAAGAGGGAAAGGGTAACCGTTTTATCCTTGACCCCTATAATATATTCATTCTCGTTTTCGCTCCAAACGGTAACACCACCGTCACGGCTGACAACGTCGGTAGAGTTTCGGTAAACGATAAATATTCCCGAAATAAACGCCGCCGTCAGAAAAACCGAAATAATACCCAACGCAAAATAACGAACCCTCATTTTATCCTTCCTTAAGTTCCATTAGTGCCTCATAGATCGGCCTTGCAATAAGCTTAGCGGAATAAACCGCCTCATCTATAGTATTGGCGTGACTTCCCATTTCTATAAGCGTCGCACCCGTTAAAAGATTTTGATTATATTTCGAATAGTTAAAATAAACGGGTCGGGTAAGGCCTGGGTGCGCCGACTCTATCTTATCCTCTAAAATCGCGTTAAATCTCAGATTTTCCGCCCAATCGGGAAAATTCATATAACCGTTCTCGCATCCCGAAAGTATCATTATCTGCGCCGCCTTTTTGCCGTCGATAATCGCAGTCGGCTTAACTCTCACGTCGGCACTCGGTTCAATGGCGTCGCGGTGGAGATCGATTATAACCTTAATAGAGGGATATTTCTCCCTGTAAGCCTCAACCGTTTCTTTTTCTCGGTTGTAAGCACCCGAAAAAGAGGGATGGTCGTGTTGTGTGGTGGCGTGAACAACGCCAACGCCGAGCGCAGTGAGTTCCTTTGCAAGAGTCGCACCAACCTTAACCATATTTTTTTCGTTATCGGTGTTTCGGGACGGAATAGATCTATCGAAAACTCCCGAGTCGTAAGGATTGTAGCACTCGGTCGCGTGGGTATGAAGAATAAGAACCTCAACCGAGCCGTCTAATTTGAGTCTGAAAGAAGGCTTATCCTTAATTATCCCGAGAACCTCTTCGTTCGAGTGATTGGTTGAGTTTTTGATAAAACCCGCGCCATGCCCTAAAATAACACCGCCCACCTTTGAGGTGTAATGCACCTCGTTAATGGTTCCCTTGTTTTCTTCTGATACCTCTTGCTTTTCGGTCGGAACACCGAGAACTTCTGCTTCTTCCTTTGTTTCGGCAGAGGCTTCACTGTCGCCGCCTGTAACCTCCACGTAGGTGGTCTTATCCTCGGTATCTGTCCCGAATAAAGAAACAAGCCCCGAGGGAATATAGGGGGAAACCGAAATAAGAGAAATCCCTTTCAGAACGGAAACAAGGCTCGGCGAGTGGGTAAAATAAAAGTTAAGAACCAGAAAGAGAACCAAACAACCCGAGAAAATACTGTATTTATTCCTTTTTATAAAAGCCTTCATATCAACACACCTCAAAAATAAATATGAGGGAAGAATTAAATTAATAACTCATAAAACCAGATATTTAAGCTCTTTGGGCGGTATCTCGGGGAATAGTGCGCGGTTTATCGCCGAAGAAATGATCTCGGAAAGCCTCTCGGTCAACTTGTCTGCGTCTTTGGGGGTCACAAAAAAACTCTCCATATCGTCAGAAACACCCTGAAATTCCGAAACGATGCTAACTGCATCAACGACCATCGGAACCCCTATGGAGATGACCTTGGCACCGAGACCTTCGGAATTTATCGTCTTTCTTCCGCCCTGAACACCGCTTCCGGGAGTAATGCCCGTGTCGGTTATCTGAACGCTCGTTCCTATCCTCTTAATACTTCCCGCGGCGAGTGCGTCGATAACGATAACCGTATCGGCTCCAACGAGTGAAGCGGCGGCAGAAACCGTCTCCTCGCTCTCTATGCCCGTCTGACCTAAAACACCGACCGCCACCGAAGCGGAATTCATTTCGGAGTTAAGCCCGAACCCTGAGCGCATCTCGGTCGGTATATGCCGTGTGACGAATATCTTCCGCGCCGAAAAAGGCCCTAAAGCGTCTGGGGTAACGTCGGGGTTACCAAGCCCCGCAACAAGAATACTATTTCCCTCTAAAAGCTCAGCGAGTATTTCGGAAATAACCTTTTCCGCCGTTCCTTCGGAAGCGGGGTTAATGATGGGTGACTCTATCTCAACGGTGTAGTAGACTCCTTGAGGCTTTCCGATGACCTCGGCGGCTTTTGGGGTGTTGATCGTTATTTTGGTAACGGGGAGTCCTTCTCTTGTGAATTCTTCCTTTGCAGCGCCGCCGATTTCACCTTCTTTTTCTGCCGAAAGGTCGGAAAAACGCTCAAGAGCAAGGTCGGTTCTCTTTTGCATAATAAAACTCCTTAAAAATTTTTTAAAAAACACTTGCATTCCTGGGAAATTAATGTTATTATAACTTGTAGTTTGATGGACGATAAGGGAGGTGTATTTGATGCCTAATATTAAATCTGCTAAGAAAAGAGTTCTCGTTGCTGAAACAAAAACAATGCAGAACAAGATGATCAAATCAAATATGAACACTATGATCAAGAAGGCTAACGCTGCTGAAGGTGATGCTAAGGCAGAAGCTGTAAGAGTAGCTGTTAAAACTGTGGACAAGGCTGCTGCAAAGGGAGTTATCTCCAAAAACGCTGCTTCCAGAAAGAAGTCTCAGTTAGCAAAAACTGTAAAATAATTTAAAAACTGCGGTGCCGAAATATCGGTGCCGTTTTGTTTTATTTGACAAATCAGAGTTTTTTGGGTAAAATATAATCAGAATAAAAAAACGGAGTGATTAAAATGAAAAACTTTATGAAAGCAGTTCTATGGATATTTGCTATAGTGGCGCTCTCTGCCGGGGTTGCCTGTGTAGTCAGCGATTATCTCTATAAAAAGCGCTCTGTTGAGGTCGATATAGAAGAATAAGCAAAAATATGTTGGGAGATGCTTCTTTTGAAGTATCTCCCTTTTTTTATTTCTCTTTAGAACGCGAAACGAGTGAGGCAATAAGAGAGAAGAATATCGCAGCAGTAATACCCGCCGCAGTGGCGGAGAGTCCTCCCGTTAAAACCCCGAAAAGTCCCTTTTTATCGACTGCTTCTTTTACCCCTTTGGAGAGAAGATATCCAAAGCCGGAAAGAGGGGTGGTGGCTCCCGCGCCGCCGAACTCCACTATTTTTTCGTAAATGCCAAGCCCGCCGAGAACAACACCCGAAACAACGAGCAGAGTGAGAATTCTCGCAGGAGTAAGCTTTGTCTTGTCAATAATGATCTGAACAAGGACGCAGATGACCCCGCCAACTAAAAAAGCCTTTAAATATTCCATAACCTAATCCGCCTTAATGTTAATTAAATGTGCAACCGCAGGGATAGATTCCTTCTGTTGATTGGAAACGGTGCTCATAAGAGCCCCCGTCGCCATAAACAGAACGTTTTTAAAGCTTCCCTGTAGAAGATTTTTATAAATATAAGAGCATAAAACACTCGCGGAACACCCGCAACCCGAGCCACCCGAGTGAACGTCTTGACTGGGGCTGTATATCATAACCCCGCAGTCGCGGTGCACTCCCGAGAGAGAAATATTCTTTTCTTCCATAAGTTTTATAAACAGCTCCGAGCCGAAGGAACCGAGGTCACCCGTGAAAATGTAGTCGTAATCGGAAGGTGAGCTTTTTGTGTCGGAAAGAAATCTGTAGAGCGTGTCGGCGGCGGCAGGCGCCATCGCCGCACCCATATTGTTAATGTCGCAGATGCCGAGATCCATTATCTTTCCAAAGGTCGCAGAAACTATCCTTGGCGCCGACGAAAGACCCTTTTCAAAAGGGGAGAGAACAATAGCCCCCGAGCCCGTCACCGTCCATTGTGCAGTCGGGGTCCTTATGCCGCCGTATTCAAGAGGAAAGCGAAACTGCCTCTCCGAAGAACAAAAATGGGAAGAGGTAAGGTTAAGGGTAGAGGCCGCAGACCCCGACTCAATAAAGGTCGCGGCAACGCCGAGCCCCTCTGCCATAGTTGAACAAGCCCCATATAGACCTAAAAAGGGGATAAAAAGGTCGCGAAGTCCGTAAGCAGAACCGATGCACTGGTTTAAAAGATCCCCGCTAAACATAAAATCAATGGGTCTTTTGAGCCCCGCGTTCTTGATAGCGCCCTCGGCGGCTCTTTTCTGAAGAATGCTCTCTGCCTTCTCCCAGCTTTTCTGCCCGAACATCATATCATTTTCGATCTCATCAAAATATTCCTTTAAAGGACCCTCGCCCTCTTTTTTGGAAACGACCGAGTAAGCCGAGCGTATCCTTATGTCCTTCTCAAACAGAATAGTTCCTTCGCCTATCTTTTTAGCCATAACCGCTCCTTAAAACATAAACTTTTGTGGGTAGTTTTTGCGGTTTTGCTTCAATTATTCGCCTGTTGCATTGATAAAAATATTATGTTAATATCAAAAAGAGGTGTTTTTATGAAAATTAAAAATATCAAAGAAAAGGCGGTTTTGCTGGGGCTTTACGGCCTGTCGGTAGCACTACTGTATTTTTCGGGAATAGGGTGCATCTTTAAAAGACTCTTTAACGTAGTCTGCGCAGGCTGCGGAATGACGAGAGCGCTCCTTTCTCTTATGTCTTTCGATATAAAAAGCGCTGTGTATTATAACCCGATGGTCTTTTCTCTGCCTGTCCTTTTTCTTTATTTTATTTTCGACGGAAATCTCTTTAAAAACAAGACCCTCAACCGTGTTGTGATTTCGGTTATTCTGGCAGGATTTTTAGTTAACTGGGTCATAAATTTATTGACAGGTAAACCAATTTAGTTTATAATTAGGTTGATCGTTAAATCGGTTAATTTTTTACATATTTAGGGGGACTGGATTATGTATTGTAAAAATTGCGGAAAAGAAGTTGCAGATAATCAGGCAATCTGCTTAAGCTGCGGCGTTAAGGTTGGCGACGGAAAGGCTTTCTGTGCAAACTGCGGAAATGCTCTTCCTGATAATGCGGCTGTATGCTTAAACTGCGGAGTAGCAGTTAAAAAAGCAGAGGGCGACCTTGCAGGAAAAGATAAAATAACAATGATTATTGTTTGCTTGTTCCTCGGCGGTCTCGGTATCCATAACTTTATGATGGGTGAGACCAAGAAGGGCGTTTTAAAGATCGTTCTTTCGCTCTGCTTCGGTTTAGGCTCTATCCTTGCTCTTATCGATCTTATCAAGATCTGCATGGATAAATACGTTGTTGACCCTGATAAACTCATCTAACAAATCAAAGGAAAAAGCGCTCTGCGGAAAACTTACGCAGAGCGCTTTTTAATGCCTTAAAATCGTTATTTATTTAACAGGGGGAAGTGGTTGTAAAGCGTTGACAGAACTGGGTTTAATAGGGTATAATATTCTATTGAAATATTTGGTTAATTTTTGACTAATAATATAAAATATCAGAATGAAAAGGAGAACAAAATGGCAAGTTCATTACGTGGAATAAAACTGCCGCACAGAAAGTCGACCCTTAACTCTGTGCGCGTTCTCGAAACCCCTAAATCAGTGGTAATACCGATGCAGATGCATATCGGCGCACCCGCAACCCCCGTTGTTAAGGCAGGGGACGAAGTTAAGGTCGGAACCCTTATCGCAGAGGGAAGTGCCTTCGTTTCGGTGCCTGTCCATTCGTCTGTTTCGGGCAAGGTGAAATCGGTCGGCGATATGGTTTCGTCGTCGGGTAAAAAGGTGGCAGTGGTAGAGATCGAGTCGGATATGAAGAACGAGATCGACCCCGATATAAAGCCGCCCGTTATCGAAACTAAAGAGGACTTTATCGAAGCCATCAAAAAGAGCGGAATAGTCGGCCTCGGCGGAGCAGGTTTCCCTGCGTTTGTTAAGTATATTGCAGATAACAAAACCGACGTTGACGAGCTTATAATAAACGGAGCCGAGTGCGAACCCTATATAACGAGCGATTCGGCAATGATGCTAAGAAAGACCGACGATCTTCTTTTCGGTATCGCTGAGATCAGAAAATGGCTCGGCGCGAAAAAGGTAATAATCGGCGTTGAGGGCCATAACTCAGAGGTTATAGCCCACCTTGAAAAGAAGACCGCCGATATCGACTATATAAGCGTTGCCGTTTTAAAACCTATCTATCCGCAGGGCGGAGAAAAGGTGCTTATTTATCACACAACGGGAAAGATAGTTCCCGAGGGAGCGCTTCCTATTTCGGTTTCCTGCGTTGTGGCAAACAGTTCAACCGTCGCAGTGGTGGGGTCTTATCTGAAAACGGGGCTTCCGCTCGTAAAAAGACTTGTAACGGTGGCAGGCGGCGCTATAAAAGAACCGTGCAACGTTGCCGCGCCCGTTGGAACAACCATCGAGGAAATGATAGAGTTCTGCGGCGGCTTTAGATCCGAGCCCGAAAGAATTCTCCTCGGGGGACCTATGATGGGTGTTGCCGTGCCGGACACGAAAACCCCCATTATGAAGAACACTAATGCGGTCTTAGCCCTAACTGAAAGAGAAACAAGAGCGCCCGAAACAACACCCTGTATCCGTTGCGGCGCATGTGGGGAGATATGCCCGTTCGGCATCAATCCCGCTAAAATAGCAAGAGCATTATCAAATAACAATACCGAGAAACTAGCGCCCCTCGGCGCAAATCTCTGTATGGAGTGCGGCTGTTGCTCATACGTCTGCCCCGCGTCAAGACCCTTGGTGCAGACTAACCGTCTTGCAAAAGCGGCGTTGAAAGGGGGAAATAAATAATGAATTTAATATTAACCTCTTCTCCTCATATCCACGGGAAAAAATCAACGAGAGGAATAATGCTCGACGTTATTATCTCTCTTTTACCCGCCCTTATAGCAGGAACCATAATATTCGGACTAAAGGCACTCTTGGTAGTTTCGGTGACCGTTCTGGCGGCAGTCGGAAGCGAAGCGCTCTTTAATATCATCGCTAAAAAAGAGCAGACCGTAGGAGATTTTTCCGCGGTCGTAACGGGTCTTCTTTTAGGACTTAACCTTCCCGCAGACGCGCCTTTGTGGACCGCAGTTATCGGAGCAGTTTTCTCGATAGTCGTGGTAAAATGCTTCTTCGGCGGCATCGGCGCTAACTTTGCAAACCCCGCGATCTGCGGAAGAGTGTTTATGCTTATCGCATTTTCATCTCTTGCAAAACCAAGCTTTCCTCTCGGCGTGGACGCGGTTTCCTCGGCAACCTACCTTTCGGGCGGGGAATACACCACCTTAGAACTCTTTTTAGGTAATATCGGCGGCGCTATCGGAGAAACCTCAAAACTTGCCCTTATTATCGGCGGAATTTATCTTCTCGTAAGAAGAGTTATCTCTTTCCATATCCCGCTTGTTTACGTTGGCTCGGTTTACCTTTTCAGCTTCCTCTTCGGAGGCTTTGATGCTTTGGCGGCTTTAAAGGAGATCCTCGCAGGCGGTCTTATCCTCGGCGCCTTCTTTATGGCGACCGACTACGTAACCTCACCTCACACTAAGTGGGGCAAGGTAATATTCGCCGCAGGTGCAGGTCTTGTAACAACGCTTATAAGATTTTACGGCAACTATCCCGAAGGCGTATCCTTTGCAATACTTCTTATGAATATCTTAACTCCCTATATCAGTTCCTTCACGGGAAGAAAGCTTTTCGGAGGTAAGAAATATGAATAAACGAATTTTCGGAATAATCTCTCTTACCTCAATATGCGTGGTTGTGTCGGTGCTTCTCGCGCTCACCAATTATATAACCTCTCCGATAATCAAGGAGCAGGAAAACGCGGCAGTAATGGGGGCGCTCGGCGAGGTGCTCGAGGGTGCGAAAACCTTTGAAAACATAAGCCTCTCGGAATATACCTTCCCCGAAAGTATAACCGAAGCCTATTCTTCCGATAACGGCGGTTACGTTTTTAAAATGAACGTAACGGGCTATTCGACAGGTATGGTAATTCTCTGCGGCGTAACGGCAGAAGGGGCGGTCTCGGGAGCAAAATGCCTTTCGAGCTCCGAAACCTTAGGGTATGAGAAAACCTATGGGGAAAACTTCCCCGGAGTAACCCTCGAAACACTCGATTCGGTGGACACTGTCGCAGGTGCGACCCGAACGACATCGGGCTATAAAAATGCGGTCAAGGATGCCCTTAATGCATTCGTAATAATCGGCGGCGGAGAGGTCGACCTTCGAACCGAGGAAGAAATTCTTCTCGATAATCTAAAGGAAGCGCTCCCCGAAGGAGAAGGAGATTTTGAAAAACTCTTCATAGCAGAGACCCTCAGCGTTACCAAAAGAGCCTATAAGGCTAAAAACGGTGCAGGACTTGTCCTCGAAACAGAGGAAGGCTTCTTCGGAGTCGGAAAAAACGGTGAAACCGAAAATAAAGCGGTCGAAGAGGACGCAAAGCTTCTTATTAACAGTAGTTTAACAGGGGTAGATATAGAACCCTTCGAACTTCCCTCGCAGATACTCGCGGTTTATAAAACGGGAAGCGGGAACTACGTGTTCGACCTTCGTGCCGCAGGTTTCGGCATTAACGGAAACAACTATTATAATCCCTCGGGTGAGTATATTAAGATAAAACTTTCTATGACTGAAGAGGGTAAAATAATCTCTGCGGAAACTATATATCAGAAAGAGTCCGAAGGCTATGGCTCGGGCTGTGAAGATAAAGAGTTCTATGAGCAGTTCAACGGCAAAACCGCAGAAGACTATAAGAATATCGATGGCATAAGCGGTGCAACGATAACAACAAACGGCTATAAAACGGCTATCGGCAAGGCGTTTGAGGCGCTGGAACAACTGAAAGGGGAGAAGTAGAATATGAAAAAGAATAACGGTCTTTCGCTTATCTTGCGCGGCATATTCGTTGAAAACCCCGTATTTGCGCTTATTTTGGGCACCTGCCCGACTCTTGCAACCTCAACAAGCGTTGTCAGTGCTATCGGAATGGGCCTTTCGGCTATGGCAGTTTTAATTTGCTCAAACTTTGTTATCTCGCTTCTCAGAAAATTCATTCCCGAAACGGTAAGAATTCCCGCATATATCGTTATTATCGCAGGGTTCGTAACGGTGGTGCAGATGGTGCTCCACGCCTTTGTTCCCTCGCTTTACGATATGCTCGGCGTTTATCTTGCGCTCATAACTGTCAACTGCATAATCTTGGGCAGAGCCGAGATGTTCGCAAGTAAAAACAGTCCCGCAAAAGCAGTGCTCGACGGTGTCGGAATGGGACTCGGCTTTACCTTGGCGCTGTTTTTAATGGCAACCGTCAGAGAGGTCTTGGGAGCAGGAAGTTTTGCAGGTATCGAAATTCCCTTCCTTATCGACCATAAAATAGAGATCTTAACCAAAGCCCCCGGCGGCTTTATGGTTTACGGTATCCTCATCGCAGTAGTAAGTGCCTTAACAAAAGGCAAGGCACCCTATAAGAAGAGCTTTTCTTGTAAGGGTTGCCCCGCCGAAAAGACCTGCTCGGGTGAGTGCTCGGGAAAGGAGGTAGGCGAAAATGTTTAAGGACCTTGCAATGATCGCGCTGACCTCAATTCTCGTTAATAACTACGTTTTAAGCCGTTTCTTAGGCATCTGCCCCTTCCTCGGAGTATCCAAAAAACTCGATTCCGCGGTTGGTATGGGAGTGGCGGTAACCTTTGTTATGGTTGTTGCAACCGCAGTAACCTGGCCTTTGCAGACCTACGTTCTGGAGGCAATGGGACTCGGCTATATGCAAACGATCTCGTTTATCTTGGTTATCGCAGTTTTAGTGCAGTTTATCGAAATGGTGCTTAAAAAGTATATCCCCGCCCTTCATAAGAGCCTCGGAGTTTATCTCCCGCTTATAACAACAAACTGCGCAGTTTTAGGCGTAACTATTGAAAACGTAAGCGATATGCAGTATAATTTTTTAGAGTCGATAGTGAACGCACTCGGTTGCGGTATAGGATTCCTTCTCGCAATGGTCGTTTTCTCAGGCGTCCGCTCGAGAATTGACGAATCGAGAATACCTAAAGCCCTAAGAGGCCTTCCCGTAACACTCATTGCCGCATCCTTCGTTTCAATGGCATTCTTCGGATTTGCGGGAATAGTTGATAATCTGTTTGCGGCGTAAAGGAGAAACAAAATGTTAAATGATGTTTTAATAGCCTTGTTGATTATAGGCGCGGTGGGCCTTGTGTCTGCAGTGCTTCTCTCTTTGGCTTCAAAGTTTTTGTTTGTCCCCGAAAATGAAAAAATAAAGGAAGTCCGTGCAGCTCTCCCGGGAGTTAACTGCGGCGCCTGCGGATATAGTGGCTGCGATGAATATGCAAAAGCAGTCGCAGAAAAAGGTGAAAAAACCAACCTCTGTGTCCCCGGAGCCGATGATGTTGCGGCTTGTGTTGCGAAAATAATGGGAAAAGCCGCCGAGGATGTTGTTGAAATGATGGCGGTCGTCCATTGCAACGGAACCTGCGATGCGCGAAACAGAGTAGCCGATTATAAGGGTGTGCCAACCTGCAAGGGAATGAGTATGAGCTTCGGCGGTAACCTTTCCTGCACCTTCGGATGCCTCGGCTGCGGCGACTGTGCTAACGCATGTCCCGTCTCGGCAATCGGTATCCAGAACGGAGTTGCCTTTATTAAAAGAGACGAGTGCATCGGTTGTGGGCTCTGCGTTAAAACCTGCCCCAAGAACCTGATTGAACTCGTTCCTCAGATTTATTTCACTAAGGTATTATGCAGAAACACCGAAAAGGGCGCAGTTGCAAGAAAAAACTGCGTTAACGCTTGTATCGGTTGTAAAAAATGCGAAAAGGAATGTCCCACGAATGCTATAACGGTGGAAAATAACCTCGCCTCGATAGACTATGATAAGTGTATCGACTGCGGAAAATGCGCCGAAGTTTGCCCAACGGGTTGCATTCATAGGTTATAATATGAAAAAAATTAAAGCAGATCTTATCTTAATTTTAGCGGCGGTGTCGGTCGCCGTTTCGGGAATAGTCCTCTTTCAGATTTTCGGCGAAAAGGGGGAAACCGTGGTGGTAACCGATAACGGTGTTGCCGTCGCGGAGTATCCCTTGTCGAAAGACTTAGAAACGGTTATAAAGAGCGAAAACGGCGGCGAAAACGTCCTCGTTATAAAAAACGGGGAGGCCAAAATTATTTCGGCTTCCTGCCCCGATAAGATATGCTGTGAACACCGCCCTGTTAAAAGGGAGGGGGAGTCGATAATCTGCCTTCCCAATAAAATCGTGGTGTCGGTGGAGAACTGATATGAGTAAAGTAAAAACAACGGCATTCCTCGGAATGTCGGTAGCACTCAGTCTTATCCTTTCCTACGTGGAAACCCTTCTGCCGCCAATATCCGCGGCGGTTCCGGGCATTAAGATAGGACTTGCAAACATAGTTATAGTATTCCTTTTATACCGCTTCGGTCTATTAAAAGCACTATGCGTTTCGCTTATAAGGGTGGTGCTTTCGTCGCTTCTCTTTTCAAACGGAATGGCGTTTCTATATAGCCTTGCGGGAGCCCTTTTCAGCATAGGAATAATGTCTCTGCTTCGGAAAACGGGAGTGTTTTCCGAGATCGGCGTTAGCGTCGCAGGAGGAATATTTCATAATTTAGGGCAAATTCTAATGGTGATAGTTCTCACCGAAACCCTCTCAGTTGGTTACTATATGGCAGTGCTCACTGTCAGCGGAACAGTTTCAGGAATAATTGTTGGCGCCGCGGGAGCACTCCTTATAAATAAAACAAAACATTTAAATATCTAAAGGAGAAATCATAATGAAAAGATTATTTGCAGCACTCTTAGCGCTATCAATGATCCTCTCGCTAACGCTTCTTTCTTCCTGCTCGGGAGGAAAAGCAAAGATGGGCCTCGGAATAGTTTCCGCTGTAACCTCTCTTGATGCCGACGGTGACTCGGACGGCAAGGTCGACACGGCTTACACCTTTGCCGCAGTTCTTCTCGATGCTAAAGGCAAAATTCAGAACGTTAAGATCGACGCTATCGACGTTTCGGTTTCCTTCGATTCCAAAGGCGCCGTCTCGGCCGCCGAAGAATTCAAGACGAAAAACGAACTCGGTTCTGATTACGGTATGGTAGCATACGGTAAAGCAACA
>JAZNVP010000091.1:0-2389 GCA_045592865.1 Oscillospiraceae bacterium
AGCGTGGTCTGCCGTAAACTATAAGAGATGTTACAGAAGAGGTTTCAAGGTTCATTTCAACATCATCGACAAAACCTATCTTTGTTCCGTCGGTTATATCAATTATTTCCTTCTGTTTAAGTTCGGAAAGACTGCATATCATAAAAATCACCCCTTAAAGAGTATTCTATGACTAAATCTTTCCTTTAATTCTGTCAAGTGCACTTTTTTCAAGTCGAGATACCTGCGCCTGACTGATACCGATTTCTGTTGCTACCTCAACCTGCGTTTTTCCTGCAAAAAATCTTAACGATAAAATTTCCTTTTCCCTATCACTCAAAGATTTTATTGATTCTTTTATTGAAATCTCATCAAGCCAGTTGTTATCATCATTGTTGTCTCCCAACTGATCAAGAACGTAGATTGTGTCGCCGCCATCTGAATAGATAGGCTCATAAAGGGAAACGGGATCTACAATTGCTTCAATCGCCTGAACAACTTCTTCCCTTCTTACACCGCAAAGCTTTGCAAGTTCGTCGATGGTTGGTTCTCTAAGATGCTCATTTAAAAACTTTTCCTTCTCATTCATTGCTCTGTAAGCAATATCGCGAAGCGATCTACTGACCCTAATTGCGTTGTTATCCCGTAAATACCTTCTTATTTCTCCTATTATCATTGGAACTGCATAGGTTGAAAACCTTACATTTTGCGATATATCAAAGTTATCTATTGCTTTAATTAAACCTATAGTTCCAATCTGAAACAGATCGTCCGGCTCCTCGCCTCTGCCCGCAAACCTTTGGACTATCGATAAGACAAGTTTAAGATTTCCGTTAACAAGAGTCTCTCTTGCGTTCTTATCGCCATCTCTTGCCTTTTTGATAAGTGCAATTTTTTCACTTTCTTTCAAAACCTTTAATTTAGACGTTACAATTCCACTGATTTCTACCTTATTATACTGCAAAAAACCACCTCGTTAATCAATACTAAAAAGAGTATTGACAAACGAGGCGGTTTGAATTCAATTATAACTATTCTTCCTTCGTGCTACTGGTTTCAGATGAACTTGACGAGCTTGACGAATTATCTGCCGACGAACTGGTGTTAGATTCAGGTTTGGAACCCGATGCGTCACCGGAGCTGTCAGAAGAAACTGTATCCTGGGGTTTCTCAGGCTCCTTGGCAGCGTGTCCCGAACATTTTCCCGGTAAAGCGCTCGAATTATAGTAACCGTAACCCGTATTTTCACAGGATGAACCTGCGAGCAAACCTGTTTCAGCACAGTATTTCATTTGGATAACGTTTTTACTTACGGGGAATTCTCCAACCTTTACGTCCTTCATAACCTCGGACATAACCTCACGCCATACACGGCAAGGGTTACTTATTCTATAAACATCTATTGCTTTAGGTTGATCATAACCAATCCAAACTGCGCCAAGATAATTAGGAGTCATTCCGATAAAAAGCCTATCGTGATAGTTATCTGTTGTGCCTGTTTTTCCAACAACAGGAATTGATCCTCCCAACGATGCCATTTGAGCTGTTCCGTATTTACCTTTTACAACCTGCTCTAAAAGTTTGTTCGCGATATGGGCAGTTTCCGCAGAAACAACCTGTTCAGTATAAGGTTCTTTGTCAAGAAGAATATTCCCTTTATTATCATAAACCTTAGTGTAAACGTGCGGTTCATAATAGGTTCCGCCATTCATAATTGGAATATATCCTGCCGCCATTTCACCAAGCGTTACACCGTCAGTGAGAGCCCCAAGTGACATTGATGCTTCAGTAATATCAGAAACTATATCTCCATCACGCTTATCCGATTCGATAAGATTCTTAAAGCCTAATTTATCACGCAAAAACTCATATGACGCTTTTGGAGTAAACTTCATACATAGTTTCATTGCGACAGTATTGGTTGAACGCTGAACGGCTTCCGTAACAGTCTGATTACCATAGTATCCTTTATAAACGTTAACCGGGTATGCCGTGCTCTTTTTTTCATCCTCATCATATACACCCGAAACAGGACTATCCTCTACTATAGTTGACCAATTGATAAGACCTGCTTCTATCATTGGCATGTAGACCGATAAAGGCTTTAAAGAAGATCCGGGAGATCGCTCCGAGTAATATGCACGGTTAATACCGCGGTTCTCTGTTTTTTCTCCTCTTCCACCTACAATTCCTCTAACGGCACCCTGCGGATCCATAACTATAAAAGCAGACTGAGGAAGATCTGCAGTGCTTCCAACGGTAAATAATTTATCGTTTAAATACTTTGTCTCAAGAACGTTTTGAATTCTCGTGTCAACGGTTGTGTATATCTGAAGTCCGCCGCAAAGGACTAACTGCTCTGCCTTGGTATACGAATAACCTTTAGTTTCCATAAGGTCTTTAATTACTT
>JAZNVP010000092.1:0-8079 GCA_045592865.1 Oscillospiraceae bacterium
CATAGTTTTGTAAAAATTTTACAAAAAGAAACATAAGATTTTTTATTGTTTTAAGTTTAATTATAAATCTTCAAAATTTCTATATACAAATTAAAATATTTATGTTATTCTTATTTTGTTAATAAAATAAAGGAGTGGTCACGGTGAAAAAAATATACGAAGGTAAAACTAAAGACGTTTACGCACTTGATAACGGCAACGTTATGCTTAAGTTCAAGGACGATTGCACCGGTAAAGACGGAGTTTTCGATCCGGGTGAAAACGCAGTCGGTTTAACGATTGAAGGAATCGGCAAGGCAAATCTTGAGACCTCAATTCTCTATTTTGAGCTTCTTAAGAAGGCAGGAATTAAGACTCATTACGTTTCTGCTGACATTGAAAACGCTACTATGGAGGTTCTCCCTGCTACCGTTTTCGGTCACGGATTAGAAGTTATCTGCCGTCTTGTTGCAACCGGAAGTTTGGTTCGCAGATATGGCGAATATATTAAGGACGGAACCGTTTTAGAGGGTGGATACGTTGAGTGCACATTCAAAAACGACGAAAAAGGAGATCCGCTCGTTACAGGTGAAGGTCTTGCTGCTCTCGGCGTTATGACGCCTGAGATGTTTGAAAGCATGAAAGAGCAGACCCTTAAGATAACAAAGATCGTTGCAGACGACCTTAAGTCTATCGGTCTTGACCTTTGGGACATCAAGTTCGAGTTTGGTTACAACAACGGAGAGGTTATTCTCATTGACGAGATCGCTTCGGGTAATATGAGAGTTTACAAGGGCGACAAGATCGTTGAGCCTGTTGAACTCACAAAGCTCATTCTTAACAGATAATTTAAAAGGTGCAAACGAAATTTCGTTTGCACCTTTTTTATATTTTATATTCTTGTTTTTTCCCGTCTATTACAATATCAATAGAGGTTGCTGATCCATCGAATTCTGCGGTTATTTCGCTATCTTCGGAGAGCGAACCTAAGTCTATTCTTTTGACTTCCCTGTCACTAAACATTTCGCTTATAACAAGTTGATTTTCCAAAACATAAGCAACATAGTCATTCTTTTCAGTTAGAACACGATATCTGTCGGGCGAACTGCGGGTGGTTTTTATATCAAAATAGGTCGTTTTAACAGAGGTTTCATCAAATCCCGTTTGGATAGATATTTTTAAAATTCCGCCTTGCATTTCAGTTATCTTGGCTTCGTCCATCCAGGTTTGAACTGTTCTTATCTCTTCTCCGTTCTCATCAATGATCCTGTAATAATGCATCCATTCGTAACTATATTTACCTCTGAAGACCACGTAATAATTCCCTTGGGACAAGATCTGCCCCATTTCTATCTCTTCACTTGACGTTTCCTCATATACAACGGAACTATTATTCTCAGGCGACTTGGTATTATAGCAACTGCTAAAAACAAATAATATAGTGAGCACTAAGCAGAAAATCGATATTACTTTTCTCAAAATGAACACTCCATTTACATTTAATGACTACATTCTAACACAACTTTTCTTTTCGGTCAATAACTAAACACAGAACTCATCGGTCCACTTAACCGTCATAACACCGTTTTCATCAAAATATATCGGCAAGAAGCTATAGCCCGACGTTTTAAGGTCATACCTGTGCCAATGGTCAAGCATTAGATATTTCTGACCCTTATGCTCGAATATATAGGTGCTCTGACCCTCAAAGGTTCTTCGGTAGTTCTCGCCTTCGCAGGGGTTATCTATAAGCTCCCATCTGCCGAGGACGGTATCGGAAAGCGAATAGAGGGCACTATTAGGGTCCCAACCCGTGCAACCCGAGGTTACCATATAGTATTTACCGTTTTCTTTGGTGAGGGCGGGAGCCTCTCTTGACTGCTCGGGCATTGCATAAACATAGAACCCATCGACATCGTCATACGTATCGTTAAGGCGGGAAATTGCCATAGTTTTATTCCAGTTTGAACTATGGAAGAGATATGCGGTGTTATCGCTGTCTTTAAAAATTGTCATATCACGGCAGTCGAGCCTGTTAGGCTGTTTTGCATCATTTAAAACAAAGGGTCCGACAGGGCTATCTGACACAGCAATTCCGACACCTGCAAAGGTATAATCAGCGCTATCTACGTGCATCCACATAACGAACTTTTTGGTTTTTTCACAGTAGATTACCTTGGGGCGCTCTACTACCTTCTTATAATAAAGGGGGCTATCGGGGTTCTCTTTATCCGATTTTAAAACAACGCCCTCGTTTTTCCAGTTCATAAGGTCACGGGAAGAATAGCAGGAAACGCCGATAACGTCCACCCTATCTTTTCCGGGGTTATTGTCTGCGCCTTTATTCTCGCCATACCAATAATATACACCCTCGTGCTCCAATATCATTCCGCCGTGAGCCTGGATATCGTTTCCGTCGGTATCCTTCCAAATTACGCCGTTTTTCATAGTATCTCCGCCTTTTCATTTATTACAGATATTTTAACACAGATAATCCGATATAGCAAGAAAAGGATGCAAAAAGCATCCTTTTCTTAATAATAAAAGAATTTATAAAAGTTTGGGTAACTGGAGTAAAACTGCGAAAGTGTTGCTCGGTTTGCACCCGGATCGTTGATTATAAATCCCGAAGCGTCAAGAGTGCTTCCGCCCTTGTATCCCGTTACGACTACCCAATGCTGATTTCCCGAACTGTTTTTAGCGCCGATCAGAACGGGTTTTCCGTTCATTATAAGCTCATATATCTTGTCTAAATAGCCGTTTTTACTTGTTACGGCCTTATAATCTGACGGCCAATAGACGTTGCCTGACGAGGAATAGGAAAGTCTTTTCGACATAGCATCAGGATAGATAAATCTTCCCTCTCTATAAGACTCAATCATTGCAATACCCGTTGTTACGCATCCTATCTGCCCTATCGTTTTACCAGAAGAGCCGATATAAACTCCGCTCCAACGCTTATCGGTTTGCTTATATGACGGAACCGACAGATTCATAGACGAATAGTTTTTAATTTTAACATAGTTTTCGTTAATAAAGCCAATTCTTGAGCCATCGAAAAGTATTTTATACCAGCCGTTCGTTTTACCGAGAGACACAACTGTGTTGCCGTTATAAAGCTTTCCAATAACAGAATGGCCTGTGCCCCCACCCGAGCGGACGTTAAGTGAGCCTGAGGAGAGTTTTATCTCCAGAACTTCACTACTTAATGTTCTTATATAATCTTCGTGGCAATAGCCAAATCTTCCTTTTTCGTATTCAACTCTCCACCACTCTCCGCTTTTGGACGAGAGCGTCAGTGCGGTTTTATTAACAAGAGAGGTTAAAACGGAATAGTTTGTTCCTGCGCCCGAGCGGACGTTAAGGCGTCCCGAGGACACTTTAACCTCGCCGACTCCGACTTTAGATGACGTTGCGCCGACTCTAAGACACGGCAGAGATAAAGAAAAGACAAGAATAAAAGTTAAGAACAGAGAAACTGTTTTCTTCATGCATTCACCTCATTTCCTGCAGACCTGCAAGAACAATTATACCTTAGAGGTAGGTAAATGTGAATAGTCCAAATACTGAAAAGAGAGGAAGGCTTATCCAATGCTATTTTCTTATCTATCGGGACCGGTTCAGATATAACGTAAAAAAGACCGCTTATTGCGGTCTTTTTTTAAAGCTTTATTTTTTGGAATTTGCCTTCGAGCAGGGCATACTGTTCTTTAAAGCCAACGTAGAGAAGGAGCTCCCTTGTTTCTCTAAAGGCACAGTCCAAGGTTTTAACGCTATGGGTATCGGACGATAGGATAATTCTTGCTTTTTCCTTTTTAAGAGTATGGAGAAGTTCCAAAGACGGATATGGGGTCTTTCTGGTGCCTCGGGAGATAGCGCCCGTGTTTACCTCGAATATGCAATCAGATTTTATTGCTTCTTTTAGGTATTTTAGCGCTATTTTCTGATAGCCTTTATCCTCTGAAAACATTGGCTCCCCAATTTCGTCGAACTTGGTTATTATATCAAAGTGACCCACTATATCGGGGTTTCTTTCAACGATATACTCGCAAAAGGTTTTATAATATTCTTCGGCGAGTGCTAATTTGTCGCCGCCGAAAGCCTTTATTGCCTCTTCGGTTTTTTCGCGGTTATAATCAAGGCTATAATACTTTCCGTCTTTAAAAACATAGTGCGCCGAGCCGATCAAATATTCATACCTTACCCTATCGGCTTTACTAAACATATCCTCTTCGGTTCCGAGATATATTTCAATTTTATCCTTATATTTTTCTTTAAGTGTTTTTATTTCCTTGATATAATCTTCGGTTTGATGCATACAGAAATCTAATCCGTAAGGCGCGTAGGCGTGACCCGAGAATCCGAGTGCCGAAAATCCTTTTTCTATTGCCGCAAGAACCATTTCTTCGGGCGAATTTTTCCCGTCGCAAAAGGTTGTGTGGGTATGGTAATTAGTTAGCATTGTTTTCTCCGTTCTTTATAAAACACCCTCTAAAAATAGAGGGTGTTTTGCTTTATCTTTCTTCTCTGAAATAGTTAAGTCCCAGAGCGGCAGGAAGACCGCTGCTGCCTCTTTTATTTCTGATCGAGGTTACGATAAGAACTATCGCTGTTACGATAAACGGAAGGGCTTTATAAAGCTGAGTTGGGATAACTGCGAGCCATCCGAGAGCCTTAGGAAATGCTCCTGCGATACTGCTTCCCGATACGTAGAGAGTGTTGAAAAATCCGAAAACTACCGTTCCGAGAATTGAAAGCACGGGGTTCCAGTTAGCGAAAATAACAAGCGCAACTGCGATCCATCCATAACCGTTTATCCAACAGCTGCTGTTAAAGGATCCGCTCATAAGAAGGCTCATATAATAGCCGCCGATTCCCATTATTCCGCATCCGAGACAGATGTGGAGATATTTCATAAGCTTAACGTTTATGCCTACCGAGTCGGCAGAGCCGGGGTTTTCTCCGATACTGCGAAGGCGAAGTCCGGGGGTCGTGTGTTTCAGATACCACCACATTAAAACCGCGATCGCAACGCCGAGATAGACTAAGATATTGTGACTGAAAAGACCCTTTCCGATTATTGGAATATCTGAAAGCAACGGAATATTAATATCGTTAAAACCGTTAGCGATACTATCATAGTTAGCCATTACGGGCCAACCCTTTGCTTTCAGTCCGTTTCCGACAAAGAAGTAAACGCCGAGTCCGAAGGTTGTTAAAGTAAGGCCTGTTATATTCTGATTTGCCTGAAGAGAAACCGTCAGGACTGCGAAAAGAAGTCCGCAGACAGCACCCATCAGGAAGGCAACCAAAATACCAACGCCGAGGCTGTTTGCATAGCATCCGCAGATGTAACCGAAAATAGCGCCGACTGCCATTATACCCTCAACACCGAGGTTTAAACTTCCCGATTTTTCAACGACAATTTCACCGACGGTTCCGTAAAGAAGAGGAATGTTAAAAAGAATAATGTTGTGAATAAATGACGTTATAACTCCTACTTTATCCATTATTCTTTACCCCCTTTCTTAACTGCTACAACTTTAAATCTGATAAAGAAGTCTGCCGCGAGAACCAAGAAAAGAATGGCTCCCTGAAGCATATTTGCAAAGCTTGAGTCAACCTGCGCAAAGGTTGTTGCCGCAACGGTTGAACCGTGCTGAAGGACGCAAATGAGAGCAGATACCACGAAGATCATCGGAGTGCTGAGTTTTGCGAGCCATGCGACGATAATACCCGTCCAACCGACGTCGTCGGTTATTGCGGTTGAGAGAACACCTGCAGTTCCTACCTTGAAGGCTGCTGCGAGTCCTATAAGTGATGCTGACAAGAACACTGTTCTGAGAATTATTTTATTAACCTTCATTCCTGCGTAGTGAGCCGTTCCGACACTGTCACCCACGACGCTGATTTCATAACCGTGTTTGGTGTATTTAAGATAAACGAACATCAGAACGCCGATTACGAGGGTTAAAATAACACATATATTGAGCTTGAACTTGTCCCCTATTGCGATTGACGGGAACTCCGCAAGAGCCGTGAAGCTTTCAAACACGGGACGGTCTGATGTCTTCTGCAAGAAGAAGTTCCAGTCCGCCTTTGTTTCTCCGATAAAATAGAGAAGATAAAGGGCGATATAGTTCATCATAAGCGTCATAAGGGTCTCATTGGTTCCGAAGCGAACCTTTAAGGCACCTGCTATGATGCCGTAAAGTCCCGCAGAAAGCATTGCCGCAAGGCACATAACTATTACGGTCAAAAACATCGGAAGGATGGGCCCGAGTTTAAATGCCACCAAACTTGCCGCTATGGCACCGATTATAAACTGACCCTCACCGCCGATATTCCAGAAGCGCATTTTGAATGCGAGAGAAAGGGCCACCGAGGTGAGCACCAAAGGAACGAACTCCTTAAGGTAGTTCATTATTGTTTTATAGGCAATGCGGTTGCCGATCGTTCCCATAGTGAACATCTGATAATAATACTCCAATGGGTTAACGCCAATTGCAAGAAGGACTGCCGCTCCTGCAACCAACGCTATAAAAATAGCCGATACGTAGAGAACCGCTTTTTTCCAGAGGGGGCAGTTATCACGTTTTACGATATGAAATTTCATTATTTCTCCTCCCCTTCTTCACTGAGAAGCGTATCTTTAGCGACACCGACCTGCTTATCCTCATTTTCTGCAAGGTTTAAAGCACCTGTCATCATAAGACCGAGTTCTTCTTTGGTAGTTTTGTGCGCATGGACAACGCCCATAACCTTTCCGTGACAGAGAACCATTATTTTGTCGCAGAGAGCCATCATAACGTCGAGATCCTCTCCAACGAACAAAACGCCGACTCCGCTGAGTTTCTGCTGATTGAGGATGTTATAGATAGCATAGGAAGAGTTTATATCAAGTCCTCTGACGGGATATGCGGTTACGATAACGTTAGGACCTGCCTTGATCTCTCTTCCGAGGAGCACCTTCTGCACGTTACCGCCTGAGAGACGGCGAACGGGTGTTTCGGTTGAGGGGGTTACGACCTCGAGGTTTTCTATTACCTCTTCGGCTTCGCGTCTTCCGAGTTTTCGGTCAACAAACGGGCCTTTAGCGTGGCTATACTGCTTAAGAAGCATATTATCGGTTATTGACATGGAAGGTGCAAGACCCATTCCTAAACGGTCCTCAGGAATAAAGGACATCGATATTCCCTTTTCCAAGATGGCTTTCGGCGGAAGACCTACTATGTTATCTCCCTTATGGACCATCTGCCCCGACTCTATAGGACGAAGTCCTGCGATTGCTTCACAGAGTTCTTTCTGTCCGCAACCTGCAATTCCTGCAACCCCCAATATCTCGCCGCCGCGGATATAGAAGCTAACGTTATCAATAGCACGTGCGCCCTCATCGTTATTAACGGTTAAATCTCTTACCTCGAGCAGAGGACGGGTCTTTTCGACTACGGGACGCTCGATATTAAGGTCGATCTTTCTTCCTACCATCCACTCGGTGAGTTCCTGCTCGTTTGTTTCTTTTGTATTAACGGTGGTTATGTATTCACCCTTACGAAGAATTGCAACACGGTCGGATATCTCCATAACCTCATTGAGCTTGTGGGTAATTATTATAATAGCGTGGCCCTCTTCCTTCATCTTACGAAGAACGCCAAACAGTTTCTCGATTTCCTGAACGGTTAAAACCGCAGTCGGCTCATCGAGAATTATAACCTTTGCTCCGTAATAGAGGACCTTAACTATCTCGAGGGTCTGCTTTTCGGACACAGACATATTATAGACCTTTTTCTGAGGGTCGATATCAAAGCCGAACTTTTTAACGATTTCTTCGATCTTATTATAACGGTCGTTCTTCAGGAAAAATCCTGCCTTTTCCTTGCCCATCCAGATATTATCGGCCGCGGAAAATACGTCAACAAGTTTAAAATGCTGATGCACCATTCCTATTCCGAGTTTTTTGGAGTTTTCGGGAGAATCGATGGAAACCTCGGTTCCGTCAACAAAGATCCTTCCGCTATCGGGCTTATATATTCCCGAGAGCATATTCATAAGGGTTGTTTTACCCGATCCGTTTTCGCCCAAGAGCGCCAAGATCTCACC
>JAZNVP010000093.1:0-6609 GCA_045592865.1 Oscillospiraceae bacterium
CTTATCAGAGAAAAAGAAAGAGAAGACTCGTTATGATACGAATCTTCTCTTCTCTTTTCTGTTGTTAGTGGGTTTGGGCTACTGCCCAAGTGCATTTGTTCTTACAAATGCGATGCTGGTTCTTAGCTGAATTTAAAAGAATTCTATTTTCTCCGATAAGAACAACACACTTTTACGAGTCTGCTTATTATTATTTCTTTTGTTTAAAAAGCTGCTTTAATTCATCCATAAAAGAGTCGATATCGGAAAACTGTCTGTAGACCGAAGCGAACCTGACGTAAGCCACCTCGTCGACCTTTTTAAGCTTCTCCATAACGAGTTCGCCGATTTTTGAGGACTCAACCTCTCTGTCGAGCGAATTCAGAAGCTGCTGTTCGATTTCTGAAATGAGGTCTTCCAAGGTTTCAAGCGAAACGGGTCGTTTCTGACAAGCCCTGATAAGACCGTTCAAAAGCTTATTGCGATCGAATGCCTCAATAGTTTTGTCCTTCTTAATAACCATAAGAGGAACAGTTTCAATTATTTCGTAGGTCGTGAATCTTTTTTTGCAGGAAAGACATTCTCTTCTGCGACGGATCTTGTTTCCCTCTTCGGTGGATCTTGATTCCAGAACCTTGCTGTCGTTAAAACTGCAAAACGGGCAATTCATATTAGCACTTCCTCGCTGTTTTTTCACAATTATACTATCAATTTAAATAATTGTCAATAAAGACAAGGTCGTCGTAAACGCCTTTTATATTTAGCGGCAGGACCTCATGCTCTATGCAAAGACAGAAAAACTTTTTTGCCTTATCGCGAGAAGCAAAAACACCGCTTGATTCCTCATAACCGTTAAATCTAACCTTTACAAAAAAGCCTTCTTCATTTTTTAATAGCTTGTGGTCAAGAATTAACCCCGTATTGCTTTCCAAAATCCTACTAACCATATTTTTCCTCCTCTGTTTTTTATAACCTTAACAAAAGAGAAAAACAGTGTCACGTTCACATTTTTGCGCTTTTTTCGCCATTTACCGCCAAATTTTCACAATTAACGGCAAAAACTGCGATTTTCAGGCCGATTTCATATTATCTCACCTGTTTTTAATAAATCCGATAACCGAAAATAAAACGTAAACCAAAATATTCGCAACAACGATACTCGCTCCGGTGGGCAGATCATAGACGTAAGACGCCGAAAAACCTATTAAAAAGCAAAGCACCGAAACACAGATCGCCGAAACGGTAACCGATTTAAAGGTCTTGAATATTCTCATCGAACTGAGCGCAGGGAAAATTATAAGCGCCGAAATGAGCATCGCCCCCATCATTCTCATTCCGATAACGATGGTAACCGCCGTTAAAACGGCAATAAGCATATTATAAAGCTCGGTTTTTGTTCCGGTAGCCTTCGCGAAGTTTTCGTCGAAGGTAACCGCGAAAATGCGGTTATAGAAAACTATGAATATCAGCATAACCGCCGAGGATAAAACCGCACTCAGAACGACGTCTCCCGTGCTCATAGCAAGAATGGATCCGAACATATAGTTATAAACCTCGGCGTTCATTCCTTTTGACAGAGAAACCGCTATAACACCGACTGCAAGTGACCCCGTTGAGATAAGCGCCACCGCCGAGGATGCCCCTACCTTGCTTTTTTCGTTCATTCTCAGAAGGAAAAACGCAGTAACTATAACAACCGGCACCGCAACCTGCATCGGCGCCATATTAAGTGCCGTTGCTATACTGAGTGCGCCGAAAGCAACGTGGGAAAGACCGTCACCTATCATAGAATATTTTTTAAGAACAAGGCTAACGCCGAGCACCGCAGACGATAACGTTACAAGAAGTCCAACGATAAGAGCGCGTTGCATAAAGGGATAGTTTAAAATTGCCTCAAGCATTCTCTTCTCCCCCTTTATTCTCGTAAAACTCATATCCGTCCTTTTTAATGTTCAGAATATGGGTTGCGTATTTAAATGCGGAAACCGATTCGTGAAGCACCATTATAACCGTCATATTGTGTCCCTTAACGAGATGGTTGACCTTTTCATACATCGCCTCGCGCGAAGCCTCGTCGAGTCCCTTTGCAGGTTCGTCGAGAATTAATAGTCTCTCCCCCGCCGCAAAGGCTCTTGCAAGAAGCACCCTCTGTTGCTGACCGCCCGAAAGCTCATAAAAGCAGGAGTTTTTGAGGTTTTCCGCGTCGAGAGCACGAAGCGACTCCAAGGCTATTCTTCGGTCATTTTGGTTATAAAAGGGGAAAATCTTTTTCTTTCCGAGTCTTCCCGAAAGAACTATTTCGAATGCAGAAGCGGGAAAATCTCTTTTTACAAACATATCCTGCGAAAGATATCCAATATCGCTTTTTTCAAGACCTAAAAACTCAACCGTTCCGCTCTTTTGCTTTTCAAGTCCCAAAAGAACCTTTAAAAGAGTGCTCTTTCCTGCGCCGTTTTCACCAAGCACCGCAACAAAGCTTCCCTCTTTCACAGAAAAAGAAAGGTCCTTGAATACCGAAACCTGCTCATACGACATAGAAAGGTCTTTAACCCTTATTATTTCTTTCAAGAGAGCGCCTCCTTTAAGTTGTCTCTGTTTGTTTTCATTATATCAATATAGGTCTTGCCGTTTTCAAAATCTTCCATAGAAACGTTGTGCAGCGAATGGAATAAAAGCTTCTTTGCCCCCGTCGCCTCGGTTATAATGTCCGCGGTCTTGCCGTTTGAAAATTCGATGTAAAATACAACGGGAATTTCTTCCGCGTTCACCTTTTCGATAACCGCGGTTATATCCGAAGAGGAAGCCTCGGAATCGGCAGAACAACCGGGTATCGCCGAAAGGTATGAAAGAGAGTATCTCTCGGCAAAATACCTCGCAGGGAAACGGTCGCCGAACACCACCGTTTTCCTTTTTCCGTTTTTAACTATCTCTTCTATCTCAGCGTCGAGTTTTTTCAGTTCATTGACGTATTTCTCGGCGTTAGCATAGTAGTAGTCTTTATTTTCAGGATCTATTTCAGAAAGCCTGTCCCTTATCCCCTCGGTTATCAGGACCGCATTTAAAGGCGAGGTCCAGACGTGCTCGTCCAGGTCGTGACCGTGTCCGTGTTCTGTTTCACTAACACCGCAAAGGGAAAAAAGAGTAAGCCATTTTTCGCGCGAAAGCCCTGCCGAATCGGCAACGGCTTCAACCCAGCCTTCACTTTCCGATCCGGTGCAGATAAAAAGGTCTGCCCCCGAAATAGCCGCAGCCTCTTTCGGAGTAGGGTCGTAAGAGTGTGCTTCATTTCCGGGCTTAATTAAAAGAATTATATCCGCCTTATCTCCCGCAACCGCCCTCGCTAAGTCATACTGCGGGAAAATGGTCGCAACTATACTTATCTTTCCCGACTCTTTCGTGTTGTCCCCACCGAGTGAACAACCAGTCAGAAACAGGGATATAAGGGTAAAAACAATCAGAATCTTCTTCATTTACTTCTCCTGCAGGAACCGCAAATTCCGTAAAACACCGTTTCGGTTGTTGAAACGGAAAAATCGTGGTCCTTGAATATGTGTTTTTTAAGTCCTTCTATCTTTTCGCAATCAAGATGTATAATGCCGCCGCAGTCGGTGCATTTGAGGTGGAAATGCCTGTCGCAGCCGCGGTCCTTGCCCGAATACTGATAAACCACCGTTTTACCCTCGCCTCTGTATCTTCGGAGAACACCCTCTTCAGTGAGTTCTTTAATGTGGCGAAAAACGGTCGATTTGCCTATTCCCTCGGGAAGAAGACGGTCGGCAATAAAGGAAGCCGACATCTGCTTGTCTCTGTTATTTTCAAGAAATTTGAGCATTACGTTTCTTTGCTTTGTGTTGTAACTTATCATACCGCACCTCAATTTGAGAATTACTCTCATATTATATCCCGCTTCGTGTGCGTTGTCAACAAAAAACTGCCGTCCGGAAATAATTCCAAACGGCAGTAATCTATTTTTTCTTTAAGCAGAACCAGAACACGCTTCCCTCGCCAATCTTGCTGTCAACCCCGAAAGGTGCCGAATGCGCTATCATAATAGCCTTAACTATCGAAAGACCGAGTCCCGTTCCCGCAACCCTGCGCTTTCCGCTCTTTTCGGATTTATAGTATCTGTCCCAGATAAGCGAGAGTTCCTCTTTCGGTATTCCCTTACCGGTGTCTCCGACCGAAACCTTTATCCACTCATTCTCCTCGGCAACCGTTATATTAACGGTGTTATCGTCTCCCGTGTGGTTAATGGCGTTGTTGGTGAGGTTCATTATTACCTGTGTGATTTTTCCCTCGTCAGCAACAACTTCTCCATCATAGTCACAACGGACGTTAAAGGTATAGTCAGAATAAAGAAGCGTGTATTTCTGCATTACTCCTTCTATGAGCTCCTTGAGCGGTATCTCCTCGGGGTCTATCTTTTCCTGCCCCGATTCAATTCTGCCAAGACTCAGAATATCGCTGACAAGTGCGTTAAGCCTCGTCGTCTCATCAATTATTATGTCGAGCTGCTTGTCTCGTTTTTCCTTGTCATCGCCCGTGATATCCTTTATGGTCTCGGCGTATCCCCTTATCATCGTGAGAGGAATTCGAAGCTCGTGCGAAACGTTGGCTATAAGGTCTTTTTGGAGAGAACCGACCTTAGAAACCTCTTCAGTCATATAGTTAAAGGTATTCGCAAGATCTCCGATCTCGTCGTCACTTTCTATGTCAACCTTAACGTCGAAATTACCCTTTGCAACCTCTTTTGCCGCGAGTTCAAGCTTCTTTATAGGGTTAGTGAATTTTTGGGATAAGATCGAGGAAATTATAGTGGATGTAAGAATTGCAAAAACAGTCGTCCAAAGAAGTTGCCTTTTAAGTATCGCAGTCGTTCCGTCAATAGGCTCAATTCCCGCGTTTATGAGAAGTATCCAGTAGTTCCCGTTAACCTCTATCGCCTTGCCGTATAGCATACTTTCATTCATAAACTGAGGGTGATTAATGCTATAATATCGGTTCTTCTCGGGCTCTTTCAAAAGTTCTTTTTTTATGGAACCGAGCACCCTTTGGTCAATGGAATGAATAACGCAGCCGCTTCCCATCATATCGGCGGTTTTAAGGGTAGTTCCCATACCGTCAGAAATCTCAATACAAAGATCATTTTCATAAGCAAGACGGGAGATAATATCACCGGCATTGTCATCAAGGCCTTTTGAGATAAGCTCTTCGACCTGATTACCGATGCGTCCTACCTCAGATTTTTTGAATACCTCGTAGTATCCCTTCAAAAGCACTATCTGACCTACAAAAACGATAGCAACCATAACAAGCGTTATCGCCATCATCGATATCCAGAGTTTACCCGAAATACCGGGTCGATACCCCAGTATTTTTTGGATCTTACGCTTCAAACTTGTAGCCAACCCCCCAAACAGTTTCAACGTAACGGCGGTATTCACCTAAAGTGTTTCTGAGCATCTTTATGTGAGTGTCCACCGTTCTGTCGTCACCGAAGAAATCATAGCTCCAAACCTCAGACAGTATTCTCTCTCTTGTTAAAACAATGTTTCGGTTCTTAATAAGAAAAACCAAAAGGTCAAACTCCTTAGGAGTCATCTGTTTTTTCTGTCCGTCAATGTATAGTTCGCGACCGGCAACGTCGATCTTTATGCCGGGGAACTCAAGAACTTCGTTCTCAGAATGCACCTCTGCCTTGGGCACAGAACGAGCAATTATCGCCTTTATACGAGCCATTACCTCACGTGGAGAAAAGGGCTTAACAATGTAGTCGTCAGCGCCGAGCTCAAAGCCGAAAAGCTTGTCATATTCCTCGGCACGAGCCGTCAAGAGAATAACAGGAGTGCTCCCCTTAGAACGAATTTCCTTGAGCACTTTGATTCCGTCGATCTTGGGCATCATAACGTCAAGCAGAACGAGATCAACCTTTTCCTTTTTGAGAATGTTGATAGCCTCAACACCGTTCTCTGCCTCTATGTATTCAAAGCCCTCAAACTCCAGGTATTCGGTAATTATGTCTCTAATCTTTTCTTCATCGTCAACAACGAGTATCTTAGCCATAGTGGTTCCCCTTTCCACGTTATTTGCCTTAATTCTACATCAAATTTGTGAAATTACTATGTCTATTATAAAATATTTTTTTCACAATTACAACAGAAAAATATTTCCCCGCCGCATTGACAAGAAGGGTTTCTTGTGGTAAACTATTCAAGGTTCTAAACGAATCGGACAGGTGCGAAGCAGGATAAAACTTGTCTTGGCGCCCCGTTCGGTAAAAATTGAATAGTTCGTTAATACTCCTTCGGGAGTTTAACATACACGGAGACGTATCGAAGTGGTCATAACGGGGCTGACTCGAAACATAGTCGGGTCTGTCACACGCCTATCTTTGAAACTCCACTGTTTATCAGCGTTTACGCCACGTGCAACTGCACTTTTGAAAACTCGCATCTCGCAGTTTTCTCGCAATTTGGGTTTTGGCTTTGCCTTTACAATTTTATATGGAGACGTATCGAAGTGGTCATAACGGGGCTGACTCGAAATCAGTTAGGGAGCAATCCCCCGCGAGTTCGAATCTCGCCGTCTCCGCCAAGGACTCCTTGAAGGTTTTATCCTTCAAGGAGTTTT
>JAZNVP010000094.1:0-2806 GCA_045592865.1 Oscillospiraceae bacterium
CGTTTTTGCTTATTGCAATATTCATAGTTTATGGAAAGCGTAAAATGTTGTTGAAATAGATGTTAATATATGATAAACTCTAATCAGATATTTTAATGGAGTTTGTTGTATGATAACTATTGAAGATTTAAAAAAGAATGAGGATGTAACCACCTATATTAAGAAAGCGGATGAATCGCTTTTGGCTCTCGGTTTTACCGAACACAGTTTTGCGCACGTAACAAAGGTTGCTGATACCGCGAAATATATTCTTAAAAGCTTAAACTTTTCAGATAATGATATAAGACTTGCCGAAATCGCTGCGTATCTCCATGACATTGGCAATCTTGTTAATAGGGAAGAGCATAGCCAAAGCGGTGCTGTAATTGCATTCAGGATTCTTGATAAGCTTGGTATGTCGTCCTCGGATATTTCTACCGTTGTAACCGCCATAGGCAATCACGATGAGGGTAACGGTGTTCCCGTTAATCCTGTGGCTGCAGCATTGATTCTTGCAGATAAAAGCGACGTTCGCAGAAGCCGCGTTAGAAACAGAGATCTCAAAAACTTTGATATTCACGATAGAGTCAATTATTCGGTTACCGATTCAAAGCTTGAATTTAATGAGGCTATGGATAAAATAGCGCTAAATATTCATATTGATACAAGTATATGCTCGATCATTGAATATTTTGAGATATTTATGAAACGAATGCTTCTTTGTAAGAATGCAGCAAATAAACTCGGAGTTTCATTCAAACTTTATATTAACGGTCAGGAACTGTTATAATTAAAAGTCGGTAGAATTTATCTACCGACTTTCTTTTTTTATTTTTTCATCAGATGGATTAATACCCATATGTTTTTTATAAGTTTTTGTGAAGTAGGAAAGATTTGAAAACCCCGAAAGAAGAGCGCTTTCGCTAACGTTATACTGACCGCTTTTGATAAGCCGTCGTGCGTTTTCGCATCTTACGTAATTAATATATTCAGTTATAGTTTTATCGGTTATGCTTTTGAATTTTCTGCATAAATAAAACTTACTGATGCCAATTGTGTTGCTCAACAGGTCGATTGTTATATCTGAAGCAAAATAATTATCAATATATTCTATTGCATCAACGATCATATTGCTTGAAGAATCTATGGCGATAATGTGATCGCTGTTTAACTCATATTTTCTGTTGCAAAGTGAAACGATCTGCAAAAGAATTGATTTAACTTCTTCTTTGTAGAATGGTGGCTTAGAATTAAGTAGGTCTATAATTCTGTTATAATGAACCGTCAATTCGCCGTTTGGTGAAACATATGAAAACTTATTCGTTTTTAAATGAAACCCAAAATTTCTAAAAAACTGGATGCTGGCTGTAATGCAATAATAATTACATTTTTCAGTATTTGAAATAAGAGAGTGGATGCAGTTAGGCCCAAGATAAACAACGTTTCCTGATGAAAGTTCCTGGGTAATTCCGTTGCAATTCAAAGTGCATTTTCCATTAACAATATATAAGAACTCTATGTGTTCGTGCCAATGCGCAATAAGGGGCTTATTTGTTCTTATTTCATCGAAATGAAATCTGATAGGGAATTCTTGCGGATACGGTTTGTGATATTCATATGAATTGTTCATAACAAACACTCCGTTTATAACATTTAAACGTCTTTAGGAAGCGTAGTTTCCAAATCGCCGAGGTGATCGGAAATGCCCGACTTTATGATGCTAAACTTATTATTGTTATACTCTGCTATTGTTATTGATGCATTGGGAACCCACTGAAAATCTTTTAAGGACATACAACGTGCTATAAAGGTTCTGATGGGAGTTGCATGTGTTCCGATAACAACAGTTTTTCCTTCGTTTTCTCTTGCTATTTTTAAAATTTCGCTATATACCCGGTTCTTTAATTCTTTAACCGATTCTCCGCCTGTTGGACGTGCGTTGGAGTTGTCGTTAAGCCAGATTTGATATTCATCATTATATTTTTCTGAAATCTCATTGTAGGGCATCATTTCCCATTTTCCAGCGTAAATCTCTCGAAGGTTTTCGTTAGGGATCGGAATTAAACCAACCTTATCTGCAACTGCTTTTGCGGTATCATATGCTCGGGAAAGATCACTTGTATATATTGCGTCAACCTTGAAATTGTTTATAATATAATCAGCAGTTTTCTCAGCTTGGTCAATTCCGAGCGGAGACAGTGGGACGTCGGACTGACCCGTGAACTGTTTAGAAATATTTGAAACACTTTGACCGTGTCTTATCAGCAGCAGTCTTGTCATAGTTTTCCCCCTGAAAACTAAAAGACCTCGTAATTAACGAGGTCTTTTATTATGGTCGAGGTGACGGGATTCGAACCCACGGCCTCTTGGTCCCGAACCAAGCGCTCTACCAAACTGAGCCACACCTCGGACCTTGATATTATAGCAAGTTTCGGCTTAATAGTCAACAAAATAATTAAAATATTTTTAGTTTTTTATCCATTGGTAAGCAAGTCTTTCGGTTCCGTTGTGAGTGAGAATTATTCCGCAATAAAGAAAACCGTTGCTTAATACGGTGTTTTGCATAACAAGGTTATCTGAATGTGTGTCTATCCTTATAGAATTGCATCTTTCTTTACACCAATCAAATATTAATCTTGTTACTCCTGAAACAGTTCCGTTAGAAGCTACTCTGTGAATGTAAGCGTAAGGCTCATTATTAAGCCATGCACCGTCGATTTGGTTGTAGGTCTCATCGACACCTATATTAAATAAAAATACTGCGCAGATGATGCTGTCTTTTTCGATAACGTAAAGAGCGTTGTTTTCAATATCGCTCAAAACGGTT
>JAZNVP010000095.1:0-5374 GCA_045592865.1 Oscillospiraceae bacterium
AGGGGCGCCTCGTCACCACTTGAGTACTACTCCGTGTAACGTCCTAAAAAAATATTTAATTGGCGGAGAGGGTGGGATTCGAACCCACGGTTCGTTGCCGAATCACTGGTTTTCAAGACCAGCTCCTTAAACCGCTCGGACACCTCTCCTCAACGCGCCCTAATATGATAACATAAGGGCACTTAATTGTCAAGAATAAAATGACGTTTAGAGATAAACATTTTCAAATTTATCCTCGAACAGTTCATTAACATATCTCTTTATTTCTGCGTTTTCGGGTTGCTTTAACATAGGGTCGGTTTTTATCATTGCACTTGCCGCTTCACTCGCCTTTTTAACTATCCGCATATCACTTGCAAGGTCTGCAATTTTAAAGGACGGAAGTCCGTGCTGCATATTCCCGAAGAAATCACCGGGGCCTCTTGTTTTAAGATCAAATTCGGCTATTTTAAACCCGTCAGCCGTGTCGCAGATAGCTTTAAGGCGCGATTTAGCCGTTTCACCTTTTGAATCGGAAACTAATATGCAATAGGATTTATGCTTTCCTCTTCCAACTCTTCCTCTAAGCTGATGGAGTTGGGAAAGCCCGAATCTTTCAGCGTTTTCGATCATCATAATATTAGCGTTGGGAACGTCCACACCGACCTCGACTACTGTGGTTGAAATCAGAAGCTTTACTTCTCCCTTTTGGAAGGCTGACATAACCTCATCCTTTTCCTTCGGCTTCATTTTACCGTGGAGCACCGCCATCGGAACGTCCTTTACGGGACTTTTCTTCAGCATTTCGCTATACTCTTCTATTGAAATAAGGTCGTTCTCGATATTATTCTCTATTAACGGACAGACGATATACGCGTTTCTTCCCTCGTTGCAATGATCTCTTATAAATCCGAGTGCACGGGTTCTGATGGACGAATCTATCTTAAATGTATCGACCTTTTCCCTACCCTTAGGAATTTCAGATAGCACACTTATATCAAGGTCGGAATACATTACGAGTGCTAAAGTTCTCGGAATGGGAGTTGCCGACATAACGAGGCAGTGGACTCCATTTCCTTTACCTAAAAGTCTGGAACGTTGAGCCACGCCGAAGCGGTGTTGCTCGTCGGTTATAACAAGACCGAGGTTTTTAAACTCCACGTCCTTTTCTATAACGGCGTGGGTGCCGATAACTACCTGCACCTGTCCTGTAAAGATGGACTCCTTTACACTTCTTTTTTCAGATGCTTTCAAGGAACCCGACAATAAAGCGGTTTTAACGCCGAATTTATCGAGAAAACCTCTTAAGGTTTCGAGGTGTTGAGCTGCTAATATCTCGGTTGGTGCCATCAGGACCGACTGATATCCGCTCTTTGCCGCCGCCAAAATAAGCGCCGCCGCGACAAGAGTTTTACCCGAGCCTACGTCTCCCTGCAGAAGTCTGTTCATAAGGGTGCCGTTTTTGAGGTCTTCGAGCGCTTCGTCAACTGCCTTTCGCTGAGAGCCCGTCGGTTCAAAGGGCAGGGTTTTATAGAACTCTTCGGGTGAAAAGTCCTCGTTTATTTTTATATTTGTTTTTTCCTTTGAAACGTTTTTAAGTTTTAAAAGGCCTAACTGAAAATAGAAAAGTTCGTCGAAGATAAGCCTTTCCCTTGCTATTTCGAGGGTTTCTTCACTTTCGGGGTGGTGGATCTCTCTTATGGCTTTATCGAGAGAAACAAGCCCGACCTCATTTTTAATTTCTATGGGAAGAGGATCGCTTATACTGGTGTTTTCAAGGATATATTCAATATTCTTGGATATAACGTTACTCGTTAGCATTCCCTTTCCTCTATACTGCGGGACGAGTTTATCGGGAAGATTTTCGGGATAAACAAAGGGGTTTGTTATTTCGGCGCCGTAAAGGTTCTTTGTTACTCTGCCATAAAGCACACATTCGTCACCGTTTTTAAGTTTTTCGGGGGTATAGGGGTTATTATAATAGACCACCGCAATTTTTCCGCTTTCATCGTAGGCCTGAAATCTTGTTATGGTGAGTCCTCTTATCCTCTTTTTTGTTTCACCCGTCTTGGACACGGTTACTCTGACAGAGGCTATATCTCCATCGTAAAGCTCGGAAATAAGGCTTATTTTGCCTGGGTTTATGTAACCTTTAGGAAAATAACGCAAAAGGGCATCGGGCGAAGAGATTCCGAGGCTTTTATAAGCCTCGGCTCTTTTCTCGCCGATACCCTTAACATATCTGAGTTCACGTATATTCAAGAGGAAACCCTCCTAAAGTTATTCAACCGACATAATGATATAGTATACAGGCTGACCGCCGGGAAGCATCGTTACTTCCGCTGAATCGGGAAGCTTTGCCGTTACTTCGCCGAGCACCTTCTCTGCATCCTCTTCGGAAACGTCCTCACCGTAGAAGATGGTTACTATACTGGAATCCTTTTTATAGAGGTTCTTTGCAAGTTTAGCCGCCGCTTTGGGAAGATCCTTCTCTGTGAATGCGACCTTTCCGTTTTCGAGCGCTAAAAGTTCGCCCTCTTTGATCTTATGGCCATCATAATCTGAGTCTCTCGCCGCGAAGGTTATCTGACCCGTTGCGACCTTTTCATAAGCCTTCTTCATTTCGAGAAGGTTCTTATCCGCGTCTTCTATATCGGGGTCGAACGCGATAAGCGCCGAGATACCCTGCGGGATCGTTTTGGTGGGGAGAACGCAGACGCGTCTGTCGTTAACTAAAGAGATGGTCTGCTCTGCCGCCATAATTATATTTTTATTGTTAGGAAGCACGAAAACTACCTTTGCGGGAGTTGCCATAACTGCCTTGCGGATATCCTCGGTGCTCGGGTTCATAGTCTGACCGCCCGACACTATCTGGTATGCTCCGAGGTCGCGAAATAGTTCCTCAATTCCGCTTCCTGCGGCAACTGCAACAAAGCCGTAAGGCTCGGTCGGTTCTGCAACCGAGGGTTCTTCCTTTTTGGGAGCGGCAGCGGTTTTCTGACCGTTATGCTGCTCACGCATATTTTCTATCTTCATTTTGGTAAGGCTTCCGAATTTTAAGCCCTCCTGCAACGCGTTACCGGGGTCGTTAGTGTGAACGTGGACCTTTATAATATCCTCATCGTCTACAACAACGGCACTGTCACCAATTGATTCGAGATAAGCCCTTAAAAGAAGAGGGTCGTTATCATTTTCTTTCATTACGATAAACTCGGTGCAATAGGTGAAGGTGATCTCGGTATCGGTATTGGCGGCGGCGTTCTCATACTCTTCCTCGGTGGAAAGACGGATCTCGGTTTCTTCTTCTCCGACGACGATCTCACCCGTTTCGAATACGCTTCTCATACCCTCGAAAATAAAGAGAAGGCCCTTTCCTCCTGCATCGACAACCCCTGCTTTTTTAAGCACGGGAAGAATGTTGGGAGTGTCGTCCAGGGCTTCTTTAGCCGCTTTGCAGATACCTGCCCAAAGCTTAACGGGATCGGCCTCATCGCTTTTTTCTGCCCATTCCCCTGCAAGTCTTGCAACGGTTAGAATGGTTCCCTCTGTGGGCTTCATAACTGCTTTATATGCGGTTTCAACACCTAACTTCAAAGCCTCTGCGATATCAGAAGCAGAAGCCTCTTCTTTTCCTTTAAGGCCTTTGGAAAAGCCTCTGAATAAAAGCGAGAGAATAACGCCCGAGTTTCCTCTTGCGCCGCGAAGCAGAGCCGAAGCCACAACTGCGCTTACCTCGCCTACCGTTTCGGCAGAACTGCTTTTAAGCTCTTTAACTGCCGACTCGATGGTCATAGACATATTCGTTCCCGTATCGCCATCGGGCACAGGGAAAACGTTCAAGCGGTCGACCGCCTGCCTGTTAGCGATTATGCTGTTAGCACCCGAAACGAATGCGTCTCTAAGAATTTTGCCGGTTATCATCAAACAGTCTCCCCTCAAACGATCATTGAATCAACGTTGACCGTTACTTTGGCAACATTCATTCCAGTTGCATCTTCAACAACATACTTTACCTTGTGAACAATGCTTTTAACGATTGCGGTTATGTTAACTCCGAACATAACTGCGATATGGATATTTATATAAAGTTTATTATCAATGCATCTAACCTTAACTCCGCGGTTTTCTTTATTCTTCTTGAAGAACGAAAGAATTCCCTGATGGGCAGAGCCAACTGCCATTCCTGCGACACCATAGCATTCTCTGACTGCTGCGCTGACAAGGGAAGCGAAACAATCCTGGGTGATAACAATATCGCCTTTATAGGTTTCTATTTTTACCATAATACATCCTCCTTCAGAAAGAAATACATAAAAACTCATTTTATTATCCAGAGCATTATAACATATATTTCCCGTTTTTGCAAGTAAATAAACAAAAAAACCCCCGCCTTTTTGGCGGGGGCAAATCTACTTAATACATTGGACTTCTCCTATCATCTTATTTTTCTATAATTCTGAAAAAAGTTTTTAGCATATATATCAACTCCGATGGTATTATCTGAAATCCAACTATATTTACTTAGAACACGGGACTCTCCTCATTTCTTAAACTCAAGAATTAATTAGTCCTCTAAACGAAATTTGGTTTTAAATTAACCGGCCCTTTGGACTCACCCCTTTCTTTAAAACTTTTCCGACGATTTCGGTGGATCCTTCTCCATGGGTCCTTACTCCTTTCGTTTCTTTCAACTAGATTTTACCATATGCGCCTTTAAATGTAAATTGACATATTGCATAAAATTACGCTTGAAATTTCTACTACCACTTTTGTTTCAATATGTGGTATAATTATAATGTTGAGTGTTTTTTAATACGGAGAAATGATATGAAACTGATAATTGCATCAAATAACAAAAATAAGATACGCGAGATAAAGCAGATACTCGGCGGTAAATTCGAGGAGATCCTTTCTCTCTCGGAAGCGGGTATTGATCACGACACCGTTGAGGACGGTCAGACTTTTATGGAGAACGCGATGAAGAAGGCGCGTGAGATTGCCGAGATCTCGGGGTGCTTCGCGATCGCTGACGACAGTGGCATTTCCGCCGATGCTCTCGGCGGTGAGCCCGGTATTTATTCGGCACGTTACTGCGGCAGACACGGAGATGACGAAGCCAACAACCGACTTTTACTCGAGAATTTAAAGGACAAGGAAAACAAAAAGGCGCACTACACCGCCGCTATTGCGCTCTGCTCCCCTGAAGGCAAATTTACCTGCGCCGAAGGGTATATGCACGGCGAGATAATTGATACTCCGAGAGGAGACGGCGGATTTGGATATGATCCTATTTTCTATCTGCCCGACAGAAAATGCACCGCCGCAGAGCTTTCTGCAGAAGAGAAAAACAGAATTAGCCACCGCGCCGAAGCGTTAAGGGAACTACTGAAGAAGT
>JAZNVP010000096.1:0-11989 GCA_045592865.1 Oscillospiraceae bacterium
ATCAGTTTGTTGCTTAATTTCTTATAATTCTACTTTAGAACTCTTTTTTTGTACTGTCTGCACAATTTGGGGCGGTTCACTCTCGGATGGTTCTTTTTTTATTTTATTTCCTGTTTCGCAAACTGTGTTTACCTTTTTTTATCCAAAATCAACAAAATTTCATTTTTGGGAAACAGACTATTTATTCAATAGCCAATCTGACACGTCCACAATTTTAACACCTTCATATTGATATTCAGGGTTTCTTGTTCTTGCTATAACCATTTTGGGATAAGCATCCTTTATTTTAAGCAGAGGGTCTACCTCTCGCGCAAAAGTATCCGGATGGGTTATATTATCCGAAACCTGAATATATATTTTTTCGTTTCTTTTAAGAGCAACAAAGTCGATCTCTTTTTTATATAAGACCCCGACATAAACTTCATAGCCACGTCTGAGTAGTTCCATTGCAACGATATTTTCAATTACCCTGCCGTTATCTAAATTTTTTGTGCCGAGTTTAGCATAACGGAAGGTATGGTCACTCAAATAATATTTATCATTGGAAGCAAGATACTTTTTACCTTTAATATCGTATCTGCGAAACTTATAGAAGGCGAAAGCATTACAAAGGTAACTCAGATAATTACCAACCGTCTTGTGATTGATTTTATCCTCGTTCGATGTAAGCGTGTCCGTAATACTTCTTGCCGAGGTTAAATTGGATACGTTATCCATCAAGAATTGGGAAATTCTATCCATCAAAGCAGGATTTTTGATATTATACTTTTGGCGTATATCCCTTAAAATCAAAGTATCAAAGACTGTTTCAATATAATCGTATTTATCCTCTTGCTCTTTATACAGATAAGAGCCGGACATACCGCCTTCAAGCATATAGTTATCAAAGGCATTATATTTGTCTGTTAATCCGAAGTAATGCACATACTCCGCAAAGGAGAACGGATACACCTTAATTTCAAAGGTTCTTCCGGTAAATAATGTTGCTAAGTCCGAGCTGAGCAGGAAAGCGTTGGAACCCGTGATATAAATATCGAACATCTCGGTTGCGTGAAGATTGTTTATACATAACTCAAAGTTATTGCACATTTGAATCTCGTCAATTAAAACAAAATTCTCCTTATCCTCTGCATAATTGCTTTCGATATATTCGTTAAGAGCCTTGTATTCTTTAAGGTTATCATACTTAGACAGATTAAAGTTGATGTGAATAATATTAGCGTTAGCAATATTCTTTTGCACGTAGGCTTTGAAAGCCTCCAACAACTTCGATTTGCCCGAACGTCTTACGCCTGTTATAACTTTAATATCGGGAGTTCCGATAACACCAATCATTTTATCTAAGTATTGTTTTCTTTCTATCAGTTTCATAGAAAATCACCTCGCAAGTTATTATATCACATTTAGTTCCCAAAATCAACAAAATTTCATTTTTGGGAATTAACAGCTTTTCAAATGACTATTAAATAAAGTTTAAAGGGAGACAACTGCCTTACGGAGTGTCTCCCTTTGATTGTTTTTTATTAGCTTTCGTCGGCGGGATCCGACACCGCACTTCTTACCTATTACCTCTTCACTCTTCACTATTACTTAAAAAGAACCACCCTCTCGAGGCGCACTCCGTAAGGAAGTGCGCCTCAACTAAGTTTGCCCTTTCGGGCAAGTGAAGTTATCTACGATAGTGAAGTTGTCCTGCGGACAGTAAAGTTTCGCCTACGGCGAAGTTGGCAAACTTAACTTCACTTGGTCAGCAAGACCAAACTTCACTGCGAACAAAGTGAGCAACTTCACTTTTGCGTTAGCAAAAACTTCACTTCACAAGCCGAAAAAAGAATCCGTTGTCTTTCGGCAAGTATTTACCTTTCTCAAAGCATATAACCCACTATGACACTTTCACAATCCTTGTGTAAAGTGTCATTTTTTATTACGATAAAAACCGAGAGAGACAACTTCTTTACGAAGTGTCTCTCTCGGATGGTTCTTTTTTATTTTATTTCGAGGTTAAAAAGCTCTTTGAGAAGAGAAGATTGTCGCTGTCACTTGCAGGTAAATATCTGTCGATAGCGATCTCTTCCGCCGTTCTGACGTCGGAGAACATCGCCGCCGTATAGATAGTTCCCTTGAAATACTGCGGACCGCTCTTTCTTCCGTCGGCTCCGACAATATATCCTTCGGTCGTTTCAGGAAGAGCGACATTTAAATTTCCCTCTTCTTTAAGCACTCCGTTAATATAAAGCTTAGCCTTGAGTCCGTCAACCGTTATCGCAAGATGTATCATCTCATCCGAACGGATATCGGTGTTGAAGGTGAAGCTATAACCGGTGCCGTTAACCACGTAGTAGATACGCGGCTTTCCGTATGTAAATACGTCGATGTTTATAGTGTTTTTGCTAACCGCATCGTAGTTACCCATTATAACACCGCCACGGTAGCTGTAGTCCTTATCAATCTGAATTGAAGCCTCAAAGGTCAGAGGAGTAGAGTCAAACGAGGTCGTTATCTTATCTCCGCTATGCTTTGCGTCGGGCATAAAGCCACCCGCATTTTCAAAGACTCTGTGGTCATCAACGCTTGAGATCTTAGGAGTCTTATAGCATTCGAGAATCTTTCCGCAGTTTACGCATTCCTTATGGCTGATTCCGTTAGCCTCGTCGGTCGCGTCGTAGTCGTAGAGCCAATCACTTGCAACGTGATCATCACCGTCGCAGGAGTTTTCGTCGAACATAGCCGTATAAAGAATGTCGGTGTCCAGAATGTCAGGACAGATTATATCCCTCTTTATCTCTTCCTCAGTTCTTGCATCCGAGAACATATGAACCGCATAAACAGTTCCCTTGAAGTAATTCGGGTTGTCGGGAGTGTTGTCACCGCCGATCTTCCATAAGTCAACTATCTTGCCGGGTCCATAGTTAAGCTTTTTGGTCTCGGATAACACACCGTTAATATAAAGGTTTGCGGTCTTTCCAACAATGGTAACCGCAATATGAACGGGGTCATCAGAACGAATATCCGCGCTGAACTTGGTATCGGTCTTAACTCCGTTGGTTGCCATATAGTAAAGCCTTACCCTACCGTCTTCAATTATCTCGAGGTTCATCTGAGCGCGTTTTGTTCCGTTGTTGTTACCAACGATAACACCTGCCGCTCCTTCAATGCTCATAGGCACCTTAACTACCGCCTCAATGGTGTTAGGAGTCTTGGAAAGGTTCTTTCCAATGTCTAAAAGGCCCTTCTCCAGGAAGGTCTTTCCGCCGGTCGTAACCTCAACGGTTTCCGTCTCAGTCTTATTAATAAACCTCTTGGAGAAGATAAGTCCTTCTTCCGAAGCAGAAACCGCAGAAACGTCGGAGAGAATTTCTTCCGCCGTTCTGACGTCGGAGAACATATTGACCGAATAAAGAGTTCCCTTGAAATACTGGGTGTTGAGAAGTCGGTTGTCACCGCCGAGTTTAAAGTTCTCGGTAACCGCTCCGAGTTCTATTGAGAGCATTTTTTCCTCTTTAAGTGCACCGTCAACGTAAAGTTTTGCCACAAGTCCGTCAACGGTAACCGCAATATGAACGGGTTTTGCCGAACGGATATCGGTGTCGAATATGCAGTCCCCACTGGTGCCGTTGTTGGTGTAGAAGAATCTCACTCTGCCCTCGGAATAAATTTCAAGGTTAAGTCGGTTAACACTGCTCTTTTCGTAGTTTCCAACGATAACGCCTGCGCGGTCTGTGTAGGTTTCGGGAACCGATATAACCGCTTCAATAGTCTTAGGTGTAGAGGAAAGTGTTCCAACAGGATAATCAACGTAGTGCTTGAACTTAATTCCCTCGGTAACCTTAACCGAAGCGAGATCGTTTTCAACGACAAACGCCTTTGAATATAGGAAACCTTCTGTTTCTCTCGAAACCGAAACGATATCCTTCTTTATTTCGTCCGCCGTTCTCACGTCATCAAAGAGGCTAACCGAATAAATGCTTCCCTTGAAATACTGTGAGTTAAGATCACGGTTATCGCCACCGATAACGAAGTTTTCGGTAACGTTAGGAACCGAAACGGTTATCTCTTTAGTTTCAACAGCCTCACCGTCAAGATAAAGGGTTGCCACCGTTTCTCCGAGAGTTACAGCAATATGCGTCGGCTCATCAGAGCGAATATCGGTGTCAAAGAGATATGTTGCCGCATTAGTTCCGTTCTTCAGATAAAGTCTTAACTTGCCTTCGTTATAAACCTCAAAGTTTATTCCGTCTGCCGTGCCGTTATAGTTACCGAAGATAACACCAGCACGGTCTTTGTAGGTTTCGGGAACCGATATGACCGCCTCAATGGTTTTAGGTGTCGAACCAAGTTTCTCAACCGAGTGAAGCGTTTCGTAATTGAATGTCGTTCCGTGAGTCATAACCGCTTCAGCGAGGGTTCCGCTTGCCTCGAAGTATTTCGAAACCATAAGACTATCGGAATCGGGGAATACGATAACCGCATCACGCTTGATCTCGTCCTCACTTCTGACGTCGGAGAATAGGTTGATGGAATAGATTGTTCCTCTGAAATACTGGGTGTTGTAGTCACGGTTGTCGCCGCCGACCTTGAACTCACCCGAAACGTTGGGTGCAGGGATCGGGAGCGAAGCCGTTTCAACCTTTCTGCCGTCAACGTAAAGGGATGCCACAGACCCGTCTATCGTAACCGCGATATGCGTCCTTTCACTCGAACGGATGTCGGTGCCGAATATGCAGTCAACACTCTGTCCGTTAGTGGTGTAGAAAAGTCTTACCTTACCAAAGGTGTATATCTCAAGATTGAGTCGTTCAGAACTATTTTTATCGTAGTTTCCAACGATAACGCCGCCACGGTCTGTGCAGGTCTTGGGAACCTTAATAACCGCTTCTAACGTGAGAGGCGTCGACGACACGTTAACGCTCTCCATTAAAGAAACGCTCTGAGTAAAGGTCTTTCCGGAGGTTTCGGTAACACCTGCCGCTATTTCCTCTTCCGAAACAGAGTATTCTCTTGTTTCAAGAAGAATTCCGCAGCCAAGGCAGGTCTTGTGTGCAACACCGCGGTTAAACATGGTTGCCTTTTTGTCGACCGTCCAGGTGCTTGCACGGTGAACAACACCCGTCACCTTTATTTTGCCGCACTCTGCACATTCGTGGTATTTGTAGCCGTCCTCGGTGGAGTTGTCGGGAAGATAATACTTTTCTTCCCCGTAAGCGTGTTCAACCATTCCCGTAGCAGTGAGGTCTGCCATCGTGAAGTAAACACTGTCCTCAGTAAGTTCAGTTTCCTTAACAACGAGCACGAAGTTGGTCTGATAACCGCTCGAGCCGCCGTGGGTATTAAGTGAATTAAGTAGGGAAACGTAGAAACGCTGACCGTTTTCGGTATAAGAAAGGCTAAGATCTTTAGTGTGAATACCGCCGAATTCCATCTTGTTAAAGGATGTATATCCGATATCCTCACCCACCTTAAGATCGTCAAACGCCTCGGTATTGAAGGTAGGAAGGTTGAGGTAGATTCGGTTGTCCGCATCCTTATTCTTATGGAACGAATCGATTATAACGTCCTGCATCTGATTACGGAGCGAATATTCACCGAATTTAACACAGTTCCAGATAACCTGAATTGAATCCTCCGAATTCGAAAGCTTGCGTAAATATTTGCTGTAGGGATTGTGTTCCTCATCCCAGTTATGCATTTCGCCGCCCATAGGTGTAAAATAGAGTTCAAATACAGAGTCGGTCTCACTTCCGAGATATACGATCTGGTCATCTGCGGGGATCTCTGCTTCGCGTCCTGCGAGGATTAGATCTATCTGTTCGGTAGACATCTTGATTGCAAGATCTCTGAACAAGTAAACCTCTTCGTAACCGCAGTATTCTGTAACCATTTCAATGTGGTTAACGGTAACTCTGTAGATATCCTCGTGATCCGAAATGATGGTGGAGGTCTGCAGATTGTTGTTTCCGTTAGTTCCGTTGGAATTAATACCGTCAAGGTTGGTGCTCGAGAACCAGGTTGCATTCTTGTGAGCCACACCGTTCATATCGAGGTAATGGGAAACAGCACAAGCCTTCGTATGCATCATATCCGAGCCGCCCTTACCGATAAGCGACCATTCGCACATTACGAAATTCAGATAATCGCCGAGAACCTTGCCGGGTGCATAGTTCTGATCGCAGGGAGCCGTGAGTCCTTCGGTGAAGTATTCAGGAACCAAAGGAGTGTAAGGAGTATTAGGATAACCGTTAAGCTGGGTTGTGATGGTTACCTCAATGCCCATAGCCGCCGCGGCCTTCAAAAGATAAGAAACACGAACGAAGCCATACTGATCGTATTCTTCAAGATGTAAAGCGCGCATATATCCGAAATATCTGCTGTTGCGGTTGATGCATATTGCAGTCGCCGCAGAGAATCTGTAGGAAGCAAGATGTATCTTCACGTTTTCTTCCGGATGCGCCTTTTTATACTGCATTGCCTGGAAAACTAACATTCCCTCGCCAAAGGTTCCGTTTCCTTCTGTCGAGTTTTTATAGGACACAAAAGAGTCTGCCGTAACTGTTCCGCCGTTGATGTTTTCATAAACTGCGGTGTTTTTAGACATAAAGTTCGAACTGTTGTCAAGTTTCGGAAGCTTTGCATAGGTGGAATTAATAGGCTCGTCGCTTGAGTTTTCGGAAAGTGCGAAGATCTTGTCAACGTCTATCTCTTTGTAAGACGGAACGGTGGGGATCTCTTCCTCATAAGAGCATTCATACTCTTCTTCTGCAGGAATTTCACCCTCTAAATCGTAAACCGTCAGAAGATTAACTATAGCCGAAGCCCAATAAGCGTCGTCGAGCGCCGTCACGTCTTCGTCCACGTAGTTATCTTTGTTAAGGTAAAGCTTAGCGTTCAAGGTGTTACCCCAAATAATAGGACCGCCCTCTAAAGCCGTGTTGCCCGAAACGGTAAGCCCGTTAATATTAACTACCGTTCCTGCCTTAGTCTCATACATAAAGCCGCCCTTGCCGCCTTGGTTGTTTCTTGCGGTGACGTTATACATATCAAGGAGACTTGATCCCGAAATGTTGACCGCACCGCCGAATACTACCGCCTTATTGTCCTGGAAATCACATCCGTGAAGGACGGTGTTGGATGCGCCCGTGTAAACGTGGATAGCACCGCCGCTTGTTTCTGCGGAGTTACCCTTGAAGGTGGTGTTATAAACACTCAGGTTAGAAAGGTCAACCGTGTAAATACCGCCGCCCGCGGTGAACGAACTGTTGTTTTCAATCACACAGTCGAAGACCTTTGCAGTAGCCGTATCACACGCCAAGAAGCCGCCGTAACTGTTAGTTGCACTGTTTCCGGTAGCAGTAACCTTATTAAGAATTATTGAGGATCCGCTATAGAGTCCTATACCGCCGACAACGTCTGCCGTGTTATCCGTAAATATACCGCCGTTAATTTCCATTATATTTTTGCCGGTCATATAGATAGCGCCGCCATAGGAACTGCTTTCATCGTCCTTCTGTGCCTGGTTGCCTGTAAACTCAACCGTCTGCATATAAACGTTGTTTAAACCGTTCATATACATAGCGCCGCCTCGACCGCCTGTGGAGTTGCCTGTAAAGGTCGTGTCAAAAACGTATAAGCCTCGCTGTTGCTCAGGCTCTCCCTCGGGATCGGTCTGACGGTTACGGTCGGTGCTGTAGATAGCGCCGCCGTAAGAAGCCGCGTAGTTATTTGTGAAGTCGCAATCTCTGAGCTTGATTATCGAGTCTTCACTACTTGCACTGTTATAAGAGCTATACAGAGCACCTGCGCGTGTAAACGCACTGTTTCCTGTGAAGGTAACCCTATCCGCGTTCATAAAGGAACTGTGAACCGAGATAGCACCTGCATAACTCTTGGTTTCGTTGGTAGCCGTGTTACCGGTAAATTCGCAGTCGGTGAGGTTCAGTGTGCTCTCCAGCGCCATATAGACAGCGCCGCCCTCAGAACCGGTCGAGTTTTTATTAAAGGTCGAATTTTTAACCGTTACCACGCTTTTATTGCTGATATATAATGCTCCGCCGTTACCGCCCGAAACAGCAGGTGCCGTTCCGTTGTTAGCAGTATTAGAGGTAAAGCTGCTGTCGGTTATGTTAAGAACCGTTCCGGATTCCAATTCGGTTGAAGAGGAAGCAGCAGCTATAGCACCGCCGCTCGAACGGGCATTGTTTTTAGAGAAGGTGCAGTTTTCAAGAACGACCTTGCTGTTTGCAAAATCGGCCTTTGCGTTGAATACGTATAAAGCACCGCCCTTGGAATATGACGAGTTATTCTTGAAGACAGAGTCTGTCGCGAGTAAAACACCGCTTGAGTAAATAGCACCGCCGCTGCTCTTCTTGGACTGGTTGTATGAAAACTCGGTATTACCGTAGATCACCGTAGTAGCATATAATCCGGAGTAGATCGCACCGCCGCCGCTATACGAGGTGTTGTTTTTGAAAATAACCTTTTTGTCACTCTCTCCGGTCTCGTCACCAATATAAAGATGAACCTGAGCACTCGAAGGCATATAAATTGCACCGCCGAGTCGTGAAGCATAGTTATTGTCAAAGGTTCCGCCGTAAACGTGCGTCAGTTTATAATTGAAAATAGCACCGCCGCGTGCACCCTTGTTGTATTCAAAGGTTCCGTCGTAAATATTAAGCGCACCATGATTATAAATAGCCGAACCAAAGGTTGCGGTAAGTCCGTCGTCGGTTTCGGTTGCAGCCGTTTCTTTCCTTGCAGAGTTATTGCGAATAATTCCGCCGTAAATATTTAAGGTTCCGCTCTCCAAGAGAACAGCCGATCCGCCGATTTTATGACGGCTGGCAGGCAACGCGTATTTCGCAGTATCCATTGTGCGCTCGTTGCCTTCCTTATGCGCGTTAACAAGTGACGTGTTTGCATACATATTCACCTTTGCGCTGTTCACTATCATAATAAGTGAGCCAACAACAGGCACCGTCACGTTATTCTTGTTACCGTCAATGATAAGGAGATTTTCGGTAGTAGACTCGGGATTACCGAGAGTCAGAACGGGAGGTATTTTATCGAGAAGAACGCTTCTTCCGTTTTTATATTCGCCAACCACAAAAATGTCACCGCCGAAATCGGTTGCACGTGTAATTCTGTAAGGCGTGGTAGCAAATAACGTAGTGTCCGCCGTAACAAAGAAGGAACGGTCCGCTACAATATCAGACACAACGCGGATAAAGGGCTTCTCACTTAGAAGCGCCTCTTCAAGTTCTTCGGCACTCGAAACCGAGACGTAATCGGTAATATTACTGTAATCTTCGTCACCGTATTCGTCGGCTTCGGGGATAACGCTTGTTATTTCGGTAACCGTAAGTTTGTTGTAGATCGCCTTAGCCCAGTAAGCGTCGTCGAGAACCCCGGTCTCATCTTTGTCTTGGTAGTTTATCTTGTTGATATGAAGCTTTGCGTTAAAGGTGTTACCCCAGATAGTAGGTCCGCCGTTATCGTCGGAGTTACCCGAAACGGTAAGCCCGTTGATCGTAACCAAACTTCCTGCGGTAGTCTGGTATAAAAATCCGCCGTGGGTTCCGTGGTTACCTGTTGCAGTAATGTTATAAAGCTCTGCAGTGGTAGCGCCGTTGAGATAGATAGCGCCGCCGTAATAGGTAGAACTGTTATCGATAAATCGGCAGTCCTGAATTAAGTTTCCGTCGCTGCCGTTGCAAAGTCGGATAGCGCCGCCGCCATTAGCTTTGTTTCCGATAAAATCGGTTGAATATACAGCGGTTGTAGAGTCGGTGGTTAAATACAGCGCTCCTGCCTGCTTGGTAGCCTCGTTATTCTTAACGACACTGTTATACATCTTCAGTGCAGAGTTGCTGTAAAGGAATCCGCCGTAGCTCTCTGCTTTATTTCCGGTCGCAGTAACGTTATAAAGGGTCGCATCACTGCCGGAGTAAAGCAAAATACCGCCGCCGTTGTAATCGGAGATATTATCGGTAAAGCGAACACTTTCGAATACCGATCTGCTGTTGGTAGCAGAATAGATAGCACCGCCGCCGTGGCTGGTGCCGGTGGAGTGGTTCGAAATGAAATCGGTGTTCTGAACCGAAGCAAGCGTGCTTGTCATATAGATAGCACCGCCGCGGACGGAGGTGTTTTTCTCAAAGACCGAATCCTTTACGTTAAGTCCGGGAGTGGTCGCAGTTTCAATATCTTCGATCGCATCAACGTAAACCGCACCGCCGTAGGAAACCGCAGTGTTCTCGGTAAACAGAGAGTTTTCGATCTGGAAACGTCGTCCTGTTGCATAAATAGCACCGCCGCTTCCTGCGCTTTCATTGCCGCGGAAAATAACGCGGCTTTCCTCTACCTCACTGGTAGCACCGCCGAGATAGAGATAAGCGCCTGTGCTGGCAGGAATATAAACAGCACCGCCAATATTAGCCGTATTGTTCTCGATTGTCGCGTTGTAAATATACATCTTGTCGTATACGTATAACGCACCGCCGCGGTGAGCATGGTTATTTCCAAAATAACCGCCGTAAATATTAACCTTACCAAACGAGTAAACTACACCGCCTCGACTCGAAGTTTCATCATCTTCGACTTTATCGTTTACGGTATTATCGGTAAAGGTTCCGCCGTAGATATTGAGCTGACCTTTAGCAACGATAAAAACAGGTCCGCCGATCTCTGCAGTATGGGTAAGCTCGTAAATTTCGTCTAAAGCTCTTTCGTTTCCGACCTTTTTGCAGTTCTTAACGGTTATTCCCTCGTTAATCTCAAGAACTCCGTTTTTGCAAACGAAAAAGACCGTTCCGACAACGTCCACAGTCATATTATCCTTGTTTCCGTCGATGGTAAGAGAACTCTCTGCATCCAGAGTTTTAATGATTACCTTAACCTCATCTTCGCAGAGCGTTCCATCGCCGTTCTGTCCGATAACGAACAGATCTCCGCCATAGCCCTGATGACGTGTAAAGGTTCTGTTTCCGCTAACGGTAATCGTTGTGCTGTGGTTTGCATAAAGGGGTCTGTCCAGTTTAATGTCACTGATAACGCTAATCTTACCGAGTCCTGCACTGAGCGCCCTCTGAAGCTCGATTATATTCGTAACGTTAGGGTTAACTATGCTCTCAGGAGGAGTTTCCTCGGTATCCCCGTAATTAACAAAGCCGGGGATGGGGTCCGTGGTCTCATAAACCTTTAATTTATTTGCAATAGCATAAGTCCAATATGCATCGTCATACGCCGTGGTTGCATCCACGTCGTAGTAGGTCGTTTTATTTATGTATAAAATAGAATAAGCAAGATTTCCCCAAATTATAGGACCGCCCTCGGTAGCAGTATTACCCTCCACCGTAAGACCGTTAAGCGTAACGGTGGTGTTGGTGGTGGTGTGATACATAAAGCCACCCTTCAGAGCCGAGTTGTTCTTCGCGGTCATATTATAAACTTTTAAAATACTGGCACTCGAAACATACATACCGCCGCCGAAATTGCCGCACGTGTTATCAAGCAAAACGCAGCTATGTAAAACAGATTCGACAGCACCCGTGTAAACGAATAAAGCACCGCCGTTGCTTACCGCGGAGTTACTGTCAAAGTTAGAGAGATAAGCGTGTATCGTTGCGTCTGCACCGACATACACACCGCCGCCATTGGCAGCAGAGTTTCCGTAAACAGAACTGCTGTAAAGCTTCACTGAAGACGCAGTCGCCACCACGAAACCGCCCGACTTCGCGGCAGTGTTATTCGACGCAGTGATTTCATTCAAGACGATTTCACTGGTTTCACGCGCAACAATACCACCGCCGTTGTGCTGAGAGACGTTATTCTTTATCTCCGCACCGTTGATCTCAACCGTGCTCGAGTAAGCATGTATAGCGCCGCCGCCGTAATCGGTAGCAGAAGCAGTTGTTTTATTGGAATCAAAAACCACGTTTTCAAAATATCCCTTTGAGCCGGTGATATAAATACCGCCGCCGAAATTGCCGCACGTGTT
>JAZNVP010000097.1:0-3173 GCA_045592865.1 Oscillospiraceae bacterium
ACGGAAACATTCTTTTGAAGACGACCTATGCATACACTACCGCGGCCGATCTTTCGGAAAAGGAATATATCGATATTGATTATTACGATTACGATGAAGAGTGGACCGATCTTTTAACCTATTACGACGGTGATACCATCATTTACGACCAGATAGGCAACCCTCTTAACTACAGAGACGGTTTCAGTTTCAAATGGTCTGGCGGTCGTAAACTCACAAGTGTTAAACTTGATAACGGTTCTGTGTATATGACGGGGGAATACCGTTATGACGATAACGGAATCAGAACCTACAAAGAGGTTAACGGAAACGTTACGAAGTATTACCTTGACGGTTCCACCATTCTCACCGAAGAGATAAACTACGGCGGAGCAACAAGAAGAATCGACTACGTTTACGACGAGAACGGTAGCGTTTACGGTTTCTCGGTTGGAAACAATAAATACTACTATCAGAAGAACTTGCAGGGCGACGTTATCGGCATACTTGACAATTCGGGTAATCTTTTGGTATCATATACCTATACGGCATATGGCGTTCCGACTGTTTCATATCCGGGCGTTACAAGCTCGTTGTCTGCTTCACAGAAACAGAATATCTACATTCTCGGTTCAAACAACCCGTTCAGATACAGAAGCTATTATTTTGACACCGAGACGGGATTTTACTACCTGAACAGCAGATACTATGACCCCGTAACAGGCAGGTTCTTGAACGCGGATGGACTAGTGTCGACTGGACAAGGCGTTCTCGGACAGAATATGTTTGCATATTGCGCGAATAACCCTGTGAACATGGTTGATCCGAGTGGAGAGTTAGCGGGAATACTGTCACTATTAGTTGCTGTGGGTGAAGCTTTAATAGCTGCGGTGGAAGCAGCTATAGTGGTTGGGATATCCTTAATAGCAACAGATGTTGTTGTATCTACTGTAGATACTGTTATAGATTCTATTGGAGATGCTTTTGCAAAGGATGCAACGGATGAAATCGCTAAAGAGGAGGATATGAGTTTCCCTATTCCGCCAGGGGAAAAGGTAAATTATTGGACGGCAGAGATAATTGATGGAATGGTAACTCCTATAATCCCTTTATCTTATTCGGATGCACGTATAATGGCATATACGGGGGTAGATATACTTTGCGTGGATCATAGTGCTGCATATGCTATAGTAAAGTTTTGTCCGTCGGCTAGATGGGAACCTGCTCATGGAAGTAAAGAGGAGGGTTATCTTAATCATTACCATATGAGTAGTGCACATGGAAATCATATTTGGTATTACGGTGAATAATATGGATAAAATAATATATTTTAATGATCGAAATCAAAAAGAAGATTTCTGCGAGGGAGAGAGATATTTTGCTTTTTTGGAGTATGCTTTTTCAGAAACAGATTATTTTATGTTAGTATATGTTAATTATTATGGCAAAGGCTATTCTAAAAAAATGAAGGAAATCAAAAAGGCATTAGAACCTTATAAAGTTAAGAGTCGCTCTAATCCAAGTTGGCCTGGAACATTATGGAGTGTTTGCCAAGATACGGAGTATAAAGTGGTTTTTTATAGAAATGATGAAAGAGCAAAAACTGTTTTGAAGAGCGTGGAGAAAGTTAGCGATTGGACTAGGCCGGGATATCCAGAAGATTTGGCTTTTTTTAAAGGAAATATTTGTTGGTTCTATTCAGTTGGGCATGAAAAAATAGCGGCAATTATTCATGCAAGTGAGAAAGATATACTGTTTGCTGAAAGGAATAATTTGATTTTGAAAGATTGTAAAAAAATAAATTATAATGATCGTAAGAATTATTTTGATAAATTTAATGAAGCATTGATATAACACAAACTCATAATACAGGGTAGGGTAACATAACACACAGTCCAGTTCTCTATGTTGAGCAAAATTGAATTCTCCTATTACCATCAGTATCCCGACATTTGCGAGTTTTCGCATCTGTCGGGATGCTTTTCTCTTGGTCGGGCGTATAAAAACCGGTTATACCCCTTACCGCACACCGAACCCCGCGCCCCACTCACCTAGCCACACCACAGCACCACCCCCCCAACATCGCGACCCATGTTTTGCCATAATTAAGGCATATTACCAAAATATACTAACGCGCACAGGGGAGCGGTAGGGTGTGGTGAGGGAGCGGAGAGCGCGTTTCTGAGGTGAGGATCGGTCTGTTTGAGGGAAAAGGAGCGGCATATATAACGGGGCTTACGATGGTTCGCGGTCTTAATGCATCTGCAGAAGCAAACCTCGTTGCAAACCCCTCGTTTGAATTTATCCCCAACAACTCGGCTGAATGGTTCGAAAAGCTCGAAAATGCATCTGTTTTTGTTAAAAATTCAGAAGCGCATAGCGGAATCCGAAGCATAAAGATAGGGCCCAGCGTTGCAGGAGAGGGTCAGCCCAAAACTTATATCAGTAAAGACGGAACCACGTCAGGAGCCGCAGGCGACGTTATCTCCTTCGGCGGATGGGCAAAGGCTAATGCTCTCCCCGGAAGAGCCTTCTATCTGAAGGTGTATTTCCAAAAGACCGACGGAAGCTGGGTATCAGCCGAGGGCGGAACGGCTCGATTTAACCAAGGCGTTAACACCTGGCAGTTCACTTCTTCCACCGTAAAGGCACCCGCTAATTACAAAAATATTTCTCTCGAAATATATTATCATGACCAGACAAACGTCGGATATTTCGACGACCTCTTCCTTATAAAAAGCCATCAGAACACCTACTTGTATGACGATAACGGAAATCTCACGTCATCGGTCGATGCGGCGGAGCAGGAGTCACAGTTTGAGTATTATTCTGACAATAACCTCAAAAAAATGATCGACCCCACAGGGTATAACTACACCTATACCTATGATGAAAATACGGGTGATTTAAAAACAGCAACCTCTTCTTCGGGTCAGGTTATAACCATAAATTATGATAATTACTCCAACCCTACGCAGACGATAACCAAGGGTGAAAATGGAAACAAAATAGTTACCTCGGCGACCTATTCGGGCGATGGCGAGAGAACAATGACAAATACCGATTCGAGAGGTAATACCGAAACATATGTTTATGAGGGCGATTCCGGTAATGGACAATATCAACGCTTGTCTTCGGCTACCTTTGAAGGAATAACAACAAGTTACAGTTATAACAACGTAACCGATAGGTTA
>JAZNVP010000098.1:0-6688 GCA_045592865.1 Oscillospiraceae bacterium
TGGGGGATACCGCTGTGGTCTCGTTTTAGTTCTTCCGCAGATACAAAATTAACAGTTGTATCGTAATCTGAGAAGTAGTTGGGCATTTCTTTGATCTCTTTTTCTATTCTTTCCTTATCGGCACCTTCTTCTACCGCAACAAAGCACTCTCTGAGATGCTTTTCCCTTGCCGAAAGGCAAGGCGCCTCTCCCGAACGAACGCGGTTTAACGCCTCGGGGATCGGAACGGTATACTGACGGGCATCCACAACACCCTTTATTCTTCTGATTGCATCCGAGTGACCCTGACTTACCCCTTTACCCCAGAAGGTATAGTCGTTTCCATCGGGAAGAACTGCAGACGAGAGGAGTCTTTGAAGAGAAAACATTCCGGGATCCCATCCGCAAGAAATGAGCGCGATTTTACCGCCATTTTCTGCCGCTTCGTTAACAGATGAAAAATGCTCGTTTATCTTCGCGTGGGTATCAAAACTGTCCACCACGTTGAAATCACGCGCAAGCATAGGTGTTAAAACGGGAAGGTCGGTCGCGCTTCCGCCGCATATTATAACGACGTCGATCTCGTCTTTATACCTTAATATTTCATCCGCTCTGAACACCCGAGCACCCGTCAGGGTTTTAACCGTTTCGGGATCTCTTCTTGTAAACACTCCGAAAAGGGTCATATCGGGCGCATTACGCACCGCGAGTTCGGTTCCCTTACCTAAATTTCCATATCCATATATTGCAACCTTCATTTTTGTCTCCTAAAAAGAAATCATACTGTTCATATCATAAAGACCCGCTTCTTTACCTTTAAGGAATTCTGCCGCCGTCAAAGCGCCTTCTGCAAAGAGGGCACGGCTATGGGCCTCGTGTTTTAAGGTTATGGTCTGACTGTCGGTGCCGACGATAACCTCGTGCTCACCGACGACGTTCCCCATTCTTATCGCGTGAACGCCGATCTCGTTCTTCTCGCGGACTGCCATTCCGCTTCTGCCCGTTTTCACAACCGCGTTTTCGCGAACCTTCACAAGCGCCGAAGCGATGCTGACCGCCGTTCCGCTCGGAGCGTCGGCCTTTCTGTTATGGTGTTTTTCCACTATTTCAATATCGGCATCGGGGAACACCGCCGCCGTTTTCTCGGCAAGTTTTATAAGAAGCGCCACGCCGAGAGAATAGTTGGAAGCAAAAAAGAGTGGTATTTTCCCCGACGCTTCTTTTATTAAAGCCAGTTCCTCTTCGGTCTGCCCCGTTGTTGCAATTACCAAGGGGAGTTTTTCCCTTAAAGCAAATTCCAAGAGGTCCTTTGTCAGACTGTGGTGAGAAAAATCTATTATGATATCGACGTTTGTTTGAGCTGACGAAAACTCCGAAGCGCAGTTTTCCACACCATCTGCGAACGCGTCTACACCGAAGACCTCATGCCCCAGTTTTTCCGCCGCCGCTTTTACTTCGGCACCCATTCTGCCGAGATATCCAGAAAGCAATATTTTCATATTACCTGCTCCTTAAAAATTTAATCGATTATGCCGTTTTCTCTCATTAAACCGAGAAGTTTGTTTTCGTTAGCCTCTTCCATAGGAGTCAGAGGGAGACGAAGCGAATTCTCGCAGTATCCCATTGCCGACATAGCCGCCTTAACGGGAATGGGGTTAACCTCGCAGAAAAGCGCGTTTACAAGAGGGAGATACTTTAACTGCATAGAAAGAGCCTTACCCGTTTCTCCGCGCATATAGCTTTTGCACATTTCCGAGGTTTCTCCCGGCAAGAGATTGGAAAGCACCGAGATAACTCCCTTTCCGCCGAGTGACAGGACGGGAACTATCTGATCGTCATTTCCCGAATAGATATCTATTTTGTCGCCGCAAAGAGCCGCTACTTCGGCTATCTGAGAAATATTTCCCGACGCCTCTTTTATCGCAACGATGTTGGGGTGATCTGCAAGTTTTGCCACCGTTTCGGGAAGAATGTTGCAGCCCGTTCTTGACGGCACGTTATATAATATGCAGGGTTTTGTTGAAACATCTGCGGTTGCTTTAAAAGATTCATACATGCCCTTCTGGGTAGCCTTATTATAGTAGGGGCTTATAAGAAGCATCGCATCTGCACCCACTTCACAAGCAAACTTCGTGAGTTCGATTGCATAAGCGGTATCGTTAGAGCCCGTTCCTGCAATAACGGGAACCCTTCCTGCAACCTTTTTAACCGAATACTCTATAACGTCCTTATGCTCTTTATCGGTAAGGGTTGAACCCTCTCCCGTTGTTCCTGCAACAACGATAGCGTCTATCCCCTTTTCTATCTGCCAATCGATAAGTCTTCCGAACGCTTCATAATCAACCGAACCGTTTTTAAATGGGGTTATAATTGCGGTTGCCGCACCTGTGAATACTGTGTTTTTCATAACAATTCTCCTTTGAAAAATAAAAAAAGATAGCGGACCGATAAGCCGACTATCCCAAAAACTGCCTTTTAAAAAGCCAATAATTTTCTTTAAGATAGCTCTCCGCATTTCTGCGACAACACTCAGGATATTCTCACAGAGTGCCAGATCAGAGCTTCGCCACGCTCCGCCTTCGGCGCCGCATCCCTTTCTCTGCTTCACCCCGGCAGGCTCTAAGAAACAGATACTTTTTACACAGCGCACCTCTATCGGTTGAGAAGATTTTAACACATTAAATCGGCTATGTCAATAGGAAAAGAAAACTCTCCGCTAAAAAAATAGCGGAGAGCATTTTTTATTCCCACATGCCAAGGTTTTCTTTATGTGTTGAAAATACCGTCAAGGGCTTGTTTTCAAATATTTCTTTTGCGTTACGCGCAAAATCTTCAGTGGTAAGGTCGCGGTCTCTGATTATGGTTTTAGGACACTTAAAGCCAATCTCATAAAGCCAAGGGCCATTGTATCCAACCTCTAATAGCGCATTATAAATGCCTTGCCAATCGTTCTTTCCTTCGCCGGGAAGCCAGTGCCTCTCGTTTATAAAGTCGTAGTCCGAAACGTGAAGGGTCTTTATCTTTTTCCCAACCTTTTTAACGAAATCAACGTTATCTTCGCCGAGAAGGTGGTTTATATCAAAGCAGCAGACCAGCTTATCGTTCTCATTTAAAATCTCAAGTATTTCGCCCGAGTTTCTTCCTATGCAGGTTCTCGGGATATCCTCAACCGCAATGGTAACACCCTCTTCTGCCGCAAGGTCAGCGAGACGGGAGAGGCTCTTTTTCGAGGTTTCGAGGCGGACGGGTCTATCCTCATCGTCAATAGGTTCTCCACTGGGATGAACAACGAAAAGGTCTATACCCAAAGGTGCAACGTTTTTAATGATTGCCATATAGCGCTCTATCGTTTTATCGCAAAGCGCAGGGTTAGAAAGATCTATTTCATCAAAGGGAGCAAAGGGAAGATGGAAGCTCCAGAGCTCAACGCCATACTTATCAGCCCAACCTTTAACCTCCAAAAGAGTTTCCTTATCCGCATCCATAAGCGTCGGGGTTACTTCCATACAGGATATTCCCGCTTCGCTATACTGCTTGAAAAGGTCTTCGTTTATTACCTTTCCGCTTGCAGACAAACCTATTCTTAACATATAAAACACCTACCTATGTTTTTTCTCGATTATATACCTATTCCTCTTCCTTTTCAAGTGTAATTCTAAAATTATTATTTATATTGAATTATAAGCGAATATGCCTTATAATTAAATAAAGTAATGCCGTTCATTTTAAAGGAGGAGCTATATGTTTTCGGAGAAAAATACGGGTTTATGGATACTCTTAACTTCGCTGGTCATCTGCATTATCGCCTCGATTTCAATACTTATAACCAGACTCGACACCGTTATTCCCATCCCCTCCGACGAAGTGATTGCTGAGGTCAAAGAAAGACACCCCGATTACTTCGGCTTGGACACCGAAAACGGTTTGAAGGTGTTTGTTTGGCAGGAAACCGAGAAAGAGTATTGTTGTATTTTATTTGAGGGGCATATCTATCCTACACGCGCCGAAATTGAAAATTATCCGATCGCAAGCGCAACAGATATGAAGAAAATACTTACTTCCTACAGGATCCCCGAAGAAAAGATAATCGTGGTTACAGGGGCAACCAAATATAACAATTATGCTCCAGGCGAAGAAGATATAGCTGATATGCGCGAACTTTTAGGTCTCAACCGAGACACCAAAAACAACCTGCCGTTAAAGGTTACCTTTGAGGATATTAAGGACGAGATCGTGGGCGGATATTCTTTGGGAGAATGGAGCAATTATAGCTACGAATTTATTTTCTTTGAAAACGGGAACTATATCGTCATACATAATGATTCAATGGAAAAACTTACCCAGGAGAACACCACACCTGAATATTTTATAAGAGATGGGGAATACGGTCGAGAAATTCTTATAAGGCTAACAGATAAAAATAATAAAACCTATGACGTGTGGGGCACATCTTTACTGATGCGTTGCAAAGACATCGGTTTTATGAGCGCCGAAAAAACAACACCCGACTCATATTATAAAACCACCGGCAAAGGCACTTGTGCCTTAACCAAATTCCAGCTTAGCGATTTTGAACATATTGTTCCCGGAGAATCTAACTACCGAACTATGTGGGAAGCCGCTGTTGCAAGGATCAAAAAGAACATCCCGGATTTCCCACCGAGAACACTAACCTTTCCTGTATATCTTTCCCCCATTGGAGACGTTACTGATTTCCCAACGGAAGACGGTCGATATATAAGATTTCTGTGGAACGAAGATCTGACCGTTAAATCTATTGAAGTCGTCGATGAAGTCTGTGAAGTTTATTATTAAACAAAAACTGCGATGCTTTTTGCATCGCAGTTTTAATTTTAGTTTGTGTAGTTATCGAAGTAACCTTGAACGAGAACAACGGGGGTTCCTTTATCGCCCGAGCCGCTGGTTAAGTCGCAGAGCGAACCGATAAGGTCGGTGAGCTGACGGGGAGTGGTTCCCTGAGAAGCCATATTTCCAACAAGGTTTTCGCCCTTATTCTTAATGCTTTCGGAGATAGCCGCTTTGAGTTCATCGCCCGAAAGGTCTTTATAATCATTATCGGCAAGATACTTAAGTTTGAGTTCGTTAGGTGTTCCGATAAGTCCGTCGGTAAATGCGGGAGAAACAACCGGATCGGCAAGTTCCCAGATCTTTCCCTGAGGATCCTTAAACGCACCGTCGCCATATACCATAACCTCAACCTTTTTGCCGGTCTTCTCGAGAATTATCTTCTGGATATCGAGAACGAGGTCTTTGCACTCGCGGGGGAAGAGCTTTATTTTGTCTTCGGTTGATTTGTTGGAGCCTAAAATTCCGTATCTCTCGTTGCATCCGCTTCCGTTAACCGACGCATTGAGCACTTCATCAAGTCCTATCACCTTTTTAGCGCCTGCCGCGAGAAGAATTCTTTTGGTTCTTGCGCGGGTGTGGATATCGCAGTTTAAAACAGTGTCGGAATACTCTAAGATTGCCTTTGCCTGATTTGCAAAGATAACCTCAACCTCTGCGCCGCACTCTTTAACGATATTCATATAGTATTCAACATAGTCAACGCCGGTGAACTCATGCTTATTCTCGCCGAAAAGTTCACGGTAACGCTCGAGCGTTAAAACGTCGCTATAGGGGTTAATCCCTGCTTCGTCGATCTTATCAAGGCTAACAAGGCTGTTTCCAACCTCGTCGGAAGGGTAACTGAGCATTAATACGATCTTTTTAGCGCCCTTTGCTATACCTTTGAGACAGATGGCAAAACGGTTTCTCGAAAGAATGGGGAAAATAACGCCGATCGTTCCGCCGCCAAGCTTTGCTTTAACGTCTGCCGCGATATCTTCAACCGTTGCATAGTTTCCCTGCGCTCTTGCAACTATCGACTCGGTAAGAGCGATAACGTCGCGGTCGTTTATCGGGAAGCCTTCAATTTCTGCCGCCTCTAAAACACTTGCCGAAACTATCTTCGCAAGGTTATCTCCCTCACGAATGATGGGGCAACGAATTCCTCTTGAGACCGTTCCAACTCTACGTTCCTTTTTTTCCATAAAAGAATGTTCCTTTCTGAACATAAATTCCGCCATCCTGACGGTAAGTTTCCCTCGTCGGCCCCTAAAAACCGACGGCTATTATTTTTTCCGTCAAATATTATACAGCAAGCATATGCATTTTTCAATAACACAACCGTATTTTTTTATATTTTTTCAAACTTTTTTTCGTTTTATGCCCTAAAATACCCAAAATTAATGAAAAATCATTTATCAAATTTTTGTAAAAAAGACTTGCATTAACCTAATAGGTATGATATAATAATCTTCGCTTTGGAAAAAGTATGCGCCCGTAGCTCAGCCGGATAGAGCAACTGCCTTCTAAGCAGTAGGCCAGGAGTTCGAATCTCTTCGGGCGCGCCATATGGTGAGTGTAGTTCAGTTGGTAGAGCGTCAGTTTGTGGCACTGAAAGTCGTGGGTTCGAGTCCCATCACTCACCCCACCAATAAGGCAGGGCTTTGTCCCTGCCTTAATTTTTTTATACTGGGCTGTAGCCAAGCGGCAAGGCAAGGGACTTTGACTCCCTCATTCCGATAGTTCGAATCTATCCAGCCCAACCAGAAAAACCGACTTGTTTTAACAAGTCGGTTTTTCAATGAAATCCACCCATACGCGTGGGTGAAATCGTCTCAGACGATGAAATCCGCCTCGACGG
>JAZNVP010000099.1:0-8846 GCA_045592865.1 Oscillospiraceae bacterium
GCCGATCTCTTCAGCCGAAGTAAGAATTTTATTAAAGTCCTGAACACCGTATCCAACGGGTCGGAAATCAAATTCCTCAACGGGACCTTCATCTTTTTTACCGTCCGCACCTATAAGACCATACATATTGTTGCTCTTCTGTCCAACGAAATCTTTAAGATGAAGAATTTCTGCTCTTCCCGCATATTTCTTTATGTATTCGGCAGGGTCCTCTCCGCCAACCTTGGCCCAACAGGTATCAATCTGAGGATACATAAACGGAAAATCTTTATATAAAATATCAAGCTTATATTCACCGTCTACCTTTTCGAACTCAAAATCGTGATTATGATAACAAAGCTTCATTCCGAGACTTTCTGCTCTTTCTGCAATCTTCTCTGCATCCGCCTTGAACTCATCATACTTAGGATGTCCCGCGAGTCTGTCGTTCCAAGGAATAACAACGTATTTGCAACCTATCTCGGCATAATCGTTAACAACGTTCAGATCTTCCGCCATAGAACTGCAGGAAACGTGAGCTGAGATTGGAATTAAGCCTACCTCTTCACACACCTTTTTAACGTCCTTTGCAGAATGATCGAAAAGCCCTGCAAACTCAACCATTTCATAGCCGAGTTCTTTAACCTTTTTTAAGGTGCCGAGAAAATCTTTTTCCATATCTTCTCTGACTGAATAAAGCTGAAGCGCTATTGGAAATTTCATATCAATTCTCCTTTATATTTCAGGTATAACGATATCAACCTCTTTGCCGCACTCAGAAGAACGGAAAATACCGTCGATTATAGCCTGATTGTAGATTATCTGACTTGTAGGAACAGGAGCCTCTGAACCCGTGATAACTGCATCAAGGAAGGAACGGATCTTCTTATCGAAAAGACTGGGCGCATCCTTAGGTGTAGAAATAAGAGGAATCTCGGTCTGAACAGGTTTACCTGCAACGTCGTGATAAATGGTCATAGGCTTATAGAAGGAGCCGTTCCAACAGTCTGTTGAAGGTATGCGGAGAGAGCCTTTAGTTCCCATAATGATGGTGTCTCCGGGGGTATCAAGATGCATATACCAAGCAATTCTGAAGTCGAGGATGATGTCTCCATCAAGACGTATATAAGCAGAAGCAAAATCGTCAACCGAGAATTTTTCTGCACATTCAGGTTTACCAACCTCGGCATAAGCCTCGGGAGTCTTTCCAAAGAAACCGGATGCTCTGCCCGAAACGGTTAAAGGCTTCGGATTGCCGAGAGCATTCATAACGAGGTCGATAGAATAGCATCCGATATCACCAACAGCACCAAGACCTGCCTTATCCTCTTCGATAAAGGTCTCGCTCCAGCTAACAGGAATACCGTGTCTGCGTCCGCCACCGGTCTGAACGTAGTAAACGCGGCCGAGCTCACCCGATTCAACTATCTTTTTGATCATTTTCATATTTTCATCGAAACGGGGCTGGAAGCCAACAGAAACGATCTTTCCGCTCTTCTTCTCTGCTTTCATAATAGCAATAGCCTCATCAAGCGTTACGGTCATAGGCTTTTCAAGAAGAACGTGAAGTCCGTGTTCAAGTGCGTAAATCGTGCACTCTGCGTGGGTGCGGTTGTATGTGCAAACGCTAACGGCATCCATAGGAACTGTGTCTATCATTTCCTTGTAATCTTCGAACGCCTTTGCATCTGTTTCATGGTCCTTAAAGAACTTTGCAGCCTTTCCGGGAATAAGGTCTGCACCCGCAACTACCTCAACGTCGGGTTGTTTAAGATAGCTGGTAATGTGAGAATTTGCGATTCCTCCCGTTCCGATAATACCGATGCGAAGTTTCTTTTCGCTGTAAACAACGCTTTTTTCGGTCATATCGCTTGTGAAATTATTCATGTCGAGCTTTGCCATTTTCATTTCCTCCTTTTATATAACAAACTGACGCATATAGCGTAAGCTTAAAGTAACCGAATCTAAAATTCTTTCCTTTGTATCCTCAAAGGCTTTATCCTCAACCTCAACACAGGCATATGAATTATAGCCGATATCGGTAAGAGCAGAAACGTATTTGCCCCAATCAACGTCTCCGAGTCCGGGGAGCTTAGGGCTCATATAGTCGAGCGGATAAGCCATAACGCCAACCTCATTAAGCCTGTCTCTGTAGACCTTGATATCCTTGAAATGAACGTGGAATATCTTATCCTTAAACTCGTATAACGGCTTTACGTAGTCGATATTCTGCCATATAAAATGGCTCGGATCATAGTTAATTCCGAAATAATCGCTGTCAATTATCTCGAAGCACCTTCTCCAGATAGCAGGAGTCGTGAAAAGGTTCTGTCCGCCCGGCCACTGATCGCGCGTGAAAAGCATAGGACAGTTTTCAATAGCAATCTTAACCCCGTGCTTTTCTGCAAACTCGATTATCGGAGGCCATATTTCCTTAAATAAATCAAGGTTCTCCTCTACTGATTTATTCTGGTCTCTTCCGACAAAGGTCGTAACCATATTAACGTCCAAAAGAGCGCTCATTTCGATAACCTTTTTAAGATGCTCAATATTAGCCATTCTCTTTTCGAGGTCTCCATCCATCGTGTTAGGATAGAACGCAAGAGAAGAAATCTCAACGCCTTTACCCTTAGCATAGGTCTTTATGTAAGAGATATATTCTGCAGTTCTGTTCGTAACGTCAATATGACTTACCCCTGCATATCTTCTTTCTGCCTTTCCCGATGGCCAACAAGCAACCTCGACGCAAACACCGCCGTTATCTGCTACGTGGTCTATCATTTCTTCAAAGGTCCAACCGTCATAAATAGCGCTAACAACTCCGAGTTTCATAAAGCTTCTCTCCTTCATTGTTTATTTTTTCTATAACCTTAAGTGTCTTAACCGCTAAATCAGAAAAGTATTTATAACTCTCCAGCTTCTCGCCAGATATATAATCGGCAAAATCATTGGCTTCGAAAGCCATAAACGAGGTTCTTTCCGCCTCGGGAGAAAGAGCTCTGTCTTTTAAAGAGGCAGACGAAAACATAGAGATTAAACCTATATCAATAACCCCGTTTTCTCCGATTATTTTGCTCACTCTCAAATCGTCAAACGATTTGGAATAGGAAACTTTCACCTCAAAGCCATCATAAATAAGTCTTGCGTAACCCGAAAGATTATTACCTCTTTCATCAAACGAGTTTTCGGAAACTACGTCTTTCGGTTCTCCAAACAAATAAACCGCTGCATAAACGGGATAAACGCCGAGATCGTAAAGTGCGCCGCCACCCATTGTACGCTCGAAAACGTTTATAAACTTTCCCTCATTATACTCGTTCCACCTACTTGATATCTTGCAAAAGATAAATTCGGCAGAGTTTATCTCCCCAATTTCCGAAACTGCATTTTTAATCTCTTTAGCATAACCCGTATGAACAGAAATTAAAGCTTCCATTAAAATAACGTTATTTTTAGCCGCAATTTCTTGTAGCTCTTTGAGTTCCGATAATCTTAAAACAATAGGTTTTTCGCATATAACGTGTTTTTTATTCTCTAAAAAGAGTTTGCACTGTTCATAATGCAAAGAATTAGGCGAAGCAATGTAAACTGCGTCTAAATGCGGGTCTGAAGCCATTTCTTCAAGATCTGAGAAGGCTCTTTTGAACCCGTGTTTCTCCGCAAAGGCTTTTGCCTTTACATTACTTCTCGAGTATGCAGCCTCTAAAACGAACCTATCGGTTGTTTTAACTGCTTTTATAAACGATTCACAAATAGAACTTGTTCCAATTGTTGCAAGTTTAATCATATATTAACCCTTATAACCTCTTTGGTTCGGTCGGATTCAAATGCCGCTTCCATAACAGAAAGGCATCTTCTGACCTCTGAAAGTTTAATTAACGTCTCAGATCCATTCTCAACAGCCTGTGCAAAGTTTCGGTAGAAATCGTGAACGTCAGAAACAGGTCTCTCCGCTTCATAAAGGTCAAGCGTGAGTTCGTCCCTCGGTGCCATCGTTTTAGTAATACCTGCCGCATTCTGAACGGGGGTTATGTCCTTTTCCTGCCAAGCCTTAAGGCGTGAAATAACTGCGTTCTTTCTCCAGTCTTCAATTAACGCCGTTCCGTTTTCGCACTGCATATAAAATCTCGGAAGCGGAAGGAAATTATAGGTCCCAACCTCAACGTAAGCCCTTTTTCCGCCTTCAAACGATATAGATAGCTTAAAACCGTCGTCTACCTCTTTTTTGGTTATGTAACTGCATTCGCAGAAAACTCTTTCTATTCTGTCGGGAACTATCTGAAGTATCTGATCAATAAGGTGAACTCCCCAATCAAGAATCATTCCGCCGCCGTGCTCTTTTTCGCATCTCCAGTCGCTTGGAATACCGCGCGACCCGTGAATTCTTGATTCTATATTGATAAGAGCACCTATCTCTCCGCTCGAAGCAATCTTCTTCATTGCAAGAAAATCAACGTCCCAACGGCGATTTTGGTGAACAGTGAACACCTTTCCCGTTTCTTCTGAAACCTTGCAGATCTCATCAAATGCCGCAACCGACGTTTCAACGGGCTTTTCGCATATAACGTGTTTTCCCGCCCTTAAAGCGCTGATGCAAAGGTCCTTATGAAGATCATTAGGAGTTGCAATAACAACCGCCTCTACCTCGGGATCAGAGAAAATAGCCTCGTTCGACGCATAACAAAAAACGCCGTTCTTCTCCGCCGCTATTCTTCTCTCTTCCCTTATATCATAGGTTCCGAGAAGAGTAGCAACGTCGCTTTTTTCGATCTGACCGCAGTGCCATGCGCCCTGACCGCCATAGCCAATAACTGCTATTTTTAACATTCTATTTCCCCCAATTATCTGAAACCGTCAGATGCGTATCACCAAAGTTAACCCTATCAATCTCAGGCTTAGCCCAATAGATAGCATTCTTTATAACCTTTATAACATCCTTATTGTAATAACTCGGATAGGTCTCGTGTCCGGGCTGGAAATAGAATATCTTTCCGTTCTGCCTTCTATAGCAGCAACCCGCTCTGAAAACCTCTCCGCCCGTGAAACTTCCGATAAAAACAAGCTCTTCAGGCTCAGGAACCGCAAAAGGCTCCGCATAGGTTTCCTCATGCTCAAGCTTTATAAGCCTTTCAATACCGTTCGCAATTGGATGAGAAGGATTAACCACCCATAATAGTTCTGAGTCGCCATCCTCTCGCCAATAGAGGTCACAAGTTGTTCCCATAAGTTTTTTAAAGGGTTTGGAATGATGGCCCGAATGGAGAAAAATTGCGCCCATTCCGCGCCTGACGTGGTCAGCAACAAGGTCTGCGACCTCGTCGGGAACTAAGTGATGGCGCATATGCCCCCACCAGATAAGCACGTCGGTATCGAGAAGCACCTCTTCAGAAATTCCGCAGTTCTCGTCATCAAGCGTTACCGTTTTAACCGCTATATCATCGCATTCCAGACTATTTTTCAGCAAGGAATGAATTCCGTCGGGATACATTTTCTTTGCTTCTTCGTGAGTCTTTTCGTGATAAAACTCGTTAAAAATCGTTACCTTAATCATATTCCTTCTCCTATCAAAAATAGAGACTCACCTTATATTTTTATTCTAAAACTTTATTGTTATATAGACAAGACATCGTGAGTGTTTTTATAGACAAATATTGCTATTTTTCATTTTTTCGGTTTTATAAAAAGTGATAAAAATTGATAAAAAGTAAAAAAGTATTGACAAATGAACAAATACATTATATTATATAGGAAATTGAATTGCTTAGATTAGAGGCGCGAGGCTCAAGAGTAGGTTGAGGTTTAGTAAGGACATCTGCCAAAAACCGAAAGGGTGCATCGCCGAAGATTTCTAAGGTTGTCCTGCCGAAGATTTCTGGGTTGTCGGGAAATACCCGCCAAACTGTCACAAATGCTTTTGTGGAGTGCTGTCTATGTTTAATGTGTTTAACATTGTTATGGACTGCCGAAAGCGGTTCATTTTTTATTATCTAAAGAAAGGTTAGGAGAAAACAATGAAAAGATTTCTCGCAACAGTTCTCGCATTAGTTACGGTGCTCAGCATCACTTCTTGCGGAACAAAAACAGTTAAATCAGGAGTTGAGGACGGAGTTCTCACAGTGGCTATGGAATGCGGCTATGCGCCTTACAACTGGTCGCAGGCAGATAATTCCAACGGAGCAGTTGCTATTAAAGGAACAAATGAATATGCAAACGGCTATGACGTTATGATGGCTAAGAAGCTTTGCGAAGCTAACGGTTGGGAGCTCGAGATAGTTCGTCTCGATTGGGACTCCCTCGTTCCCGCAGTTCAGACCGGTCAGGTTGACGCTGTTATCGCAGGTCAGTCGATGACCGCAGGCAGAATGGAGCAGGTTGACTTTGCAGGTCCTTACCTCTACGCTTCCATCGTTTGTCTTGCTAAGAAAGGCACTCCCGCTGCAGAAGCTAAAGGCATTTCTGCTCTTTCGGGTCTCTCATGCACATCTCAGACTTCTACCATCTGGTATGATTCTTGCTTACCTCAGATTAAAAACGCTAACATTAAAGCAGCTAAAGAATCTGCACCTGCAATGCTCATGGCACTTGAGACCGGCGACGTTGATTTCGTTTGCACAGATATGCCCACTGCTCAGGCCGCAGTTATCGCTTACCCTGACATGACTATCCTTGAGTTCTCCGACGATGACAACTTCAAGGTTGACGACGGCGACATCAACATTGGTATTTCGGTTATGAAAGGCAACGCTATTCTTAAGGATGCTCTTGATAACGTTCTTTCCAAAATGGACGAAAGCGATTTTAACAACCTTATGGAAGAAGCAATAAAAATTCAGCCCGTTAGCGAATAATTCATAACGGATATTTTTCGGAAACGGTCGCCAAAAGCGGCCGTTTCAAAGTTTTAGAAAGGAAGACAAGGCAGTTATGCTTATGGAATTATTAGAGGATATCTTAAGGCTCTGGCAAGAAAGCGGAGCAAGATATCTGAACGGCGCTTGGAGCACCATTCTTCTCGCGGTTGTTGCAACACTTGTTGGTTGCCTTATAGGGCTGGGTTGCGGAATACTTCAAACTATTCCAACCCACAAGAACGATCACCCCGTTAAGAAGATTTTTATTACTATTCTTCGAGCAATTTTAAGGGTTTACGTTGAGGTTTTCAGAGGAACCCCTATGATTCTTCAAGCGGTTTTTGTTTACTTTGCTATTCCCTATTTTTCAGGCAACACAATAAGGCTTGACGTTATTCCTGCCGCATACCTCGTTGTTTCAATTAACACAGGTGCTTATATGGCAGAAACGGTTCGAGGCGGCATTCTTTCCATCGACATTGGTCAGACAGAAGGCGCTAAAGCTATTGGAATGACACATTTCCAGACAATGCTAAACGTTATCCTGCCTCAGACACTCAGAAACATTCTACCTCAGATAGGAAATAACCTCATAATCAACATAAAGGATACTTCGGTTATGTTCATTATCGGATATACCGAATTATTTGCAGTTCACAAGGGAATCGTCGGTGCAACATACCTTTACTTCCCCTCTGCAGTTATCTGCATGGTTATTTACCTTATTATGACGGTTGTTTGCTCTTTACTTCTCAGATGGTGGGAAAGAGCTATGGACGGTCCCGAAAACTACGATATATCTACTACAGACAGTTTAGCACACACAACGGGAATGTATAACTTCCCCGGAAAGACCGATGAGATACTTTCCGACAGAAAAAGAAAGGTGGCAAAAAGATGAATGAAACAATTCTTGAAATAAAGCACCTTTCAAAAGCATTCGGAAAGCACACCGTTTTAAAGGACATTGACTTCTCTGTTAAAAAGGGCGACGTTACCACTATTATCGGCGGTTCGGGTTCGGGTAAATCCACCCTGCTCCGCTGCATAAACAGACTTGAAACCCCCACGGGCGGAACCATTCTTTATCACGGAGAGGACACTGAAAAGATAAAGCCCTCTGCTTTCAGAACCAAGGTTGGAATGGTTTTTCAATCCTTCAATCTTTTTAACAATATGACTGTTCTTAAGAACTGCACTATTGGGCAGACGAAGGTTTTAAAGCGCTCTAAAGCGGAAGCCGAAGAGATTGCAAAGGTTTATCTCGAAAAGGTTGGTATGCTCCCCTATTTAAACGCTAAACCTAAGCAGTTATCGGGCGGAATGAAGCAGAGAATTGCTATTGCGAGGGCTCTTGCGATGGATCCCGAAATACTTCTCTTTGACGAGCCGACAAGCGCACTTGATCCCGAGATGGTTGGTGAGGTTCTTTCGGTTATGAGAGATCTTGCCAAAGACGGCATGACGATGCTCGTTGTTACTCACGAAATGGCGTTTGCTAAGGACGTTAGCTCACACGTTGTTTATATGAATAACGGCGTTATATTTGAAGAAGGAAGCCCCGAAGAAATCTTTAATGCTCCTAAGAAGCAGGAAACCAAAGATTTTCTCGCGAGATTTCTTACGAAATAAAAAAATCCCCATTCGACAATGCACAAGTCCGTTAAAAACGGACAATAGAAAAAAATACCCTCCTATGGTAGAATGAAAGAAACTACCATAGGAGGAATTTTTATGCATAGAAAGTATACACATCTAAAAAAATATGAAAAGGAGATATTAGAATTAAAAGCAAAGGGATAAACACGAAAAGAAATAGGGAAAAAATTGAACCTAAGTCCAGAGCAAGTACATAGTGTCACCAAAAGACATAATAAGAAACAACAAAAACTAGCATCAGGAATTCCAATTAAACCCAAAGGAAGACCCCAAAAAGACGGCTCCGAACTGCCGCCATCGGTACAGCAATTGAGTAAAGTAGCACAACTTCAGTATGAACTCGCAAGAAAAGAACGG
>JAZNVP010000100.1:0-13587 GCA_045592865.1 Oscillospiraceae bacterium
TATAAGTCGCGAAAATAAATAACTTATGGAGAAGTCGCCTAGTCCGGTCGAGGGCGCACGATTGGAAATCGTGTAGGCGTCAAAAGCGTCTCGAGGGTTCGAATCCCTCCTTCTCCGCCAAAATCGACAAGTTTCGACAGAGACTTGTCGATTTTACTTTTTACCTCTTCACTCTTCACTTTTCACTATTCTCTACTGTCGATTTTGGCAAGTAATAAGTAATAGTGAATAGTGAAGAAGTATTCTGCAAGGCTTTGCCTTGCTTTTTTAATTTATAGAAAGTATAATAAATGTGAAAGGTGGGTTTATTATGACCGAGAGTCCTTTAATTATAAAATCAAAAGAATTTGCACGTACTGTTATAAAAGTGTGTAAGGAATTAAGAAACGTAAAATGTGAAAGCGCTTTGATAAATCAGTTTTTGCGGTCGGGAACAAGTATTGGTGCAAATATACGTGAGGCATTTTACGCACACGGAAAAGCTGATTTTGTTGCAAAACTACAAATAGCACTCAAAGAGTGTTCTGAAAGTGAATATTGGATTGAACTGTTAATTGAAAGCGGATATTATAATGACAAAGAATTACTTAACAAATGTGTTGAGGTAAAACGGATCCTTATCGCTTCAATTAACACGGCAAAGGAGAATAAAACCTCAAATGGATGAAAATTTTATTATAAGAATTGGAACTGAGCTTGAAAAAGAACAAATGTTAAAAGATTATCCTTATATGCGAGACGTAATTCGTAAAGACGGATATTTCCTTGTTGCTAAAAATGATGATACCATTGTTGGTTGTTTGTGGGCGTTTAAAAGAGATATACCTGCACCGATTGAACAAAATGAAATCTTCATAAATATGATTGAAGTTACACATTCAAATTTGCGGTGTAAAGGGATAGCTACGGCGATGCTAAAGGAAATTATAAAAATTGCAAAAAATGAAAATGTGTATCAAGTGCGTGCTTATTGTGATATTCGTAATATACCGTCACATCGGCTATGGCTAAAAAACAAATTTTCTATTAGTCCTGTAAAAATGCCCGATGATACTATCGCGGGTTCTTTTGTAAGTTATGTTTTATGATTACATACAGATTTCAACACAATTTTGTCAAATTAAAATATGTAGTGGTTCAAACACATAGGTAAAAAAATAAAAGGGCATCTAATTCGTACACCCTTTCCAAAATCGACAAGTTTCGACAGAAGCTTGTCGATTTTACTTTTTACCTTTTCACTCTTCACTCTTCACTATTCTCTTACTGTCGATTTTGGCAAGTAATAAGTAATAGTGAATAGTGAAGAAGTACAAGGAGTCCGCAAAGCGGATAATTTTAAAATTCGAGAGTTCAGCCTTATACAATACGGATATCTATTTTATACTGCCCTTTCAGAAAAAAGCATCGACTTTGTCGGTGCTTTTTTCAACTAAATCCACCCTTGCGGGTGGGTGAAATCGTCTTCTACGATGAAATCCAACTTCGTTAGATGAAATCCGCCTCGACGGCGGATGGGTGGATTTAATTTCATCTGAGGCAAAGCCGAAGATTTCATCAGCGTTAGCTGATTTCACCCTTGCATCAGCAAGGATTTCATTTATGCAAGAGTTCGAATTCATACGTAAAAACAGCAAAAATATCTTTTTTGTAGCCCATAGACAACGAAAATGAGTTCACCCTTTAGGGTGGGCTCATTTTTGTTCTGTGATAAAGCGGAGGGATTCGAACCCGATAGGGTGTATGGAATCGCCTTTAGGCGTATGGCATCACGCTTCGGCGTTTATATCTACTTCGGATTGATTCCATACAATGCTTTGCATTGATTACATACCGTCTTGCGACGGATTCCATACACGGCTACGCCGTGATTTAACATGTAGCAAACCACCCGGCAGGGTTCGGATTTGTGCGGTCGTTACAGAAAACAAAGCGCCTTTGTCCGTTGGACAAAAGGCGCTTTGTTTACTTAAATTTATTCTTTTATCACACCGATAAAGGCTGTTACTGTTTTTGTGGGAGTCATCATAAACCCTTCGGTGAGGGTTACTTCAAGTTCTTCTTCGATTGGTAGAAGCTTGAAAAATTCTTTCTGATATGAAATATGGAAATCCCCATATCCAGGGCTGAAACGAGGTCTATGTTCACCTTCAATTTCCTTTTCAAGTTTTTCACACGCTATATCACAAAGATTCTCCACAAGCGAACCGCAGACAGCCTGAGCAACTGCCGACTTTGCAATATCGTCAACCGAATATTTGTGTATGAGCATATCTGAGCTTTTTCCTAACGTTGCGGAAAAAAGAATTACTGATTCGGAATTTCTTAAATGATTAAGCAGTTTTTTGCTTTTAAATTCAATTCCGTCTACGATTATTCCCTCATCCGTCCTAATAAAATCATATTCTTTATAAATATATCCGGGTGTTATGACCTCACAAAGTTCATCATACACTTCTTCAATAAGTTCAGTTATGATTTCGCTAGGCTCCGCGCCGCGCTTATAGCCTAAATAACGCGCAGTTTCTCTTAAATCATATTTTAACAACATTAATCTACAAATCCTTTATTATTGATAAAATATTCAATTCTTAAAGATAGATCTCATCAACACATCTGAAATACTCGTCGATATTCTCCCATTTGCTTTCTGCAGGGATATCGCAACCTGAAGAAAGCATAAAGTTATCGTAACAAGAGCACTCCTGAAAGACTTTTTTAACGTTTTCCCGTATATCTTCGGTTGTTCCGTTTCTGAATAGCACCGGATCAATATTTCCCATAACAAGACAATCCTCAGGCATTAAAGGAATAATGTCTTTTAGATTTATGGCGTTACCGAAGTGGTAAATATCGGCTCCGAGTTCTGAAATGTCTTTTGCCATATCCTTTACCGCATTACCGCAGTTATGATAGCAGATAACATAATCTTCGTCGTTAATGGCATCAAATATTTGTTTGACATAAGGCACGGAAAACTCTGCATTAAGGCTTGGGGACAAAAGACCTGCCGCGGGTTCAGCCATAACAATTCCGTCTGCCCCCGCTTCTTTTAACGCTTTGCTGTATTCTATAATGAAATCCGTTGCTTTTGAGAGAAGAATTTTTACCTCATCAGGACTGTCATAGCACTCCATCATAAGTTCTGTCATATCAAAAAGTCTGCCTGCAAGAGAGTATGGTCCTATTACGCCGCAGAAAACGGGAACATCCCTGATCTCTTTTTTTGCTTCTCTTATTCCTTCGATACAGATTGTTGCTCTGCCCTTATCAATACTCGGCACAGTGATGCTTTCAGCGTCGAAAATATCGTCGATTATACCCTTTCTGACAGTTGGAACGTCGTCGTCATAAAAGACGATCTCTGCGCCGAATGCCTCTGCCTCTACCGACAGGTCCATCATATTAAGCGATGCACCGATATTACATCTCTCGGCTATGGCTTTCATTCCTTTTGCCTGCATTTCGGGACTGTTAAGAAGTTCTTTTACGGTTATGCCGAGAAGTTGTGTTGAAGGAAAAGAAAGAATAGGGATAGTTTTAGATTTATTGTTATATATCTCTTTTACTCTGTTTTTCATATTCTCAGGCCTACCCAAAATAACTCAACGCAACGTCAGCCGCGGTTGCTGCATCGGCGGTATAGGCATCTGCACCAACCTTATCTGCAAAGTCCTGACTTACGGGAGCGCCGCCGATCATAACCTTTACACTGTCACGAATACCCGCCTCTGTGAGAGCGTCGATAACATCCTTATGATACTCCATTGTGGTTGTGAGAAGAGATGAGAGAGCAACGATTTTCGCTCCGCTTTCTTTAACTGCTTCAACGACCTGCTCCGCAGTAATGTCTACACCGAGGTCGACACACTCGATACCGACACCCTCAAGCATCATTTTAACAAGGTTTTTACCGATATCGTGAAGGTCTCCTTTTACTGTGCATATAACTGCTTTACCAACAGGCTCTACTCCCTCTTTAGAAAGATAGGGTTTGAGAACGTCAACACCTGCACCCATGGCGCGAGCTGCGACGAGAACTTCGGGAATATAAACCTTTTCTTTTTTAAACTCTTCACCGATTGCCATCATACCTGCTATAAGTCCGTTGTTAAGTATTTCCTTCGCGGAAATGCCTTCACTTAAAGCGGTTTCGCAAAGTTCTTTTACGTTCTTTCTTCTGCCTGTCTGAACAAATTGTGATATTTCATTAATTATTGACATTACAATCTACCTCATTCCCAATATTTATCAATTGATTCTCTTATGATCTCAACATAACGGCGAACCTTATCCATGTCTCCGTTGACCGTGTAGACGTCTCTCTGCGTAATTTCAAGGTTACATCCACGAGCAGTTTTTATCGTTTTTTCAATATGCTCACGGAAGGCATCTTCATCAAGTTTTGCACCTACGCCAAGATATACGGCGTTCGGTTTACGATGATAAATAATGCCCGAACCACGAAGCCGGTCTGCCATAAACTCTTCGTTACACCAAGGAGAGATTGAAACTTTTTTAAGGTTAGGTAAGGTTTTTATATCATCCCAGAAAGGATGAACGGGTTCACAGCAACCATAATTAAGTCTTCCGAAAACAGATGCTATTCTCTTATAGCAAGGGAAGATAAATTCACGGAACATTTCGGGCGAAATACCGACGGTTTCCTGACTGTCCATAAATCCCCAAACGTCTGTTGTTTTAACAGGTCCTGACTTTTCTTCTTCGTCATAGAAAGCCATCGAGCCCTGGCAAACCCATTCGAACGAGTGGTTCTGCATGAGGACGTTCTCGCTTTCAAGCTTTTTGAAATATGCGATATAGTCGTCTGCTATTCTATCCATCATCGTCTTGAACTCATCCGGATAGTCATACATAGAATAGAGCATATTTTCCATACCCATCATATGCACAACGTGCTGAGTGGGGGTTGAATAAAGTCCGTCAGTAACGAGTTTAACGGGAAGAATATCACCGAAAACGTCATTGTAAACCTTATTTTTCTCCATTGTGCTTTCTTTGTCTACTCCGAAAACCGAAGGAGACTCTATAAGATGAAAGTCGTCCCCCAGGTCATCAATGATATGTTCAAAGTGATGGCCAAGTTCGGTTCCGTCATCATTTTCCATTACTGACTCTTTAATCTGATGTCCGAAAAGAGTGAAGTGGCTATCATAGGTCTGCTGAAAGTAAGGCGGGACGACCTTATCGTCATCAAAGAGTTCCATATTTACAAAATTGTTTATAAGTTCATACTCGATCTTTCTTGCGGTCTCGTCCTCACATTTTAGCTGCGGAGTAATTGCCTCATGGGCAAACGTTCCAACCTCAATATGTATGGGCGGTCTTTCACCCCGAAGCATATTATGCCTTTTCCATAGTTCAACCCTTTCAACGTTTTTGGGTGAATTTGCTATTTCAAGTTGCTTTGAAGCAAGATATCTGAGTCTTTCTCTGTCTTTACTGTTCATAAGATCACATCCTTTATGCATACTCATAATTATATACTATCATTTAAAAACATATAATTATTTCAAAATTCAATTAAAAAGTTTAGAAATCCCGCCAAAATAAACACAGCCTTGTCCGAGGACAAGGCTGTGTGGAAAGTCAGAATTTGATTTTACGGAATTTGCCGGGCGAAATACCCTCGTTATTAGTAAAGAAATAGATAAAATTAGCCTCACTGTTAAAACCTGTTTCATAGGCAATGCCGGTTACCGACATATCTGTTTTAAGAAGGTATTCTTTTGCTTTGTTAAGACGGGCAGAAAGCACAAAATCATATGGAGAAAAACCTGTTTGTTGACGAAAAACTCTTGAAAAGTTAGTTACGCTCATATTTGCCGCTTTAGCAAGAATTTCGACGGTTATTTTTTCCCCAAGATGCTTTGAAATATATTCCTTTGCTCTTATTATATTATCCTCATGCAGAGGCTTATCTTTTACGGCTGCGGGGTTAAGCAGTTCTATGAGAAGGTCGTATATTATAACGGACTGTTCGTGCTCGGCAGTAGGGACACTGCTTTTAACTCCGTTGAAAATCTTACATATCAAGTCTTTGATATAGCCTACGTTACTTGATTTTGAAATATTTCCGTCTGAATTGATAATTTCACGACAGATATCAAGACAGTTTGCTCCGTAAATATGCACCCAAACAAAATCCAGCTCATTATCGGTAAAGTATTCGTGGGGCTCATAGCAATCCACTATGACGGTATCGTTTTTCCTTGCGGTTACAAAATCGCCGTTTTTGTTTTTAAAGGTAAAGGTTCCTTCGATGATGTGAGCTATAAGAACACTATCAAAATTATCTCTTTTAAGGTGATAGCCCTTGCCGCAATAAAAATGACCTGCAGAAAGCACACTATAATAAAGTCTTTTTGCTCTTATAGAGGGGGATGAAAAATATATCTCTGAATTTTCAAAAATACCGGGACCCATTCTGCTCACGAAATCACCGCCTTAAATTTTCATATCTACATAAATGTTAAAATATTTACAACACTTTGTCAATATGAATAATTTCACGAGCCTCCCAACAGGGTGGTTTTTGTTTTGCGGCAAGACAGGTGAAAGTCGTTATTTCTTGCGTTTAATATGCGTTTATGTTATAATAATTACATTAGCTCTGCGAAGGGGGAATTTACTATGATCACGATCTTTAACAGGAAAGAATTAACGGTAGTCTTTGACACAAAAAGACAGGCGCAGATACGGGATATTCTTTCAGGTAACGGAATTGATTATTACATTAAGACCGTTAACCGTTTAAGCCCCTCCCCGTTTTCTGCCGGTTCAAGATCAAGGGTTGGGTCTATCGGCATAAACTACGAGTCAATTTACGAATACGTTTTTTACGTTAAAAAACGTGATTATGAGAAAGCCGCATTTCTTATTAAGGGATAAAGTCCCCTTCTTGACATAAATTCTCTTGTATACTATAATTTAATGGAAATAAGGGTGAAGTGAGGCCGAATTATGAAGGACATTATTATTGTTTGCGCAGGTGGAGTCGGGCGCGAGACTGCCTGGCTTATAGAGCGTATAAATAAACAAACGCCGACCTGGAATATTCTCGGGTTTGTTGATGACAGCGAAGAGCTTTGGGGAAAAGAAGTAAATTCTTACAAAGTGCTGGGAAGCATAGAAAAGCTCCGTGAATATCCCGATGCTTATCTGGTTTGTGCAGTTGGCACCTCAACTGTCAGAAAAAGCATTGTTGAGAAGATAGCATCTATTCTCCCCGACGCAAAATACGCAACCCTCATTGACCCCAGCGCTACAGTTTCCGACTACGTTACTATCGGCGAAGGCTCGGTTATATGCTGCGGCTCTATTGTAACCGTTAACATTGAGATCGGAAAGCACGTTATTATTAACCTCGACTGCACCGTTGGACATGACACAGTTATACATGATTTTGCAACGATCTATCCAAGCGTTAACGTTTCAGGGGTTGTTGAGATTGACCATTGCGCAGAAATTGGCACAGGAACTCAAATTATTCAGGAAATGAAGATCGGAAAATATTCGATTGTCGGTGCCGGATCCGTTGTCGTTAAACACATTCCTGATAAATGCACTGCTGTTGGTGTTCCAGCCAAACCCATAAAATTTTTCGATTAGGAGATAATCTATGAACATAAATACTGTTACTGTAATCGGTGCTAACGGAACAATGGGCACAAACGTTTCTGCCATTTTCGCATCATTCGGAAACGCTAAGGTTTATATGGTAAGCCGTGATATTGAGAACTCTAAAAAAGCGATGCAAAAGGCGGCTAAATCTGTTCGTGCGCAAAGTATTCTCACAAATCTCATACCGGCCGATTATTCGATGCTTCCAAAATGTATTGCTGAATCGGATATTATATTTGAAAGCACTGCAGAGAACATAGATATTAAAACTAATATAACAAAAACGATCGCTGAACACATAGACAAAAACGCCATCGCTTGTTCAGGAACCTCCGGACTCTCTATCACTCAACTTTCAGAATGCTTCTCTGACGAAATGCGTTCCCGTTATTTCGGTGTTCATATGTTTAATCCCCCATATAATATGACCCTATGTGAATTGATAACAACAAAATATACCGACGAATCAGTTGCTGAAGAATTGAGAAAATATCTAGAAAATGTTCTTTTACGCACAGTTGTCAGGACAAAAGATGCTCCTGCATTTTTAGCAAACCGAATAGGTTTTCAGTTTATTAATGAGGCTCTGTTGTATGCTGAAAAATACAAGGACAACGGCGGAATTGGTTATATTGATGCTGTTTTAGGTTCATTTACAGGTCGTGCAATGGCACCTCTTGTCACTGCAGATTTTGTTGGATTGGACGTTCATAAAGCAATAGTTGATAATGTTTACTATAATTCAAATGACTATGCCAGAAACACCTTTATTTTACCTGTTTTTGTGCAAAAACTGATTAACGAAGGAAAATTAGGTCGCAAATCAGGCGAAGGTCTATACAAACTCAAGGTTTTAGATAATGGCACAAAACAATATCTCGTCTACGATATCAACACCTGCTCATACAGAGAAAAGATTAAGTATGTTTTTCCATTTGCAGAAGAAATGAAGAAACATCTTCGCAACGGAGACTATTCACAAGCATTAGCTTCACTTATTGACAACCACTCACAAGAAGCTGAAATCTGTTTGCATTTTCTTTTAAGTTATATTGTGTATTCATTGGTTACTGCAAAGCAGGTCTCCTACAGTATTCATTCTGCAGATGCTGCAATGGCTTCAGGTTTTAACTGGTGTCCTCCATTGGCTATGATAGATGCTTTTTCAACAGTTACTGACATAAAGACTCTTATGAAAGAAAGGCTTTCTTCAGACATTTTAGAAAAAGTTGATATTGACAGTATTTTATCTGATGTTCAAAAATCAAAATATGACTATCGACCTTACTTTAAGTCAACAAAATAAGGAGTAAACATGAGTAAAGTATACGTTTTAGGAGGCGCTCAAACTGATTTTGAACGCAACTGGACAAAAGAAGGAAAAAATCTGATAGCCCTTTTGCGCGAAGCTGTTGAAGATGGCTTTAATGATGCCGGTATAACCTACGATACAGTTGTTTCTTTAAATAAAGAAAACCGCGTTGCCTGCTTCGTTGGAAACTTTATAGCAGAACAATATGTTAATCAAGGGCATCTCGGCGCTTTTCTTACAGAGGTTCATCCTGCTTTTTATGGTGTTCCCTCTGCTCGATATGAGGCTGCTTGTGCTTCAAGTTCGGTTGCTTTGGATGCTGCCATCTCCAAAATTCAGTGCGGTGAATACGATTTAGCTATCGTTGTTGGCTGGGAGCTTATGAAAACAGTTGACTCAAAGGTTGGCGGCGATATTCTCGGCAGAGCTGCTTATTACGAAAAAGAAGGAAAGGATATTGATTTTCCCTTTCCTAAACTCTTTGGAAGGCTGGCAGACGAGATAATCGAAAAATATAATCTCGATGAACAACGTTTTATGAATGCATTGGCAAGAATTTCTGCTAATAACTATGAAAACGCAAAACGTAATTCAATGGCTCAGACAAGAAGATGGTTCATGAACTATGAACAAGCAAAAAACCGTGGCACCGAAACAAACGCTCTTGTTGGTGGAAAACTCGCTGTTTCTGACTGTTCACAGGTCACTGACGGAGCTGCTGTGGTTGTTTTAGCCTCTGAAAATTATGTTAAAACAAATAAACTAGACAAGCCCATTGTTAAAGGATACGGGCATCGTGTTGCTCCTATGACCTTTGATACTAAAATGAGAGATAATGCGCTGTCTGAATACGTTCTTCCTTGGACAAGACAGGCTTGTCTCGATGCATACAGACGTAGCGGATTAACCGTAAATGATATTGATGTTTTTGAAACGCACGATTGCTTCACTTCAAGCGAATACGCTGCAATTTCTGCTTTTGGTATTACCGAACCGGGAAAAGAATATGAGGCAGTTGAATCGGGGCTTATCAGTTTTCATGGCAAAAAACCAATAAATCCAAGCGGTGGACTTATCGGATGCGGTCATCCTGTTGGTGCCTCCGGGACACGAATGTTTCTCGATCTTTATAAACAGGTTGCAGGCAAAGCCGGTAAATACCAGATTAAAGATGCGAAAAATGCAATGATGTTGAATATTGGCGGAAGTGCTACTACTAATTATGTATTCATCGTTGGAAACGAAGAATAATCACATTTAGTTCCGCCAAACTGATTCAGGAGATGGTTGTTGGAGAATATTCGGTTCTCGGTGCAGGTTCGGTGGTTGTCAGAAACATTCCCGCGAGATGCACTGCGGTTGGAGTTCCTGCGAAACCTATAAAATTTTTCTAAATAACATTATTTTTGCAAAAAAAGGCAAACTATATCAGATATAGTTTGCTTTTTTTGTTTAAACGTGATATAATTTTACAGGTAAATACAAATTTCTGAGAGGAGTTTTAACATGCTTATTCCTATTCTTTTACTCGCATTAGGTTTTATTCTTTTAATAAAGGGCGGCGACTGGTTCGTTGATGGTGCTACCGGTATTGCAAGACGATTTCATCTGCCCGAAATTTTAATCGGTGCAACGGTTGTTTCCATCGGAACGACACTGCCTGAGGTTATGGTTTCTTCGGGTGCGGCTCTTCAAGGAAGCGGCTCGATAGCATACGGAAATGCAATCGGCTCCATTATTTGCAACACTGCGCTTATTGCCGCAATAACTATCGCTATAAAGCCCGGTCCTGCCGCAAGAAAGAGTCTTATTCTCCCCGTTTTCTTCTTCTTTGGTGCCGCTGTATTCTATAGCGCAATTGCTTATTTCACCGGCTATTTCTCAAGGGTTACGGGCATACTTCTTCTTTCCGCCTTTATAGTTTATATGGTATTAACCGTTTCAAAAATGAAGAAGACTGCTGCAGATATCGGCACTGTAGTTTTTGAAGAAAAAGAGGGACCCGTTATTTCTGAAGCAGAGCTTGAGGCTCAGAGCGGAGAGGATCACGTTGTTGAGACTGACGGCAAAAAAGACAGTCTTTTAAAGGACATCCTTCTTTTAGTTATCGGTGCGGCACTGATTGCGGTTGGTGCAGATCTGCTTGTCGACAATGCGATTATTATTGCCGAGAAGCTTGGTGTTTCCGAAAAGGTTATCGGACTTACCATTGTTGCTCTCGGAACCTCACTTCCCGAGCTCGTTACGGCTATTACCTCTCTTATTAAGGGGCACGGCTCACTTTCACTTGGTAACATTATCGGTGCTAACCTCTTCAACCTCGTTCTCGTCAGCGGCGCGGCAGTTACCATTAACCCCTTTAACGTTCCGGTTTCTTCGACCATTAACGGAATTAACTCCTCTTTAATTATCGATATTCCTATTATGCTACTCGTTATGGCGATTATGACTATCCCCACCATAATCAAAGAAAAGATCTCCCGTTGGCAAGGAATTCTGTTACTCGGCATTTATACCGCATTTTTAGTTCTTCAGTTTGTAATTTAAGGCAGACAAAAGACTTTCGCTAAGTGAGGGTATAAAATGAATTTAGCTAAAACAAGTTTAGGAATTGAATTTGGCTCAACAAGAATAAAGGCTGTTCTTCTTGATGAAAACAGACTTGTCGCTGCAACAGGTGGCTTTACCTGGGAAAACAAGCTTATTGACGGTGTTTGGACCTACGGTGAAGAGGATATCTTCGAGGGCCTTAAGGCTTGTTTTGCGGATCTTAAGAAGGATTTCGAAGATAAGTTCGGAGAAAAGCTTACTACGGTTGGAGCAATCGGAATTTCGGGAATGATGCACGGTATTCTTGCCTTTGACGAAAACATGAAGCTTCTTACACCGTTCAGAACCTGGAGGAACACCGATCAGGAAGAGGCATCAGAAAAGCTTTCTTCCCTTTTTGATTTTAATATTCCGCAGAGGTGGAGCATTGCACACCTTTATACCGACATATTAAGGGACAAGGAATACCTTAAGGATATAAAATATTTCACTACCCTTTCAGGATACATTCATTATCTGTTAACGGGAGAGAAGGTTTTAGGGGTTGGTGAGGCTTCGGGTATGTTCCCGATAGACAGTTCTTCACTTGATTACAATCAAAGCTTCATTGAAAAGTTTGATAATCTCATAAAAGACAAAAATTATCCTTGTACTTTAAGAGAAATTCTTCCGAAGGTGCTTCCGGCAGGTGTAAAGGCAGGTTGCCTTATAGAGCGTGGAGCCGCATTATTAGACGCTTCGGGAGATTTTGGCGGTTCTGTTCCCTTTTCTGCTCCTGAGGGAGATGCAGGAACAGGAATGGTTGCTACGAACTCTGTAAGATGCAAAACGGGTAACGTTTCGGCGGGAACTTCCATCTTTGCTATGGTTGTTACCGATCAGAAGCTATCCCGACATGAAGAGATCGATATGGTTACCACTCCCGACGGATATCCTGTTGCAATGGTTCATTGCAATAACTGTTCGACCGACATAAACGGTTGGGTCTCCCTTTTTAAAGAGTTTTCCGATTATATCGGTGCTGACGTTGACATGGAAAAGCTTTACACCCTTCTCTTTAATAAGGCATTAGAGGGAGAAAAAGACTGCGGCGGACTTTTATCCTATAACTATTTTTCGGGAGAGCATATAACGGGTCTTCCGAGCGGTATTCCTATGTTTCTAAGAAAACCCGATTCTCGCCTTACTCTTGGTAACTTTATGAGGACTCACATATATTCTGCTTTTGCTTCTCTCAGGATAGGACTTGAGATATTGAAAAAGGAGAATGTTGAGATAGAGACTCTTTTAGGACACGGCGGTCTTTTTAAGACACCCTGTGTTGCGCAGAGATTTTTATCGGCTGCGGCTGAATGCGAGGTTTCGGTTTCGGAAACTGCGGGTGAAGGCGGTCCTTACGGAATGGCTTTACTTGCCGCTTTCCTTTTAGACGGTGACTCTATGAGTCTTCCCGACTATCTTGACGAAAAGATATTTAAAGACGCTAAAATCGCGTCACTCCGTGCCGAAGAGGACGAGATAGCGGCATTCGGACGTTTTATGGAGCTTTACAAAGCGGCTTTGCCTGTTGAAAAATCAGCGACTGAAATTTTGTAAACATAAGCACCTCTTAGCATAAGATGCTAAGAGGTGTTTTTTATGAGAGAAAAAGAATATAACAGAATAAATGTTTTGGAGTATGCGAGACGGTGGGCGCTTTCGAGAAACCCTGATTACTATGATTTTCAGTATATCGGCGGAGACTGCACAAACTTTGCGTCTCAATGCATTTTTGCGGGGTCGGGTGTTATGAATTACACCCGCACTTTCGGTTGGTTCTATAACTCATTATCCGACCGCACTCCATCCTGGTCGGGCGTTGAGTTTTTGTATAATTTTCTTGTTGGAAACAGGTCGGTTGGCCCCTACGGACATTTGGTGGATAAAAATATGGCAGAAATAGGAGACATTGTGCAGCTCGGAAGTTCTGACGGAAGATTTTATCACACACTTGTTATTACTGATACTTTCCCCGAAATACTTGTTGCGGCGCACACCTTTGATGCTTTGGACAGACCGCTTTCATCATATAGTTTTCACAC
>JAZNVP010000101.1:0-8209 GCA_045592865.1 Oscillospiraceae bacterium
CGAACATCTGTCTGAAAGCGAGACGGCCGATACGTCCGAATCCGTTGATAGCAACTTTAATAGACATTTTGATTACCTCCAAAAAATTAATTATGAAACTATTTTATACCAAATCTTCAAACTATTCAAGTGGTTTGTTAAAAAAAAGACTATTTTTTCAAAAATTTTTATAAATTGGCTAAAAATGGGCAATAATTAGGGTAAATAGATGGGAGAAGCGTATGAAAAACAGTCAGAATTTGAAGGTAATAGAGATAGCAAAAAACTATCTTGAAAATAAAACTTTTCATATTGGCAAAACGAAGCTTATCAAAACACTTGTCGGCTCTATTCAGAATATACCCGATAATAAGGTCTTGGCAGAAACTCTGAGTGATCTCAAAAGAACCTTTAATAAGAAACCCCGTTTAGTTCTGACAAACGATGGGGTGCCGCTTTTTCTTGACCTTATTATAGTAGTATTTGCCGACAACGAGGTAGAAATTAATGAAGAAAACGTGTCTTTGTTAATCGAAGCAGTTCAGACCCGGGTAAGTTTTCAGTATAACGATTTTTATCTGACGGAAAGTTTCTTGAAGATCGCAAAAGCAAAGCTTTTTCTGAGTGGAAAAATTAAGGACTATAACTTGACCGAAAGTGAAATATCGCCTCAAAAGCTTATAGATAAGTATAACAAAGCCGAAGAAATTATGCTTTCGGATAAAAGCGGCATTTATCCCTTAATGGATAAGGCTTCAAAACAAAACTACCGAAAGAAACTCTCCTTTTATGCATCTGCTTTTAAAATAAGCGAAGAACAAGCAGCCGAAAAGCTCCTTAATGAAGGGGACATAAGTGAAGCGCTGTTAGATTGTCCTCTGTTTAAAAGGAACAGAAAATTAATAAAAATAGCATATGTTTCTCTAACCGTAGCCTTAACACTACTGTTATCAGTAATAGTGGCACTGGTTACAGATAACGCGTTACTCTTTTTCCTTTCGCTCCTTCTTTTTCTGTCACCCTCAATGCAAATATCAGAAAGAATTCTGATTAAGTTTGTTTCTCCAACACCGCTCCCCAGAATGAATTTAAACGGAAGCGTGTCCGAACGACATGCAACCGCTGTAGTTATTTCGGCTATGATGGGAGAGAATTTCCCCTTTGATGAGATGAAAGAAAAAATACTGTGCGAATACTATAGAGCGCCAAAAGGGAATTTGAAATTCGTGCTCCTCTGCGACCTGTTTGAAAATAAAAGAAAGAAATGCGAAAAGGACGAAACCCTCATTGAAAAAGCAGAAGTTATGGTAAACGACCTTAACCGAGAAACAAACGGGAGCACAGTATTCCTCTTAAGACGCCGCAACTATTCTGAAACAATGCGCAAATACATCGGCAAGAACCGAAAAAGAGGCGCAATTGAAGATCTTTGCAGTTTTATCTGCGGCAATGAAATCTATTTCAGAAAAACCGTAGGAGATACCGCGTTTCTTCGAAAGGTTAAATATCTGATTCTTCTCGACAGTGACACCGAAACGAGCGTTGGCTCGGTTGAAAAACTGATTGCTACCATCAGCCACCCATATAATAAACCCGTCGTTAAAGACGGGAAACTTGTAAGCGGCAGAGGAATAATAGCGCCTTCTATGATAGTTTCCGAATGGAAAAAGTCTGATAGCCTTTTCTCGAAAATCTATTCGGGACAAAACCTTGTTTCCCATTATAAAAGAGAGTTACCCGTCATAAGAAACGATATCCTCGGAATGAACGCATTCTGCGGAAAGGGAATAATAGACGTAAGGGCGTTTTACGAGTTAACGTCGGAAGCTTTTAAGGATGAAGAGGTGCTTAGTCACGATATCCTTGAGGGGCTTATTCTAAATTCTGCAACCGCTTCGGATATAACCTTTTATGAAGGATTTCCAAGTTCTGTTGAAAGTTTTTTTAAAAGAAACGACCGATGGATAAGAGGAGACGCCCAAAACCTGCCCTTTGTTATGAAAACGATTAAGAACCGAAACTACAGAAAGCAGAAAAACCCCATTTCAAACGAAGGTCGGGTCAAACTTATTGAAAATATATATCGGGCACTTTATCCGCTGATCGTTATGGCCTCTCTGATAGCGACCTATTTTCTGTATTCCCATAAAGCAAAGATCTTGTTTATATTAACCTTGTTTTCATTTCTTTGCCCGTTTCTCTTGTCTTTTGACCTGAAAGCGTTCTTAATGATGCTTTCTGAAATAATCTTTCTTCCTCAGAACGCATTAAATAATGCAAAATCTTTAACAACAGGACTTTATAGAATAATCCGCTCAAAAGAAAACCTCCTTGAGTGGCAGACCGCATCGGTGGGCGACAAAGCTGCTTTTAATATAAAACTCAGTATATTGCCCGTGGTGATAGGCTTATTCTTTCTAACCTCATTAAAGCCTTATCTTAGCCTTTTGGGTGCCTTATTTCTGTTGGCTCCTGCGCTTCAAAGATTGTTAAGGATAAAGATGAAAACTAAATCGGTCCGCCCAACCCGAGAAGAAACGCATTTTTTATCGCAGGAAATGGCTAAAATATGGGAGTTTTTCAAAGTGTTCGTAAACGAAGAAACAAATTATCTGCCGCCCGATAATATAGTCTGCGAAAAGAGTGTAAAGGTCGACACCCGCACATCTCCCACGAATATAGGACTCTATCTTTTATCAGTTTACGGAGCTTTCTTAGCAGAACTAATATCAAAAGACGAAATGAACAGTAGAATTGATAATGCTTTGAGCACAATCGAAAAGCTTCCCAAATATAAAGGGCACCTATATAATTGGATAAACGTCAAAACCCTTGAAACAATTTCTCCCGAATTTATAAGTTCTGTCGATAGTGGCAATTTTATTACCTCTCTGTCCTGCCTTTTGTCTGCGGTTGAGGGGGAGACTAAAAAAAGAATAGAAAGAATAATAGAAAACACCGAGTGGGATTTTCTTTATGATAAGGAAAAGAACCTCTTTTATAACGGCTGTTCCGAAAGCGGCACCACTAAATCTCACTACGATATGCTTATGAGCGAGTGCCGTATTCTAAGCTTTGAGGCGGTAAGTGAAGGTAAAGCGCCGCTAAGGCATTGGGAGAAACTTTCGCGTAAATGCACCAATATTAAACACCGTTTCGGATGTCTTTCCTATTCTGGCACCGCTTTCGAGTATTTTATGCCGCAGATATTCCATCCGATATGCGAAAAAAGCCTCATTAAGCGTTCCTTGTCGCTATGCCTGTCCGAAAACAAAAGATATTCAAAATTTTTCAGAATTCCTTTTGGGGTAAGCGAGAGCGGCAGTTTTAAGAATGGTGAATATGAATATAAAGCCCACGGAATACACACCCTTGCTGTGTCTGAAACCGAAACCGAAAAAACCGTCTCGCCATATTCGAATTATCTCTTTATGCAGTATTCATTTAAGGACGCTTATAAAAATTATCTGAAACTTAAAAAGATTGCCGACGGGTATTTCGGGCTCTATGAAGCGGTCGATTTTTCAGAGGATAAACCCCAACCGGTAAAAAGTTATATGGCTCACCATATGGGCATGAGCTTCTTATCACTTGTAAACGTCCTTTATGACAGAGCAATTGAAAAACTGTTTATGTGTAGTCCTGAGCATAGAGCCTTTAAGGAGCTTTTGTCGGAAAGTGATGTTTTTGTAAAAGAGTAGAAAAACCTCTTTTAATTTTGCGCGTGTGGTGGTATAATAATCTAAATTCTCTTTATTTGGAGTGATAATTTTGAATATAACAAGAAAAGAAATAGGAAAAGGCGTTTTCTTTTCTCATATAAAAACAGATAAATATAAAACGGGTAGAATTTCGGTTAACTTTGTTTTGCCGCTTGATGAAAAAACGGCAACCGAAAACACCCTCGTTTTTGCATATCTCAGAATGAACTGCAAGAGATTTGAGTCTTTTTCCGACCTGAACCGAACCCTGTCAGACCTCTATGGAGCCGCCTTGTATGACGATACGGCGAAAATGGGGGATATGCAGGTCTTAACGGTTGCCGCAAGTTTTCTCAGTGGTAACGTGGCTCCCGTAGGAGAGAGCATAAGCCTTGATATTTCAAAGCTTCTTTCGGATATCATCTTTTGCCCCAAAACAGAGAACGGTGAGTTTTTAAAAGAAGAAACCGATATCCAGAAGGAAAACTTAAGAGAAGAGATTCTGTCCGAACTTAACGATAAAAGAAGATATGCGCTCAGAAAAGCGATCGGAGAACTCTTTAAGGGTAAACCATTTGCCGTATCCTCGGCAGGAAGCCTTGAGGGAATAAATGCTGCAACAACTGAAACGCTTAATAAAAGATATGAAGAAATTCTTAAAACCGCCTCGGTCGAGATAATCTACGATGGCCCCGACTCTACCGAGGAGATCGAAAAGATCTTTACGGAAAGATTTTCAAATGTAAACGAAAGAACTCCCATAGATAGAGTGAACAGCGCATTTTCTGCAGGGGAGATTATAAGAATTAACGAGGAAATGAAGGTGTCACAGGCTAAAGAGGTGCTCGTTTTCACGTTACCCGAAGAAAACAGAGCAGTTTTAAAGGTCCTATGCGCCGTATTCGGTGCAACCCCTTTCTCTATGCTTTTTAAAACCGTCAGAGAGAAAATGTCTTTGTGTTATTACTGTTCTGCTTCCTTTGTCCGAAGCAAGAATATAATGATCGTCGAAAGCGGCGTGGATAACTCCAAGGTTAAAGATGCCGAAAAAGCCATATGCGCAGAGCTTAAAAAGTTATGTAGCGGCGAGTTTTCGGATGAACTGTTGAGTGACACTAAAAGATATCTCTGCTCTCTTTTAAAAGCGGTGGAGGACGCGCCAAACGCCTATAGCGATAAATATTTAACCTCGGTAGTTTTATCCGAAGGGCTAAACGAAAACGAAAAAGCAGAAATTGAAGCGGTTAGCCGTGAAGACCTTATGAGAGCGGCAGAAAAAACAAGACTCTGCGAGGTCTATGTTTTGGCGGGAGGTAAAAATGATAAATAATATATTAGATTTTGAAACCGTCAAGCATAAGAGCGGACTTAACGTTATTCTTCTTCCGCTTCGTGATTATAACACCTCGTATGCGCTTCTCGGCGCCAACTATGGTTCGGTCGATACCGAGTTTAAGGTAAACGGAAAGAAGATATGTGTTCCTGCAGGAACCGCCCATTTCTTAGAGCATAAGCTTTTTGAAAACGAGGATAACGATGCGTTCGATGAGTATGCAAAAACGGGTGCAAGTGCCAACGCATATACTTCATTCGATAAAACCTGTTATCTCTTCAGAACGTCGGATAACTTTGAAAAGTCGCTCGAAATTCTTCTTAAATATACCCTGAACCCCTATTTTACCGATAAAACGGTCAAAAAAGAGCAGGGAATAATTGCAGAAGAAATCAAAATGTATCAAGATAACCCGTCGTGGCGCGTCTTCTTCGGAATGCTCGGCGGACTTTACCATAACCACCCCGTAAAAACCGATATAGCGGGAACGGTGGAGTCAATAGGCAAAATAACCCCCGAAATACTTTATAACTGCTTTAATGCCTTTTATAACCCGCATAACATGGTTCTCGCGGTTTCGGGTAAGGTCGATAAGGATGAAGTCCTTGCGGTCTGCGATAAAATGATTAAAGAGACCGAAGAAGTAAAGGTAGAGAAGGTGTTCTGCGAAGAACCCGACGAGGTGGTGGAAAGAGAGATCTACATTGACCTGCCCGTCTCTTCGGCAGTTTACGGACTTGCCTTTAAAGGAAAAATCGATAAGAAAAACATCTTAAGAACCGAACTTCTCGGTTCCCTCGCGCTCGACGTGTTTGCAGGGGATATAAGTAGCCTTTACCGTGATATGTATGAGAAAGGACTTGTTAATAATTCCTTCTCAACAGAGGTCTTTTCGGGGAACGACTATCTCTCCTTCGTGTTTGAGGGTGAGGGCGGAAACCCCGAGAGAGTGAGAGAAAGAATTTTTGAAGAAATCAAAAGGTTCAACACCGATTTTCCGAAAGATCTTTTCGAAACGGCTAAAAGAGAACTCTATGGCAGACAGATCCGCGCGTGTGACAGTATTGAAGGTTTATCAAGCCTTGCAGTTTCAATGTATTTTTCGGGATATGAACCCGATAGAGCAATAAAGGAACTCGAAACAATAACGGCAGAAGAGGTCGAAAACTATATTAAGACCTCTTTGCTGGAAGACAAATCAACACTCTGTGTTGCAGGAAAGGGTGATAAGTAATGGTTAATGAGATTAGTTTTCCAAAACTGGGAATAGAACTTAGACTTCCCGAGAATATGATAACCATTGGCGATTTTTCAATTAAATGGTATGGCTTCCTGATCGTTCTCGGAATGCTCCTGGCAGTAGTTTTTGCGTTCAGAAACTGCAGAAAATTCGGACTTGATATGGAGGTTCTCTATGAACCCGTCTTTTATGCAGTTATGGCAGGTATAATCGGCGCAAGACTCTATTACTGTATTTTCAACTTCGATGCTTATAGGAATAACCCCATAAGCATCCTATACATATGGGAGGGCGGACTCGCTATTTACGGTGGCATAATCGGTGCCGCAGTAGTCGGAATTATTATGTGTAAGCTTCGTAAGGTTCCCGTTCTTCCGGTGCTGGATATGGCGTCAATGGGCTTTCTGATCGGTCAGGGAATTGGCAGATGGGGAAACTTCTTTAACGCCGAAGCCTTTGGGTGCAACACCGATCTTCCGTGGGGTATGACAGGGCCTTCGATAGTCGCTCAGCTTTACCGAAGTGACGTAACGGGAACAGTGGTTCCGACAGACCCCGTCCATCCAACCTTTTTGTATGAATCTCTCTGGTGCCTCTTAGGTTTTCTGCTGCTGAGAACAGTTGTCTTAAAACGCCGCCGTTATGACGGTCAGATAGGTCTTATGTATCTTATGTGGTATGGCTTTGAAAGAATGATAGTCGAGGGACTCAGAACAGATAGCCTTATGGTAGGAAATTTAAGGGTAAGTCAGCTTCTCTCGGGTGTCCTGTTTATAGCCGCCACAGTAACGCTTATCGTTATCGCCCTTAAGATCCGCCGTCAGCACGATCCCGATTATATGCCTTTGTTTGTGAATACCGATGGTGCGGCAGAGCTTTTTGCCCGTGCCGAAAAGATTCGTGAGGACGATAGACTGGAAACCGAAAAAAGAAAAGAGAAAAGAAAACTTAAAAAAGAAGCAGAAAATAAGGAGCAGAAAGATGAAACTAATTAGCGGTAAAGAAATATCGGCAATAATAAGAGAACAGATAAAAAACGAAACGGCAGAACTTAAAAAAGAGGGAATAGTTCCTGGTCTTGCCGTTATAATAGTAGGCAACGATCCCGCATCAATGGTCTATGTCCGTAATAAAGAGAAGGCGTGTGAGGAAATGGGATTTTATTCCGAAAAGTATGAACTCGCAGAGAACACGTCCGAGGAAGAACTCCTCTCGCTTATCGACAAACTCAATAACGACGGTAAAATCGACGGTATCTTAGTTCAGCTTCCGCTTCCGCGCCACCTTTCAGAAAAAACCGTAACCGACAGAATAATTCCTTCAAAGGACGTTGACGGGTTCCATCCCGAAAACGTTGGAAACCTTCTCATCGGTGCTGATGGGTTTGCACCCTGCACACCTGCAGGCGTTATGGATATGCTGAAAACTGAGGGCATAGATGTAAACGGTAAAAACGCCGTAGTAATCGGAAGAAGTAATATAGTCGGTAAACCGATGGCGCTTATGCTCCTCGCGGCAAACGCAACAGTAACGGTTTGCCATAGCAGAACCAAAAACCTTTCGGAAATCTGCAGAACTGCAGATATCCTCGTTGCCGCAGTCGGCAGACCTAAGTTTGTAACTGCGGATATGGTCAAAGAGGGAGCTGTGGTTATCGACGTAGGTATTAACCGCCTCGATAACGGAAAACTCTGCGGAGACGTAGATTTTGATGCAGTTTCTCAAAAATCGGCATATATAACCCCCGTTCCGGGCGGTGTTGGACCCATGACAATCACCGAATTAATGAAAAATACCCTAATTTCTGCAAAAAAATCAAAAAAAGTTTAAAAAAGGTATTGACAGAGAGGTAGGTAATTTGGTAATATAATTGGGCGCCCTTTGAGGAGGGCGGCAGACAGGACCTTGAAAATTGAACAACGAAGTTAAGGTAAGGAAAGAAATAAAATAGGACCT
>JAZNVP010000102.1:0-1904 GCA_045592865.1 Oscillospiraceae bacterium
ATAATGTAAGCTGCGTCTTTACCAAGACCGTTGAGGATAACTCTTAAGGCTTTGGTTCTAACCTTGTTAGCGTTGAGGGCGATTTTGATAGCGCCTTCAGCAGCTGCGAAGGACTCATGACCTGCGAGGAAGCAGAAGCACTCGGTCTCTTCTGAAAGAAGCATTTTTCCGAGGTTTCCGTGACCGAGACCAACCTTACGGTTTTCGGCAACAGATCCGGGGATACAGAACGACTGGAGACCGATACCGATAGCGGCAGCAGCGTCAGCAGCCTTTGTGCAACCTTTTTTGATTGCGATTGCGCAACCGACAGTGTAAGCCCATTTTGCATTCTCGAATGCGATAGGCTGGGTTTCTTCTACGATTTTATAGGGGTCGATACCCTTAGCATCACAGATTTCCTTACATTCGTCGATGGAGGAAATTCCGTATTCTTTAAGAGTTGCAAGGATTTTGGCCTCACGTCTCTCATAACCTTCAAACTTAGCCATATTCGTAATTCCTCCTTAAATTATTCTTTTCTGGGGTCGATATACTTAACAGCGTCTGCGAAACGTCCGTAAGTGCCCTTAGATTTTTCGTAAGCTTCGTTAGGCTCCATGCCTTTTTTGATAAAGTCGGTCATTTTGCCGAGAGAAACGAACTCATAGCCGATAACTTCATTGTTCTCGTCGAGAGCCATTCTTGTGCAATAGCCTTCGGTCATTTCGAGGTAACGAACGCCTTTAGCTTTGGTTCCATACATTGTTCCAACCATGGAACGCTCACCTTTACCGAGGTCTTCCATTCCTGCTCCGATTACGAGACCGCCCTCAGAGAAAGCAGACTGGGAACGACCGTAAACGATCTGGAGGAAGAGCTCTCTCATAGCAGTGTTGATAGCGTCGCAAACGAGGTCGGTGTTGAGAGCTTCGAGAACTGTTTTGCCGGGAAGAATTTCTGCAGCCATAGCAGCAGAGTGGGTCATACCCGAGCAACCGATTGTCTCAACGAGAGCTTCCTCGATGATACCTTCCTTAACGTTAAGAGAAAGTTTGCAGGCGCCCTGCTGGGGAGCACACCAACCTACACCGTGAGTGTAAGCAGAAATGTCTTTTACTTCTTTTGCCTGAACCCACTTGCCCTCTTCGGGAATGGGTGCGGGACCGTGATGGGGTCCTTTGGTTAAAGGACACATGTGCTGAACTTCGAGTGAATAATCCATAACTTAAAACTCCTTTCGGTTATTATAATCCATGCATAAACAATTTTAACATTTTGTTAATGAATTATCAATAGGTAAAATATAAAAAACTTCTTTTTTCGATAATATTTATATAAAAGTTTAAGGCAAAATAACCTTTTATTGTTTCTCTTGACAATAAACGTAATTTTGGTATAATATATAAGTCTTTAAAATATGTTTCCGTAGCTCAGCTGGATAGAGCGACCGCCTCCTAAGCGGTAGGTCGGAGGTTCGAATCCCCTCGGGAACGCCAACACAAAAAGGCACCCTTTTGGGTGCCTTTTTGTGTTTTCGATCGAAAAAGAGGGGATTCGAAGCATTCTCCAAAGTTGGAGCAAAGCGAAAAACTTTGGGAGAACAGTCCGGGGGACTGTTCGATAGCCAATTAAAAGAATCCCCTCGGGAACGCCAACATAAAAAGGCACCCTTTTGGGTGCCTTTTGTGTTTTCAATTGAAAGAGAGGGGATTCGAAGCATTCTCTAAATAGATTGTTGATAAATAACTTTTCCCGTCCTTTAGGTGAACAAGTCCATTAAAAACGGACAATAGAAAAAAGGACCCTCCTATGGTAGAATAGAAGAAACTACCATAGGAGGTTTTGTTATGCCTAGAAAATATGAAAAAGTAAGCGAACTTCTGCCAATCGTCAAAGAAATGACATCGCAAGGAAAAACGCAA
>JAZNVP010000103.1:0-9620 GCA_045592865.1 Oscillospiraceae bacterium
GGCAGGTGCATCGTTGATGCCGTCCCCCACCATGGCAACCTTACCCTCACGGCAAAGCGCGCGGACGATCTGCTCCTTGCCATCTGGTAATACGTCGGAAAAGATCTCCTCAACACCTGCCATCTCACCGATGGCATGAGCGGTTCTCTCATTGTCTCCTGTAACCATAACAACCTGAATGTTAAGCCCTTTGAGTTCTTTTATAGCCTCAACCGACTCGGGTTTTATCGGGTCTGTAACCGAGAATAAAGCAGTAACGGAGCCGTTTTCGGTCATATAAAGAACCGTTTCTCCGCCGTTTTCTTTATTTAAAGCAAATTCCTTTGCTTCTTCGGGAAGCGAAGAGGCGGAAGGAGCCTTTCCGACCGTTATGATTTTACCGTCGATTTCCGCAGAAACACCGAAGCCTGTAGTGCTTTTGAAGTTTTCGGCAGGTAAAAACTCGCCGTCATATGCGCTTGTAATAGAATCGGCAAGAGGGTGCTCGGAAAACCTTTCAACCGAAGAAGCCAAACGGAGTGCATCGTCTTCGTTTAAATCTCCGAGGGTGAAGATCTGGGTTAAAGCAGGTTTACCGAGTGTAACGGTGCCCGTCTTGTCAAGGATTAAGGTAGACATATTAGCCGTCTTTTCAAGAGCGTCGGCGTTCTTAATAAGAATACCGCCTAAAGCACCCTTGCCAATACCAACGATTAACGCGGTAGGAGTAGCAAGTCCGAGTGAGCAGGGACAGGCGATAACAAGAACAGCAACGGCTCTGGTCAGCGCAGTGCTTAAATCTCCGAGAATTAGAAGCGTGAAAATAAATGTAATTATCGCCACTAAAATAACGCTCGGAACGAAAATCGAGGCAACCTTGTCGGCGACTGATTGAACATTTGCCTTTGAATTTTCGGCTTCTTCAACCATTCTTATAATGCCCGAAAGCACAGTCTCGCTGCCAACCTTACTGGCACTAACGGTCAATGAACCGTTTTGATTAACCGTGCCGCCGAAAAGGGAAGAGCCAACCGTTTTTTCGGTTGGAGTGCTTTCTCCCGTGAGCATCGACTCATCGGTAAAACTGTGTCCCGAAACAACAACGCAGTCGCAGGGGATGCTCTCGCCTGGATGAATTAATAAAACGTCTCCAACCTTAATATCGTCGGTGTTTATAACCCTTTCTTTTCCGTCAACCAGCAGGGTGGCGGTCTTGGGAGTTAGTTTCATAAGCGCCTGAATTGCCTCTCCCGTCTTTGCCTTCGCCTTCTTTTCGAGCATCTTGCCGAAAAGAATTAAGGTGATAATAACGACCGAAGACTCAAAATAAAAGTTATTCCCACCCGAAATAAACTGATGTAAACTGAAAAAGTAAGCTGAGAGGGTTCCGATTGAAACGAGAAGGTCCATTCCGGGACTTTTGTTTATAAGGGATAGAACTGCAGTCTTGTAAAAGGGAAGTCCCACCGTGAACTGAACGATAGAAGCGATAATAAGTTGCCAAAGGCCCTCTCTGTGAAGCACGTGGGTAAGTTCTGCATTCGGGAAGACAAACATCAGAACCATCATAAGAAGAAAAGGCGCGGACAAAACTGCCGAAGTTATGAAACGAATAAGTATGTTTCTGAATTCCTTCTTCGCGGCAACCGATGGGTCTAAAACAACCGCATATCCCGCTTTTTTTATTGCTTTTTCTATTTCTTTAACGGAAACCTTTTCGGGCTGAAATTCGATCTTTGCCCTGCCCGAAGCAAATGAAACGGAGCAGTTTTCAACTCCGTCAAGCCTTGAAACTGCGTTCTCAACCGCCGCCTGACAGCGAACACAGCTCATACCGCTAACCCTGAGGTCTGTTCTTTCAATCATTTTACAACTGCCTCAAAACCTGCCTCTTTAATAGCAGAAATAATAGTATCGGCATTTGTCTTATCGGTAAAAGTAACTGCAACCGTCTTTTTGTCAATGTCTGCCTCGGCTTTTTTAACACCCTTGACAGATTTTGCGGCATCTTCAACACGCATCTTGCAGTGTCCGCACATCATACCTTCAACGGTTAGAATAACGGTTTCTTTTTTAGAAAACATAACCTTCACTCCTTTTATTTATTTACAATTATATTATATATCTTTTGCGTTCAAAGTCAAATAAAAAAGGACGGAAAATTCCGTCCTTTTTGCTATTTTCTTAGGCCTTTTAAAAGGTCTGTTTTAAGATCCCAAAGCTTTTGCGAGAGGTCAACGTAGTAGTTATGGGGGTTCTCGAACCTCTTAACCTCATCCCATAATGACTCAACCTCGGCTTTGCAGTAGTCCTTGATTTCTGCGGTCTCGGGAAGACTGTAAACACATTCTCCGCCCTTGAAAACGGGCACCTGAAGTTCTCTTAAGGTGTAGTCCGTGAAGGTCTTTCTCTTCCAGGTAAACTGCGGGTCAAATATCTCGAGAGGCGCCGAGGTGTCGATAACCTCGTCCGCCAGTGTTATAAGGTCTGCCTGAGCCTTGCCGGTCTCGTTATCGTAAATTCTGTAAACCTTTTTAAAGCCGGGGTTGGTGATCTTCTCACTGTTCTCGCTTATCTTAATTTTCGGAATTATCTCGCCGCCGTTTTCAACTGCGCAAAGCTTGTAAACACCGCCAAATACGGGCTCACTCTTCGAGGTAATAAGTCTCTCGCCAACGCCGAAAGAGTCAACCGAAGCACCCTGCTTTATAATGTCGGCAATAATTCTTTCGTCAAGAGAGTTAGAAACAACTATCTTGCAACCGGGAAGACCTTCTGCGTCGAGTATCTTTCTGATTTTCTTTGTTAGATAAGCAATGTCGCCCGAATCAATTCTAACGCCGAAATTCGTAATGCCCTGAGGAACAAGAATGTTTTTAAACGCCTTAATAGCGTTCTTTATTCCCGAACCTAAGGTGTCGTATGTGTCGATAAGAAGGGTAGCGTTGTTAGGATAGGTCTTGCAGTAGGTTTCAAAAGCCTCGTATTCCGAAGGGAACATCTGAACCCAGGAGTGCGCCATCGTTCCTGCCGCAGGAACGCCGAAATATCTGTCCGACATAGCACAAGCCGTCGCAACGCATCCGCCGATATAAGCCGCCCTTGCGCCGTAAATAGCGCCGTCGCACCCTTGAGCCCTTCGGGAACCAAACTCCATAACGGGTCTGCCTTCTGCGGCGCGAACTATTCTGTTCGCTTTGGTTGCGATAAGTGACTGATGGTTAAGGGTGAGAAGAATAAAGGTCTCGATAAACTGAGCCTCAATGGCTTTTGCTCTGACCGTCATAATGGGTTCGCCGGGGAATATAGGTGTGCCCTCGGGCATAGCCCAGATATCTCCTGTGAATTTAAAATCTTTAAGATAGGAAAGAAAACCCTCGTCGAATATTTTCTTGCTTCTTAAAAACTCAATATCCGTTTCTGAGAAACGAAGGTTTTTAATATATTCTATAACCTGCTGAAGTCCCGCGGAGATTGCAAAGCCACCGCCGTCGGGTATCTTTCTGAAGAAAACGTCGAAATAAGCAATCTCGTCTTTCTTTCCTGCAAGAAAGTAGCCGTTGCCCATGGTCAGTTCATAATAGTCGAAAAGCATCGTATAGTTAGTCTGTCCCTGCATTTTTATGCCTCCATAGTTATCTTTTTGTATATTTTATTACTTTTTTTTCGAAAGAGCAAGTATGTTTTATAAATTTTGTAGAAAGTGAATAAGCAAACCTTGTCAAAAATAGGGGAGAGTTATATAATTAAGAAAAGGAAGTGTTATAAATGGGAAAAATAAAAGAATTTTTCAAAAGAAAAAACATAACGTTAAGCCCCAAAAAATACTTTGTCGATGCAATGGGCGCAATGGCTCAGGGCCTTTTCGCCACTCTTTTAATGGGAACCATTCTCTCAACGCTCGGTAAATATATCGGCGCCGAGTTTCTTGTAGAAGCGGCATCCTTTGCTTCGAGTGCAACGGGCGGAGTGCTTGGTATTGCGATCGCATTCACCCTTGAAGCGCCTCCCTTGGTGCTCTATAGTTCCGCGGTAGCAGGTCTTATAGGCTATAATATCGGAATGGGCTCGGTAACCGCAGGTCCCGCAGGATCCTTCTTCGTAGTGCTTATCGCTTGTGAAATCGGAAAGATAGTTTCAAAGGAAACAAAAATTGATATAATCGTAACCCCCGCAGTAACAATTCTTGCGGCTTTCGGAATAGGTAAACTTATCTGTCCTCCGATCGCCTATGTTATGAGTGAGCTTGGCGCATTTATCAATACTGCAACCGTAATGCAGCCCATAATAATGGGAATAATCATCTCAGCAGTGGTCGGCGTTATTTTAACGCTTCCCATAAGCTCTGCGGCTATCTGCGCAATGATCGGTATATCGGGAATAGCGGGTGGAGCCGCCGCGGCTGGCTGCTGTGCGCAGATGGTAGGCTTTGCAGTTATGAGCTATAAAGAAAATAAAGTGGGCGGACTCGTTGCCCAAGGTCTCGGAACCTCTATGCTTCAGATGGGTAATATAGTAAAAAATCCTCGCATCTGGATCCCGCCAACCCTTGCTTCAATGATAACGGGACCTATTTCTACATACGTTTTCGGTCTTCAGTGTAACGGAGTTTCGGCTGGTATGGGAACCTGCGGACTCGTGGGACCCATTGGTATCATAACGGCGCAAGGGGATAAGAACGCGTTCTTCTGGGTAAGACTGGTTCTCGTTTGTCTTGTTCTTCCCGCGGTTCTCTCTCTTATCTTCTGTGAAATACTCAGAAAGATAGGTTGGATAAAGGAAAACGACCTTAAATTATCACTGTAAAAAATAAGGCAGGAATTTATCCTGCCTTATTTTTTTATGTTGCTTTTTCGGTTTTTTTGATGTATAATTAATCTGTATAATTATTTACCTTGGAGGGAATGTAATGTTTAACGGAAAAACCCTTTTAATAACAGGCGGAACGGGAAGCTTCGGAAACGCCGTTCTCAACAGATTTTTAGATACCGACATAAAGGAGATAAGAATTTTCTCTCGTGACGAGAAAAAGCAGGACGATATGCGTCACCTTTATAATAACGATAAAATAAAGTATTACATAGGCGACGTCCGCGATATAGATTCTATCAGAAACGCTATGCACGGGGTTGATTATATCTTCCACGCCGCTGCACTCAAGCAGGTTCCTTCCTGCGAGTTTTTCCCCGTTGAAGCGGTTAAAACCAACGTCCTTGGAACCAACAACGTTTTAACTGCGGCAGTTGAAGAGGGTGTTAAAAAGGTAATATGCCTCTCAACCGATAAAGCGGCATACCCCGTTAACGCAATGGGAACTTCTAAGGCAATGATGGAAAAGGTTGCCGTTTCAAAAGCAAGAACGGTCGACCCCGACAAAACCCTTATCTGTTGCACGAGATACGGTAACGTTATGTGTTCAAGAGGAAGCGTAATTCCGCTATTTATCGAGCAGATAAAAGAGGGAAAACCTCTCACCGTAACCGAACCCAAAATGACTAGATTTATAATGTCCTTGGAAGAGGCAGTAGACCTTGTCCTCTTTGCTTTCGAGAACGCAAAGAGCGGAGATATCCTTGTTCAGAAAGCCCCTGCCTGCACGATAGAGGTGTTGGCAGAAGCCGTAAAGCAACTCTTTAAAGCAGATAATGAGATCAAGATAATCGGCATCCGCCACGGTGAGAAAATGTATGAGACCCTTCTCACAAACGAGGAGTGTGCAAACGCCGTTGATATGGGCGACTTTTATAGAGTTCCCGCCGATAACAGAGACCTTAACTACGATAAATATTTCACCTCGGGTGATAAGGAGAGAGTAAAGCTTTCCGAGTTTAATTCAAGCAACACCGAACTTTTGTCGGTTGAAGAGGTAAAAGAAAAGCTCCTAAGCCTCGAGTATATAAGAGAAGAATTAAAAGCGATGGGGATTGAATAATGAAGGTATTGGTAACAGGCGCTAACGGATTTATCGGTAAAAACCTGTGTGCAAATCTTTTTTTAGCAGGTCACGAGGTTTTAAAATATGATATAGACAACTCCGAGGAAGAACTCAGAGGCCACCTTAAAAACTGCGAGTTCGTATTTAATCTTGCAGGGGTAAACCGTCCGAAAGAGGTAAGCGAATTTAAGACAGGAAACAGTGATTTTCTTTCAAAGGTTCTCGATATCCTTAAAGAACACGGAAACTTGTGTCCCGTAATGCTTTCTTCTTCTACTCAGGCGGACAGGGATAATCCTTACGGTGAGAGCAAAAGAGAAGCAGAGGAAAAACTTTTTGCGTATTCTCGCGAAACAGGGGCAAAGGCTCTCGTTTATAGATTTCCCAACGTTTTCGGAAAATGGTGCCGACCGAACTATAACTCTGCGGTCGCAACCTTCTGCAACAATATAGCGTGTGACCTTCCGATAACCGTAAATAGCAGAGAAACCGTGTTGGAACTTCTTTATATAGACGATCTCTGTGAAGAGATGCTTTCCGCTCTCGATGGCAAAGAAACAAGACTTTCTGATTATTGCTACGTTCCCGTCACATATAAAAAATCGTTAGGAGAAATAGTAGACCTTATCTATAGTTTTAAAGAAAGCCGTGAAAATCTTTCTGTTATCAACACGTCTGACGGATTTGAGTCCAAACTTTATGCAACCTATCTCAGTTATCTTCCCAAAGATAAGTTTTCATATCCACTTGTTATGCATAGTGATAACAGAGGTTCATTCACCGAGATATTAAGAACAAAAACGTCGGGTCAGTTTTCTGTTAACATCTCCAAGCCCGGTATCACCAAAGGTAACCATTGGCATAATACCAAGAACGAAAAGTTCGTCGTCGTTAAGGGTAGAGGCGTTATAAGATTCAGAAAGCCAGATGAGACCGATATTATCGAATATTACGTCTGCGGCGATGAGATAACGGTAGTCGATATCCCCACGGGTTACACGCATAGCATCGTAAACCTCTCGGAAGATGAGGATATGATAACGTTTATGTGGTGCAATGAGTGTTTCAACCCCGAGAGACCCGATACGTTCTACGAAGAGGTGTAAAAAGATGGCAAAGCTAAAACTTATGACTGTTATAGGAACAAGACCTGAAATAATAAGGCTTTCCGAAGTCATTAAAAAGTGCGACAAGTATTTCGACCAGATATTAGTCCACACAGGTCAGAACTATGATTATACCCTAAATGAAATCTTTTTTGAGGATCTTGGACTTCGCAGTCCTGATTATTATCTCTCTGCGGTCGGCGAGGACCTTGGCGAGACTATAGGAAATATAATTTCAAAAAGCTATAAGCTTATGTGCGAAGTAAAACCCGATGCGCTTCTTATTTTAGGAGACACTAACTCCGCCCTTTCCGCAATAAGCGCAAAAAGACTAAAGATTCCGATTTTCCATATGGAAGCGGGTATCCGTTGCTTCGATGAAAACCTTCCCCAAGAAACCAACCGTAGAATTGTTGACCACATAGCAGACGTAAATCTTTGCTATAGTGAACACGCAAGAAGATACCTTAATTCTGAGGGAACCGCAAAGGAAAGAACTTACGTTACAGGCTCTCCCATGGCAGAGGTCCTGAGTGCCAATATCGAAAAAATCAAGAACAGTAAGGTGCTTGAGGAATTAGGTCTCGAAGAGGGAAAATATATCCTTCTTTCTGCGCATAGGGAAGAGAATATAGATACCGAGAAAAACTTCTTTGAACTTATGAACGCAGTTAACGCAATGGCAGAGAAGTATAATATGCCTATTATTTATTCAACCCATCCGAGAAGTGCTAAGTTTATCGAAAAGCGTGACTTCAAGTTCCATCCTCTCGTTCGCAGCCTCAAGCCCTTCTCGTTCTCCGATTATAACAGACTCCAGCTTTCCGCATTCTGCGTTGTTTCGGATAGCGGAACGCTTCCCGAGGAATCTGCATATTTCAGAAGTTTCCCCGCAGTTTGTATAAGAACCTCAACCGAGCGCCCCGAGGCGTTAGATAAGGGCAACTTTATCCTCGGTTCTATCAGCGAAGAGGGGGTCCTTCAGGCAGTCGATACCGCTGTTTCAATGAACCTAAACGGAGATCTCGGAATACCTGTTCCTAACTACGTTGACGAGAACGTTTCAACAAAGGTTGTAAAACTTATCCAGAGTTATACTGCTATCGTCAATAAAATGGTTTGGAGAAAGAATTAAACTATGCTTGGAATGTTATTTTTAATTCTGTTTCTTTGTCTGCTTCTCTATATCTGGGCAGTAATCCCCAATACTGACAGAAGGGATAGAGCAACCGAATTTGCAACAATTAAATATGCCCACAGAGGACTTCATAGTGAAGCCCTTCCCGAAAACTCCGTAGGTGCATTTGAAGCGGCAATCGAAAAAGGCTATGGAATTGAACTTGACGTCCGCCTCACAAAACGCGGAGAACTCGTCGTTTTCCACGATGATGATCTGAAAAGAATGTGCGGAGTCGATAAAAAGGTGTCCGAATGCACATATGAAGAGCTTCTTAACTTCCGCCTTTTAAATACCGATTATAAGATTCCTCTCTTGTCCGAGGTTCTCAAACTCGTGGCAGGAAGAACGGAACTCCTTGTTGAAATAAAGGAAACGGGTAAGGAAATAGCGGTGTCTAAAGCGCTCATTCCGGTTCTCCGTGAGTATAAAGGTAAATTCGCGGTTCAGTCGTTCAGCCCCTACGCCGTGAACTATATAGCCAAAAATGCCGACGAAATGATAAGAGGCATCCTTGTTTCTGAAAGAGGAAAGGGTTCTGGCATAAAAGGTATTCTTCTCGAGAACTTTATGTTTAACTGCTACCATAAGCCCGACTTTGTTTCGGTCCATCATAACCTTTATAACACCTCTCTTTATATAATCTATAAGCTCTGCCGAGTTCCTGCATTTGCCTGGACTGTAAGGAGTGAGGAAGAGGAGAAGAGTTCCGAAACGGTGTTTAAAACGGTCATTTTTGAAAACTATCTTCCCTCAAACGAGAGGAAGGATTTCAGTAGATCAAAGGGTATGAATGCACTTAAGAAAAATAAGCAAATGAAAGCAGAAAATAAATAATTAAACCCGCCATTAGTTTGGCGGCTTTAATTATTGCAAAAGAAAAGCGCCGAACTTTCGTTCGGCGCTTTTAAAACCAAGCTTAGTTGAGTTCTGCGAAGTATTTGATAGTTCTAACCATCTGGCTTGTGTAAGAGTTTTCGTTGTCATACCAAGCAACAACCTGAACCTGATATGTGTCATCGTCGATCTTAGTAACCATGGTCTGAGTAGCATCAAATAAAGAACCGTAGGTAATACCGATAAGGTCGGGAGAAACGAGGGGTTCTTCAGTATAACCAAAGGAATCAGAAGAAGCAGCTTTCATAGCAGCATTAATTGCTTCAGGTGTTATATCATTTCCTCTAACAACAGCTGTAAGAATTGTTGTAGAACCTGTTGGAACTGGAACTCTTTGAGCAGATCCAATAAGTTTTCCATTTAATTCAGGAATAACAAGTCCAATAGCCTTAGCAGCACCTGTTGAGTTAGGAACTATATTAGCAGCACCTGCTCTTGCACGTCTAAAGTCACCCTTTCTGTGTGGACCATCTAAAATCATTTGGTCACCAGTATAAGCGTGAATTGTAGACATTATACCACTTTG
>JAZNVP010000104.1:0-17940 GCA_045592865.1 Oscillospiraceae bacterium
GGATATGGTTCAAAAGATTAATTTTGATAATATTCCTAACTATAAGCATATTGATGAAAAGTATAAGAATCTTGATTTCGATCCGAACAATGAATATAGTGTTCCTTACTTTGCCGGAACACTCGGAATTATCTATAATAAAACAATGGTTAACGAACCGGTTACAAGTTGGGATATACTTTGGGATGAAAAGTATAAAGATAGTATTTTTATGATAGATAATTCGAGGGATGCGTATGCTATCGCTCTAACAAAACTGGGGTATGATCCTAATAATTGCACGAAAGCAGAGATAGACGAGGCTAGTGCGCTACTGAAAAAACAAAAAGAGGTCGTCAGCACTCACGGAATGGATCAGGTTTTCACCATTATGGAAAATGAACAGTGCGCTCTTGGTGTTTATTATGCTGGTGATGCATATTCAATGATGATGAATAACGATAATCTGGATTTCGTTGTTCCCGACGAGGGCTCGAATATGTTTGTCGACAGTATCGTTATTCCCAAAACTGCAAAGAATAAGGAAGGCGCAGAACTATTTATAAACTTCCTTTTAGAGCCTGAAATTTCTGCTGCCAATGCTGAATTTGTTTGCTATACATCGTGTAACACCGGTTCATATGAACTTATCGATAAAGATATGATGGATAACAAAATAGTTTATCCTGATAACAGCGTCTATGAGAGATGCTTCTATTTTTCAAATATGCCTAAAGATCTTTATGATTATATGCAGCAAGAGTGGATAAAGGTTAAGAAATAATAAAAAAATGCACCCATTTGGGTGCATTTTTTTATATCTTTTTATTGTTATTTAACAGACTCTTCGTAAGCTTTGATCATTTTCTTAACCATCTGACCGCCAACGCTGCCAGCTTCTCTGGAAGTCAAGTTTCCGTTGTAACCGTTTTTAAGGTTAACGCCAACTTCACTTGCTGCTTCCATCTTGAACTTATCTAATGCTTCTCTTGCCTGAGGAACAACGATCTTGTTCGATTTAGCCATTACTTTGACACTCCTTACTTTAAATATTTCTCGCGTTTGCAAATATATTGTTTGTTAGTAATGTCATAATATTTGTGGTAATTTTTTCTTTTGAGAAGTAAATAGAACGTAACATGAAAACATTAATAGAAATACTGATGCAGGAGCGTTTGAGTAGAAAACGCTGATTTCAGTAAATGCCAGGGAAGTAGTGTGCGTAATCGGAAATAGTTTTAAAAGTATATAGCAAATTAATACTGATAACAAACCAATGATAACTTTGCTAAATATTAGTTTAGTAAGAGATAAATCTTTAAGGTTTGATTTTATCTGAAATATTAAACTTAATCCGCCAAAATTTAAAAAGAAAACTAATAGGTATAGAGCAAGTTTTGAACGAGTAGTAACAATGTCTGCCAAAGCAAAGGTGCTTTCAAAAAAATACGAAATAATTCTTTGCAAATCTACTCCTAAAATCGAGATATCAGTGCTAAATAAATTGGATATTATATAGGAGATTGAAGAGAATAATAGAACAAATCCCGAGAGCTTAATAATAGCCATAGTTGCGCTGTTAACTGATGAAACCAAAGCATTGGATAAATCAATGTTTCTGGGAGTAATTATCTTCGTCTTTGATGGCTTGCTTATTATTATATAAAAGAGTGTCTGTGACAAAACGGAAGAAATATAAATAATAAGGCCTAGTGAGGCGCTTTGTAATAGTTTTGATCCAACTCCGCCGATTATAAGCGAAGGTCCCCCGCATAAAACTGAGTAGCCCAAAGCGTTAGACTCCTCTATAGTTATAGAACCTTCTTTTAGAGCTTCTGACGTTAACAAAGATGCAACTGTATATCCACCCAAAAATCCCAGCAGAATTATTTCAACTTTAGGTGAAATGAACGGTAGTCTTCTTAAAATTTCGCTTTCGTAAATAATCTTTGAAATAATTATTTGAAAATATAGAGAAGGAATTAAAAAACCAAAAATCAATTCTATTCCATTAACAACAGCAATAGAGCATATTTTTGAGTTGGCCAGAACAAAGGAAAATACCGTTATTATTATAACTCCGAATATAGTTGTTGAAGCGTTTCTAAACAAAGTCTTAATCATTGTAAAAATCATCACTTTACTCATTAATTTATGTTTATATAAATATATTTTATAATAACTAAATTATGAGGGGAAATATAATGAAACAACAATCAGTTGAGCAAACGTTAGAAATAAATAACGCAGAAATCATTAGAATAGACAGCGTTAAATCAGTCCTTGATTATACGGAGGAGTTTATTCTTTTTAAACTCAAGAATTATATGGTAAAAATAGTTGGCGATGCATTAACAATCAGTGAATTCACAGATGGGGATGCAGTGGTTAGCGGCAAGATCTTTTCGGTGACATTCTTATATAATTGAGGTGCATTATGCTTGTTAAACTCTTAAGATTTATAAGAGGATACGTAGAATTTGAGGTTTTGGTAGCAGATTATGGTGAATTCCTTAAGACAGCATCATACATAGGTAAGTTCTATAACGTAAAACAGTGTAAAGGAAAAATACTTGCCACGACTTCAATTGCAACTTTTAAAAAAATAACGCCATTATTAAGAAAATTTGGAGCAAAAAGACGAATTGTTCATAAAACTGGTGTTCCGTTCATTATAAACAGAAACAAAAAACGCTTAGGTGTTTATATTGGCTTTGTTTTAATGCTTCTTTTTCTGTTCGTTATTACCCGCTTTGTATGGACTGTAGATGTTTTGGGCAGCAATGATAAAATTAATAGTGAAATTATAAACTCCTTAAGTAATTACGGAGTTAAACCGGGGGCGGTAATTTCATCGATAGATAACAGAATAATTGGAAATAAAATTTTATCCTCGTATCCCGAGATTTCTTTTATTTCTATTAACGTAGTTGGGTGCAGAGCAATTGTCGAAATTAAACTAATCGATGAGCTTCCCGACGTTGATAAACCCGAAACCTATGGAAATATTATAGCCTCTAAAAACGGTAAAATTAAATATATGGAGGTCTACGACGGTTTTTCTCTTGTTGAAGTGGGTGACAACGTATTTGAAGGGGAACTTTTAGTCAGCGGAACAAAAGAAGACTATTTCGGAAGACTAATTGCAGTAAATTCTGATGCAGAAATTTATGCAGAAACCGAAACTTTATATATATTCAAATTACCGATTAGAGAAGAGGTTCCAAAACGAACGGGAGAGGTAAAGATAAAACGTTACCTTACTATATTCGGAATAAACATACCTCTTCATTTGCATTTCTTTGATAAAGGAAACTATGATTATGAAGTAGAGAATAAAGAACTTAATGCTTTCGGTGTAACGCTGCCAATCAGATATACTGAAATTAGAATGAATGAGCTAATATTAGAATCAGTTCAATATACAGATGAAGAACTCAACGAAAAATGCAAAGAAATGTATGAATCTGAGTTAACGGAAATCGAGGACAAAATTGAAATATTGAACGAAGAAATAAACACTTATAATGAAGAAGGTTATTTTTGTTATGAGGTAGAATTAAAAACTAATGAAAATATTGCAAAATATGTCGCTTTTGAACTGGAAATTCAAAAAAACTCTACACAAATCGAATAAAGTATGATATACTCAAATCAAAGAAATGTAAGAGGTGCTTTAAAATAGAACGGATTGTTGAAATTAATGAAATAGAACAGTTATTTCAGCTGTTCGGTAATCTTGATGAGAATATAAGTCTTGTTGAAAAAGAGTGGGACGTTAAGATTTTAAACAGAGACGGCGAGATTAAAATTATCGGTGATGAAGAAAACTCGTTTGCCGCTGCAGAATGCTTAAAAGCTCTAATAACGCTTATGAATAAAGGCGAAAAATTAACCGACCACACAATAAGATACGTGGTATCTCTTGCGAAAGAGGGAAATCTTTCGGGAATTGATCATATGACGGGAGACTGTATTCTTTTGACTGCAAGAGGTAAGCCGATCAAATCGAAAACGATCGGTCAGAAGAAATACGTTGAAACCATCAAAAATAATACGGTTACTATCGCTATCGGTCCTGCAGGAACGGGAAAAACCTATCTTGCAGTAGCTTTAGCGGTTAAGGCTTTCAGAAACCACGAGGTAAGCAGAATAATCTTGACTCGTCCTGCGGTTGAAGCGGGTGAAAAACTTGGTTTTCTACCCGGAGATCTACAGAACAAGGTCGATCCTTATCTTAGACCTTTATACGACGCTTTAATGGAGATGTTCGGTCAAGAAGCGTTTCTTAGAAATCAGGAAAAAGGTGCTATCGAAGTTGCTCCTCTTGCGTATATGAGAGGAAGAACCTTAGATGATTCCTTTATAATTCTTGATGAGGCGCAGAACACAACAAGAGAACAAATGAAGATGTTTTTAACCCGTATGGGCTTTAATTCTAAGGTCGTAATTACGGGCGACAGAACTCAGATAGATCTTCCTTCGTTTAAAAAATCAGGTTTATTAGAAGCCGAAAGGGTGCTTAAGAATATAGAAGGAATTGGTATCTCTCATCTTAACGATAGCGACGTTGTCCGTCACCATTTAGTTCAAAAAATAGTTAAAGCATATGCAAGATATGAGCGCGAAATAGAGGAAAGGAATAAAAATGATTAAAGCTAAAGTTGACATCAAGAATATGCAGAATAAAACTTCTCTTCCGCCAAATATCAGAAAGGTAATCAGAAAGTGCTGCTTGGCAACGCTTGTGTATGAAAACTTTCCGTATAATGCTGAAGTAAGCGTTAGCTTTATAGATAACAAGGAAATTAAAATTCTAAATAATCAGTATAGAAATAAAGATGTTCCTACCGACGTTCTTTCTTTTCCGTTAGGAGAGAACGGGCAATATGACGAAAATCCCGAAAACAACTATAAAATACTCGGTGACGTTGTTATATCTCTTGAAAAATCAAAAGAACAGGCGAGTCTTTACGGGCATTCCGAAACAAGAGAAATAGCATTCTTGACCGTTCATTCTATGCTTCATCTTTTGGGTTACGACCATGAAAATGGCGGCCTTGAAGAAACAATAATGAGAGAAAAAGAACAGGAAATTTTAACAGAATTGGGGATAACACGTGACTAATACAAAATGTGCGTTCGTTGCAATAATAGGAAAACCAAACGCGGGAAAATCTTCGCTTTTAAATAACTTTATAGGTGAACGCTTATCAATCGTAACTAATAGACCGCAGACGACCCGAAATAAAATTACGGGTATATTAACTGAAGACAACGTTCAGCTAATATTTATCGATACTCCTGGGTTTCATAAACCCAAAACGAAACTCGGCGAACATATGGTAAAGTCGGTAGGAGAAGCGGTAAGCGACGTTGATTTTATATTATTTGTTTACGAAGCGGGATATAAAATAACAGAAGCGGAAGAAGAACTCTTGTCAGACGCTTTTTCAAAAAAAGTGCCTGTTAATTTAGTTATCAATAAAATTGATACTGTTAAGGAAAGAAATAAGATTATAGACTTGGCTTCGGAGCTTCTCGGAAAATACGATTTTGCAAACGTTTTCTATACAAGCGCGGTTAATAAAGAGGGAACTGATGAAATAATGTCGTATTTGAAAGAAAATGCGCCTGAAAGTCCTTTCTATTTCCCCGAGGATTATTACTCAACCGAGCCCGAGAAGTTCGTTGTTGCAGAGATAATCAGAGAAAAAATTCTTGTTGATATTAGAGATGAGATCCCCCACGGCGTTAGCGTCGAAATAGATAAAATGAGAATGCGCGAGAATAAGCCAATTTATGATATCGAGGCTAATATATATTGCGAAAAAGAAAGCCATAAGGGAATTATTATCGGAAAAAACGGATCGATGCTTAAGAATATAGGAAGCAAATCTAGAGCAGATATCGAGAATTTTCTCGGAGAGAACGTTAATCTTAAACTTTGGGTAAAGGTTAAGAACGACTGGAGAAACAAAGAAAATTTGTTAAAGTCTTTCGGCTTTTGATTTCATAAAATTACCTGTAATTTATTTTTAAAGGATTTTAATAATAACTTTAGAAATATTTATGGGGTGATTTTATGAGAAGCGACAGTTATTGGAAATTATTTACTATGTCGGGAGACCCCGAAGCTTATTTGCAGTATAAACGCTGTAAAAGACTTGAGGAAAGAGCCAAAGCTACGTATGAGTTTGGTGAATTTGAGGATTTTGAAGATGCAGACAACAACGGTTGGAATAGTGATAAGAGAGCGCCCGATAGGTGAAAAGGATAAGGTTATAACTATTTTAACTAAAGATATTGGCGTAGTTGAAGCTATCGTCCGAGGGGTCAGAAACACTAAGAGCCGACTCCTTTCGGGCGTTAGCCTTTTTACATATTCTGAGTTCGTTATAAATGAGGGTAAAAATAATATCTATATAAATGATGCATCAGAGAAGCATTCGTTTCACTCTGTTAGCGACGATATTGAAAAAATGTCACTCGTGTTTTATCTTGCAGAACTTGTTAAAGTCTTAAATCCAACAGGGGAAGAGTCTAATGATTTTTTGAGGTTGTTTCTGAATAGTTTGCATTTTATCAGTAATTCGGAAAGAAGTTTAAAACTCGTTAAGTCTGTTTTTGAATTAAAGGCTTGTGAATATATTGGCCTTATGCCTAATATAACTTCCTGTTCGGTATGTGGGCTTTATGAAGCCGATGAGTTTTATTTTAGCCCAAGAAACGCGGAACTTCACTGCAAAGACTGCAGAGTATCGGGCGACCGTAAATTAAACATCAAAGCCTTAATGGCTATGCGGTTTATTCTTCTCAATAACATCGAAAAGGTGTTTAACTTTGCCATTGACGATGCATCAATGAATCTTCTGTCAGAAACCGCGGAAGATTATATTAAAACTCAAACATCAGAGCGTTTTAAAACTCTTGATTTTTATAATTTGATAATTAAAGGAAACTAAAATGGAAAAAAATCTATTTAAACTTGAATATGATAAGGTGATAGAGAGGTTATCTCTCTGCGCCTCGAGCAACACAGTTAAAGAAATGTGTCTTTCTCTGCGCCCCTTTAATGATCCGGATAAGGTCAAAGCAGAAATGAAGAAAACGGAGACTGCCTTTATTTTGTCCGAAAAGTTTGGAGCGCCTTCCTTTAGCGATGTTTTTGATATAGAGGAAACGCTTAAAAGGGCTGAAATTGGAAGCATTTTGAACCTCAGAGAGCTTTTGGATATAGGCTTTGTCTTAAGAAATATAAAAACGGTGCATTCCTGGAAAAAGAACATAGATTCAGATTTCGGCGTTCTGTCAAAATATTTTGAAGCATTAAAACCATTCAACACTTTAGAAATCAAAATTTTTGATAGTATTGAAAATGAAGAAACTGTAGCAGACGGGGCGTCGCCTGAACTTCTCCGAATTAGAAGAAAAATTATTTCTGCGAATGAAGGTATTAGAACACGGCTTGAGAAAATGGTTAAAACATCTTCATTTCAGAAGTATCTGCAGGATAGTATTATAACAACAAGAGACGGAAGGTTTGTTGTTCCTGTCAAAAGTGAATTCAGAGGAGAGGTTGCAGGACTTGTTCATGATACCTCTGCTTCGGGACAAACCCTTTTTATAGAGCCGTCAATGGTAGTTGAAGCTAATAATGAAATTAAAATTCTTAAATCGGCAGAAAGAGCCGAGATAGAGAGAATTATCAAAGAATTGTCGGTAATGTGTTGTGATAATGCAAAAGAAATCAAGTATGCATATTTTAACCTAAAAAACGTTGCTTTTTATTTTACAAAGGCTTTCTATGGTGCTAAAATTAAAGCTTCAGTGCCTATCATAAGCGACAAGCAAGAGCTTCTGTTTAAAATGGCACGCCACCCTCTAATAGATCCATCTTTAGTTGTTCCCGTAGATATAAGCCTTGGCGACAGTTTTGATTCGCTAATTATAACAGGACCCAACACAGGCGGAAAAACGGTTTCTCTTAAAACAATTGGACTTCTTTCACTAATGTCTTCCAGCGGACTTATGATTCCCTGTGAAGAGGGTAGTGTTGTTTGTGTTTTTGATGAAGTCTATGCTGATATTGGCGATGAGCAAAGCATTGAGCAGAGTCTCTCTACCTTTTCGAGCCATATGAAGAACGTGTCTGAGATTTTAACCAAAGCGGGAGAAAGAAGCCTTGTTCTTCTTGATGAATTGGGTGCAGGAACCGATCCAATCGAGGGCGCAGCTCTTGCTGAGTCTATTGTTGAAAAACTTAGAAATAATGGCTCTCTTGTTGCAGTAACTACTCATTATGCAGAACTTAAAGCATACGCTCTTAAAACCAAGGGCGTTATGAACGCAAGCTGTGAATTTGATGTTAAGACTCTTTCGCCAACTTATAAACTGAATATTGGTTCTTTGGGTAAGTCAAATGCCTTTCTGATTTCTTTGAGACTTGGAATTTCAGAAGAAATAATTGATTTTGCAAAATCAAGAATCGATTCAGGTAACAGACGGTTTGAGGACGTTTTAGGTGAGCTTGAAGAAAAAAGAAGCGACCTTAACAGAATGAAAAATGAACTGATGCTTGAAAAAGCAGAGGTTTCCAAAATTAAAGAAAAGCTTTCGGGTGACCTTGATGCATTTAATAAAAGGGTTGAAGAGGAAAGCAAAAAAATCACCGAAAAGGCTAAAATTAAGGCTGATAGAATAACCGCCGAAGCAATGGTCCTTCTCGACGAACTCGAAAACATTAAAAAGAGCATGGCAAAAGAGAATATAAACGATCTTACCATTAAGGCGCGTAGAAATATCAACGCTCAGACTGCGAAAATAGATCAGCTGACAAAGGAAGAAACAAAGAAAAAATCAACATATATTTTGCCTCGTCCATTAGTCGTTGGAGATTACGTTTTAATTGATTCAATTAAAAAACAGGCAAGAGTAACTGCACTCCCTGACAGTAAGGGCAGAGTCGCCGTTGAGTTTGGCGCGATCAAAACAAAGGTTGATCTTGATGATATTCGTCTGTCGGACGAGAAGAAACAAACTTCGGTTAAGGTGCAGAGAAAAATTGACACCGTTAAAAACCCAGATATGAAGCTCGATATCAGAGGTAAAAACGTTGAAGAAGCGCTGCCCGAACTCGATATTTTCATCGACGAGGCCGTTATGGGACACGCCGGAATACTGACAATAGTTCACGGTAAAGGAACAGGCGTTCTCAGAAAAGCAGTCGGTAATTATTTAAAGCATCATAAGGCTGTCGATTCCTTTAGGTTAGGAACCTATGGAGAAGGGGAAGATGGCGTTACGATTGTTCATTTAAAATAGTTTTGTGATTTTCACTTAAATATTCCTTTATAACCGTTATTATGAGCGGAAGAACTATTAAACCGGAAAATCCAAAAAGTTTTAGTCCAACGTAGGCGGACAGAAGCATAACTATCGTTGGAAGACCAATTCTTTTTCCGATTATTTTTGGTTCAATTATCTCTCTGATAACGGTTATTATTGCGTAAAGAATTAAAACTCCAACAGAATAGGAGATTCTTCCGTTTAAAAAGCCTAATATTGATATAGGAATCAGAAAGGTCCCGCTTCCAAAAATGGGTAGTAAATCGACTGCGGCAATTATTATAGATAAAACAAGTGAATTCTTGGTCCGTAAAAGACTTAGTCCGACAAATACCTCGGCGAATGTTATTAGCATAATCATCATATAGCCTTTTATCATATTAAGCATTTTATCGCCGAATATCTCTTTAAATTCAAAAACCTTGTTTCTGTGATTTTTAGGTAACAATTTTGTTAAAAATGAGGTTATTTTATAATAATCTAATGCGAAATAAAATGTGGAAATAATAGTTAATACCGTTCCAACTATCAAAGAAGGCCCGGTTTTCACTAATTTTGTTACAATATTTGCTGTAAAGGTAACAAGCTTGTCAGTGAAAGCGCTGACAGAATTAGAAAAATAATCGGTATTTATATTGCTCTTAAGAGTGTTTTGAAGAAATGAATTAATTTTTTCTGCAGTATTGTTTATAAACGGAATTATTATTTCTCTAATTAAACTTGGCAGTCCGCTTAGAAGGCTGACTGCTTCGGTGAAAAGCCGTTTGCCAAGCAGGAATACCAATAGGAACAATAGTAAATAAAAAGACAGAACGGTAATGAAACCTGCAAACTTCAATTTACTTTTCGTTATTTTTGAAATAGATATCCAAATCGGTTTTAATAGCATTGCTATAAAAAAACCTACTACGAATGGAAGCAAAGCGGGTAACAAATATTTTAAAAATACAACTATAAACATTATTATTGTTAAGTAGAACAGCGTTGTTATCAGAAACCTTTTTTTATCTTTAATTTCCATCATATCATCACCTTGTTTTACTTTTTCATTTTGTTTAACAAAAATTCACCCAATTGTATAAAATATTTAAAAGGGGTGAATTTATGTCTATAAGCGTTGTATCTGGAAGCGTTAATCAGTATCCATATTTTGAAAAGATTAAAGATAAAGGCGGAAACTATTTATATTACATTTCCTATAAAAAAGACAAATGCTTTCACGTTTTAGAGTTTTGTGATCACGTTAAAGCCGATAAGTGTATATTTTTTACTGAATCGCCCGTAAAAATGCCAAACGGCTGTATTATAAAGGATATAACCTATGAAAAAGCATTAGAATTTGACGGTATTTTTTCGAGTGAACTTATCGAAAGGGCAAGGAAAAATAATATTGAAATTCATATTTGTGACGTCATTTCTTTAAAAATAACCAAGATCAGAAATTTTATCGAACATACCTAATTTATAAAATATACCTGTTGAACTTTTGAGAATAATTTGTTATAATATGAATATGTTTTTTTGTAAGGAAGTGAATCTTATGAAAAAACGTTTAATAGCTTTGGCGTTGATAATATTTTTATTCTCGTCATGTAGCAGTAAAAGTGATATGGTTAATAAAACCGTAATTGAATTTCCCAGAAGCTATTCGGTTAAGTATAATAAAACCGAAAAGTATGAAAAAAGAGCCGTATGGTTTTCTTATCTGGACTACGAAAAAACTCTGGAAGGTCTTGATGAAAAAAGTTTTTCGGATAAAATAACCTCAATGTTTTCTGAAATTAAAAGCTTCGGTTTTAATACCGTTATCTTTCAGGTTCGTTCTCATTCCGATGCTATCTATTCTTCAAAACTTTATCCTGCGAGTTCTTTAGTATCGAGTGAACTCGGCGGAAGTATTTACTACGACTCGTTGAAGATAGCCGTCAATACCGCTCACGAACAAGGTCTTAAAATTGAGGCCTGGATAAACCCTTTACGTGCTCATTCGGAAGAGGAAGCGGAAAACCTTTCCTTTGATTGCGCCTTTAAAGAATGGTATGATGATGAAAATAAAAAGGGAAACAATATTGTTTTATGCTCGGGAAGATGGTATTATAACCCCTCGGTTAAAGAGGTCAGAGATTTTATAGCTTCAGGCGTAAGAGAAATCTGCCAAAACTATGATGTCGATGCAATACATATTGATGATTATTTTTATCCAACAACCGAAACCTATTTTGATGAAATCGCATTTTCCAACCAAACTGAGTTTTCTTCCTTAGATGAGTTTAGGAAAAGTTCGGTCAGTGAAATGGTTAAATCAATTTATTCATCCGTTAAAGAGGTTAATAAAGACGTAGAATTCGGAGTAAGTCCGCAGGGTAATATTTCTAACTGTGTTAATAAATGCTATGCAGACGTTAAACTTTGGTGTGAACAGAGTGGATATATCGATTATATAGCTCCTCAGCTTTATTATAGTTTTAAGCAAATCTATATGCCGTTCGATAAAGCTTTAGAGGAGTGGCAGCAGATAAAGTTTTCCGATTCTGTAGATTTTTATGTGGGACTTGCGGCATATAAACTTTGCGGTAGGTATACCTATTCAACCGAAGAAGAAAGGCTTGATTGGTCTCAGTCAAGAGATATGCTCTCAAGACAGGTCAGCCTTTCGAGAAATCAAAAGGTATATAACGGGTTTATGGCTTTTTCATATTCCCATCTGTTTTTGGAGAATGATGAAGAGATAAATAAAGAAAAGGAACAACTAAAAACACTTTTGTGAGGTTAAAATGAAAACAAAAAAAGGAAAGGGTATGAATTGGGTTAAATATACTGCTGTCGGGGTTGTGATAGCGGTAATCATTTCTGCTGTTCTTGTGTTAGACAGAACGGGAATTTTAACCTTTTCTGATGTTGTTTCTACTGTGTCTGACTTTTTAAAGGCTGATCGAACTGATGTTGTTGACGGTTCGTCAAGTTCTGCTGAAGATGATCAAGATAATTCAGAATTATCTGATAACGATGAGGTCCCAAATAATAATGATGTAGTTTTAAGTCTTCCTTCATTTATGAAGGCTGTCTATTTTGACGTTTCTAATGAACTTGATTTAACAAAAAGTTCGTATAGCATAACCCATCAAATGAAGTCTAAAATTTCATACATAAAAGGCCTTGGATTTAATACCTGCATTTATTACAATGCGCCTAATGCGGAAATTTCTAAAATTATAAACAATGCTTTAAAAGAAAATGACGTATATTCCTTCGCGGTATACTCGTTTAATACTTTGTCTGATGTTTCGGTTCAAAGCGCTATAAAAGATTCTGAGAACATAAAAGAATTCTTTAAAGGATACGCCCCAGATGCCGTTCTGTTAGACTCGTATTATTATAATGTTGTAGAAGAATCGGATGCTGGGACCTTGTCAGATTTAGCCGAACAGAGAATAAAGCTTTGCAAGAACGCTATTAAAAATTATAATCCGTATATCGCGGTAGGTCTTGTGTGTGATCCCGTAAATCTTAACAGCGATATTGGTTCGAAACACACCTTTGAAACAAAAACAGACGGATATTTTTCATTAGCCGAACTTCAAGAAGACGCTATGCCCGACCTGGTTCTTGTCAAGGCGCCCTTTGCAGTAAATAACTCGACAATACCTTATGAAAAGTTCTTGAATTATTGGAACGGTCTTGCTAAGGAGAAGGGCTTCAGTTTTTACAGTCTTCTTTATAATGAGAAATTATTTACGGGTTCTGAATGGTTAAATCCCGTTGAAATAGTTAAACAACTTATAACTTCTACCGAGAGAGACGAATATGACGGAGTTGCATTCAACAGTCTTGATTACCTTCTCGCAAATAAGCAGAATAGCACAACGGCGCTCATTAAGTTTATGTTTGACGATCTTGATGAAGCGGCAATAATGAAAGAGCTAACCATAACCGAACCAACGTCAAGAACCTTCACCACAAGTGAAGATAGAGTCCTCTTCAGAGGAACTACCGATATTAATTTTAACGTTGTTATAAACGGACAACCTGCCGCAAGAAATGATAAAGGAGATTTTGCGGCATACATTCCCTTAAAGGTCGGAACAAATAAAATTACCTTCCAACACAAAGGAAAAACAATAGTTTATACCATAACGAGAACGGTTATAGTTATAAAAGACGTTTCTCCGACCGGTTCTGTCGTTCTCGACGGTTCAACGGTTCTGGCAATTAACGCAACGGCATATAGCGGATCTGCAGTAACAGCAACCGTTAACGGTGTTAATATTAAACTAACAGAGGACAAAGGAACGACCTCGGGTATGTATTCTGTATTCAGAGGAAGTTATACCTTGCCTGAAGCCGCCGAAGAGGATCAGTCTCTCGGTGCTATCAGTATCTACGGAACATATAGCGGTATTTCCGGTAGCAAAACAGGGGCTACAGTAACTGTTAAAGCAAAGCCAAAGCTTCCCGAAACAGCAGGGGAGATGCTTATGGTGAGCAATCCTAATCTTCCGTTTGCTTATAGTGGAAGTTCAACCTATTATTTCCCGTGCCCCGATCAGTCTTTTCTTCCTTACGGAACACTTGATTATATAGACGGTGAGCCTTTCGTTATCAGAGACGGGGCGGTTACCTATACCTTTATAAAAACCCGTTCCGGAAAGAGATTTCAGACTAAAGACGTAACGATGCTCGACGTTGCGGATATGGGAGATAATAACGTTAAGGGTGTAGAATGTAGCACGGAATCAACCTATCTATCCTTTAGCTTTAATCTGAACTGGAACGCACCATTTAACATTGTTGCGAACGGTATTTCGTATAGTAAACTTAATTATCAGGATTTCAATATAACTTCGTTTAATCCCGAAAGTGTTGTGATCACCTTTGATTATTCAACCTACGTCGAAGACTTCACGTTACCCGAAAATCCTCTCTTTGAAAGTTATCATTGGGAAAAGGGTATGAACGGAGAAATACCCGTATATCATCTTGTTTTGAAGCTTAAAAATATCAACTGCTATACAGGGTATATCTCTTCATACTCGGGAGACGGAAAACTCAATATTAAGTTTAACCTTCCTCTTTCTTATAAAGAAACCGAAAATGAATACGGTTATAGCCTTGAAGGCTCGGTTATAGCTTTGTCTGCAGGACATGGCGGTTGGGATCCAGGTGCTATTTCAACCATCAATGGAAAGATATATAATGAATACGATTTGAATAAAACTATCGTAGAAAAATTAAAGGTCGAACTTGAGAAAGCAGGTGCCAAGGTTGTAATTTGTGATGCGTTAAATTCTCGCAGTCTGCCTGATTACAGGGCACGGTCAAAACAGGCAACCGATGCTGGTGCTCAGATACATCTTGTGATACACCAAAATACTGCTTCGAGTTCTTCTGCAACAGGCTTTGAAACTTGGTTTTATAGTCCTTTCTCGTATCAACTCGGAAACTTTATGGTAGATTCGATGCAAAGATATTACAAGAATTCTTTATATGGCGAAGATTATGCGTCTTATATGAGAAGAGGTAACTTCTTCAGCTGGATATCAGATACAATGTATCCGACCTGTCCAACAGTTCTTCTTGAAACCGGCTTTATTAGCAATGAAAAGGCCTGTCTTGCTCTTGCGAGTGAAGAACATCAAATACTTTTATCAAAAGAATTAACAAAAGGAATTATTGAGTATGCAAAAGCGCAGGGTTAGAATTGTAAATATCATAATAGCAATGTTAGGATTATTCATAACGGTCTATGCGTTATTTCCGAAGGGAATAGCGTATAGCAACGTTGGTATATATGCAGTAGCTTTGTTTGGAGTTCTAATTGTGTTTAACTTTGGGTTTCTTGAGTTTTTTGAATTTAGGTTCAGAAGAACGATTAAGCTCATTTTAACAATTATAATTTCAGTAGCAGCTATTGTTTATGCCGTTTGTTCATTAATTATCTTCAACGTTCCCCGAGAAGTAACTGGAAAAGGGGATTACACTCTCGTTATACTCGGTTCTAAAGTCGTTGGAGAAGAACCAAGCGGAATGTTAAAAAAACGTTTGGACGCGGCTTATGAATATCTTGAGAAAAATCCGGGCGTTGATTGCATTGTTTGCGGCGGACAGGGAAACGACGAAGAGATCAGCGAAGCAAAGGTGATGAAAAATTATCTTGTAAATCTCGGAATAAATAAAAACAGGATATACTTAGAAGAAAACTCTAAGAGCACGAAGGAAAACATAACCAATGCAAAGGATATAGCAATAAACGAAAAACTGTCGGAAAGCTTTGTCATTTGCACCGACGAATTCCATCAATACAGAGCATCACTTTTTTGTAATGAAATCTCCGTATCTTGTTACGCTTTAAACGTTAAAACGAAACCTATTATTGTTCCTATTTATTTAGCAAGAGAAATTTTAGCATTGTGCTATAATTTTATTTTTTAAAAAACACTTGCAATTCCAATATTTGTGTGATAAAATATTGAGGTTGCAAAGACAACACTTCGCACGTCGCTCAAAACCCGTTTTGTGCCGAAAGGCTTCAGGGTGTTCGCGGCGGAGGAAAAAAACAAAAGGAGGAATATTACTATGGCAGTAATATCAATGAAACAGCTTTTGGAAGCAGGCGTTCATTTCGGACACCAGACCAGAAGATGGAACCCGAAAATGGCTCGTTACATTTTCACAGAAAGAAACGGAATCTACATTATCGACCTTCAGAAGACCTCTAAGTGTCTCGACGAGGCATACGAGTTTGTTCGTGACCTCGCAGCAAACGGCGGTGAGCTTCTCTTTGTTGGAACAAAGAAGCAGGCCGGAGAGTCTATCAAAGAGGAAGCTATCAGAGCAGGTGCACCTTACGTTAATGCTCGTTGGCTCGGCGGTATGTTGACCAACTTCAAAACAATCAAAACAAGAATTAACCGTTTAGCTCAGCTTCGTAAAATGCAGGAAGACGGAACCTTTGATCTTCTTCCTAAGAAAGAAGTTGTTAAACTTAATCTTGAGATCGAGAAACTTGAGAAGTATCTCGGCGGAATTAAGGATATGAAGAAAATTCCTTCCGCTATGTTTATCATCGACCCCAAGAAAGAAAGAATTGCAGTTGCAGAAGCAAAGAAACTCGGTCTTCCGATCGTTGCTATCGTTGACACAAACTGCGATCCTGATGAAATCGATTACGTTATCCCCGGAAACGACGATGCTATCCGTGCAGTAAAACTTATTGCAGGCGCTATGGCTGACGCTATCATTGAAGGCCGTCAGGGTGAGCAGGTAACTGCTGAAGCTGTTGAGGCTCCCGTAGCAGAAGAAGCTCCCGTTGAGGAAGTTAAAGAAGAAGCTCCCGTAAAGAAGACAAGAAAAACTGCTGCTAAGAAGGCAGAAGAGGCTCCTGCAGAGGAAGCTAAAGAAGAAGCACCTGTAAAGAAGACAAGAAAAACTGCTGCTAAGAAGGCAGAAGAGGCTCCTGCAGAGGAAGCTAAAGAAGAAGCTCCTGTAAAGAAGACAAGAAAAACTGCTGCTAAGAAAGCAGAAGAGACTCCTGTAGAGGCTTAATAATAATTTGAATACGGAGGAAAATAAGATGGCTTTTACCGCTAAAGACGTTCAGGCTTTAAGAGAAAAAACCGGTTGCGGAATGATGGACTGCAAAAAGGCTCTCACCGAAACAAACGGTGATATGGAAGCAGCTACCGATTACTTAAGAGAAAAAGGTCTTGCTTCTCAGGCTAAGAAGGCTAGTCGTATCGCTGCAGAAGGAACTGTATGCGCATATACAAACAACGGCGTTGGCGTTTTAGTTGAGCTTAACAGTGAAACCGACTTCGTTGCTAACGGAGATGGCTTCAAGGCTCTTGCTAAAGAAGTTGCTGAGGTTGTTGCAGAGCAGAACCCTGCTGATGTTGACGCTCTTCTCAAGTGTGAGAAAGACGGTCAGACAGTTGAAGCTAAGGTTCAGGAATTATTCCTTGCTATCAGAGAAAACATTAAGGTTCGCCGTTTCGTTCGTTACGAAGGAAAGGTTGTTGCCTATGTTCATGCAGGAGGAAAGATCGGCGTTTTAGTTAACTTCGACACTGACCTTGCTGCAGATAATGCAGACCTTATAACAATGGGTAAAAACGTAGCAATGCAGATTGCTGCTATGAGTCCTTCTTATCTTGATGAAGCTTCTGTTCCTGCAGAGGTTGTTGAGAAAGAAAAAGAGATCCTCATCGCTCAGATGAAAGAGGATCCTAAAATGGCTGGTAAGCCCGATGCAGTTTTAGCTAAAATTGTTGAAGGTAAGATCGGTAAATTCTATAAGGAAAACTGCCTTGTTCAGCAGGATTTCGTTATGGACGGCGACGTTACTGTTGGCAAGTATATTGAAAAGACTGCAAAAGAACTCGGTGCAGACGTTAAGATCGCTTCTTTCGTTCGTTATGAAAAAGGCGAAGGAATTGAAAAGAGAGTTGACGATTTCGCAAACGAAGTTGCAAGTATGATTAAATAATTCAACTAAAAATCCCCATTCGACTTTGTGGACTGCCCCAATTTGTGCGGACAGTACAAAAAAGCCCCTATGGTAGTTAATATTTAATTTCAAGCAACAAACTGACATCGTTTTTCAAATGGTGTCAGTTT
>JAZNVP010000105.1:0-2148 GCA_045592865.1 Oscillospiraceae bacterium
CGTCTTTTTTATCTAATTTCAGAAATGCATATATGTCAGAGAATAACCGAACATAAAGAATATGAAAACAAAATAGAGAACAACAAAAACAACAGACAATATAGTTGAAACTAAAGCGCCAATTCCTGATGATCTTGAACGTTTCGGATAATCGTCTTTCCATAATAGCCACAGGATAAGTCCTACTACCGGAACCATAAATCCTATGAGTCCCCAAATAAAAGTTGAACCGACTTCTTCTTTCTTTTCCGGCTTCACTTCTGAGCCGCACTTTACACAAATAACGGCTTTTTCATCAATTTCATTTCCGCAGTTTTTGCAATATGGCATATAATCAGACCCTTTCTTTATTTACGAGATTATATTACCATAAAGCGCGATTTATGTCAAACTGAAGCAATTTCTATTTAGTGATTAAAAACAAAAGTTTTATAAGAAAAGTCGTATTCATCCCTATAATAAAGTGTCGGGTTTTCAAGGTCGTAAACAGAGGAGTAGCGCGTGTAGAAAAGCTCGTCTCTGTCGGTTAACACCGACCCTTTCGGAACGCTCACTGCCGATAGTATATTGAATAGCGGCATAACACCGTCTTCGCAAGGGTAATTCTCCTTCACGAATACTGCTCTTATAAATCGCGATACTGAGGAGTAGTCACCCGGGAGTCCTAAAGCGCCGATTCCTTTAGAATAGTTCTGATGAATTGTTTTTGAAAAAAGTGGGTCTCTGTTTTTGTTAGACAGATGGCCATAGTTATTTAAAAAGAACTGCATCTTTTCAAAGTCGGGATTGTTAGTTAATACCTCGGTTCTGTTTACTGTTAGATTAAGTCCGTTTTGAAGCGGCTCTACCACAAGTGTTTTTTCTTTGTCAGAAAAAGAAAAATGAAGGTAGGAAAGTGAAAACTTATCGTTATAGGGAAGGGGGATAAGGTTTATATCACGAATCAAAGCCTCTGCTTCCGCGCAGTTTTTGCAATGACTAAGAATAAAAGCGATCAGTTCGTCGGGAGCGAGGTTAACTTTTCCTGCTTTAGCTTCGCGGTAGTGAGCGTATCCCTGAAAATTAAGAGCGGCTCCAAATAGACCTTTTTCGTTCACGGCATCGAAGAAAAGAGGGAAGCGGTCGGGCATAATTCCTATACCGAGCATTGAATAACCCTCGTAAGAACCAGCTTTTTTGTAGTTCAGACGTGTTCCGGCTTGAATATTAAGCACTTTGTGGTTGAAATTTGTTTCAAGGTCGAGATTTCTTCCTGCAAAGGAAGAGAACTTTACAGCTGTGCACATATTTATCGGCTCCTTTTTTGTTAGGATAACCGAAATTTTGCAAAATAAAACTGCCCGAAAGCGATCGCTTTCGGGTTTAATAACATTTCTTATAATAATTGTCTGTTTAGGTAATTTGCGGCTTGAATTCTTAGATAAATTTATCGTTTTGTGTAATAAATACAATGTTTTGTTTCTTGCTGCTTTTTCTTTGATATGTGATAATTTAGATGAAACTATTAAGGAGGGATTTTTGTGTTAACTTCACAAGATATTAAAAATGCGGCTAAAAGAATGGGAGCAGATATAGTTGGTATCGGCTCTATAGATCGTTGGCATACAGCTCCTATTCAGATGGACCCTAAACAAATTATGCCTAATGCTAAATCTATTATTGCAATGGGTTTCAGGGTTATGAGAGGCTCTTTAAGGGGTGTAGAAGAGGGCACATATTTTTCTAACTATTCTGCTATGGGATATGGCGGTATAACATATTTATATATGCCTATGACGGTAATAAATTTAAGTAAAATGATAGAAGACGAGGGCTATGAAGCCGTTCCTATGGGTCATCAGAGCGATTGGATAGACGTTGTCGCTTGGAGACAGACCGCTGAGTTCGTATCCAGGTATTTCAAGAAGGTGACAGGCTCAACCCCCAAACAAAATATTGACAAATCCAAACTTTAAGATAATTTGATTTTCTAGAAAAATAGACTATATAAAAAAACACTCTGCGGCGAGCAGAGTGTTTTTTGTATGGTCTTATATTAGTCGTTAACATAAGGAAGCAATGCTGCGTGACGAGCTCTTTTAATAGCGATCGTAACAGCGCGCTGGTGGAAAGAACAAGCGCCGCTAACTCTTCTGGGAACTATCTTAC
>JAZNVP010000106.1:0-4160 GCA_045592865.1 Oscillospiraceae bacterium
GGGCTTTTTTGTACTGTCCGCACAAATTGGGGCAGTCCATTAAGCAGGGGGCGTTATCATATTTAGCCGAGCCTTTTCATATTATTAACAAGAAACTTTTGGAGTTGATATTATGAAAAGAGAAAAAGAACGCGCAGAGGTCCTCGGCGAATATATCGCCGCAACGGGCGCCACGGTGAGAAAAACCGCACAAGAGTTCCGCCTTTCCAAATCGACCGTTCATAAGGACGTTTCCGAACGGCTTTACTACATAAACCCGCGCCTTTATAAAGAGGTTAAAAAGGTGCTCAACACCAATCTCTCGGAGCGCCATATCAGAGGCGGAGAGGCAACAAGAAAAAAATATCTCGAAAACAGAAAGAGCCGATAGCTTTAGCTTCGGCTCTTCTTTTGTTTAACCACTTGATTTTATGTTCAAAATATAGTATATTTAAACTGAATAATAATGCGGAGGTATCAAAAATGGTTAAAATTTCACCCTCACTGTTAGCGGCAGATTTCAGTCGCCTTAAGGAAGAGTTAGCGGCAGTCAAGGAAAGCGGCGCCGAGTTTATACATCTCGACGTTATGGACGGGCACTTTGTTCCCAATATATCCTTCGGACCGGTCGTTATAGAAAGCTTAAGAAAGGTGTCCGATCTTATCTTTGATACCCACCTTATGATATCTCACCCTAAAAAATACATAAAAGCCTTCGCGGACGCAGGAAGCGATTATATAACCTTCCACCTTGAAAGTGAGGACGATCCTAAAGAGGTTATAGAAGAAATAAAGGCGCAGGGCAAAAAGGTCGGTATCTCCGTAAAACCCGCAACCGACGCATCGGCGCTTCTTCCCTATATTAATGATATCGATTTAGTTTTGGTTATGACGGTTGAGCCCGGCTTTGGCGGACAAAGCTTTATGCATTCTATGCTTCCCAAAATAACCGAACTAAAAGAAATGAACCCCTCTCTCTTGGTTTCGGTTGACGGCGGCGTTAACGAAAAGACCGCCGAAGAGGTTAAAAAAGCGGGAGCCGATATCCTCGTTGCAGGTTCCTTCTTCTTTAAATCGGAAGATAAAAAGGCAGCCGCAAAGCTCTTAAAGGCATAGTTTTTCCACCGCATTGCCTCTTGCCAAGAGGGCGCCGTGCTCCTCATAGTAGGAGGCTTTGATCTCAGAAGCGCCCCTGAAAACACCGAATTCAGACATATCCTTTAAAAATGTATCGGGCAAAGGCGCGATAGGATAAATTATAAGAATATAACCGCCGCAAAAGAAAAGGTCGCTTTTAAAAATTCTAAGAGAGTTTTTTCCTAAAACCTTCTCGGCAGCATCGTATAAACCGTTAAGGGTCGAAAACATAAACACCAAGGGCTTTAGAATAACCCTTTCATAAGAAGCGGGATAAAAGGATATCTTCGTTCCCCGTTTCCCGTTTTTCTTAATTTCAACCCTGAAGGAACGGGTATCGGGAAGGTATCCCGTTTTAAAGATCGCTTTTCGGAGAAGAAAGAGAAGCCGCTCGTTTTTCATTTCAAACGAAGAGGTTTCCCTGTCAGTTAAATAAACGCATAACACCTTATCAAGTTTTCTGAAAACCGTTTCAAACACCCCCATACCCCATTAGATGTAAACTTTCCCAAAATGTTACAAAAAGGAGTTCAAAATGAAGGTAACGAATGATGAACTGAAGAGATTGGAGTTCAAGAAGAATATTTATATTCTTGTTTGTCTCTTTGCCGTAAGCCTTTGCAGTATTCTTTACTACGGCATAAGGGTTCTTTCACTTATGCTTGTTTCGGTAGCGGTTTCGGTAATATCTTCCTGGATATCCAATAAACTCCGCGGAAAAATAATAGATTTAAACGATATCTCCCCCGTCGTTTCGGGCGCAATGTTTGCCTGTCTCTTACCGCCCAGCGCGAGTTACTGGACGGTGCTCTTCGGCGCACTCTTCTCGCAGATCGTTATCCTCTTCCCCTTCGGCGGCAAGGATAACTGCCATATAAACGAGACCGCGGCGGCATTCTGCTTCTGCGCAATAAGCTGGAGCGGACGTATTTTCCGTTACCCTCTGCCCTTTTCCACTCCCGCGCTCTTCGGAGAAATCGACGTTGCAACCCTCACCACCTCTCCGGGAGCAACCCTAAAGCTTGGCGGAAAACCTATTTATTCAATTTGGGAAATGATCCTCGGCGCCGTTCCGGGTGCCATCGGAACCACCTCTATAATAGTTCTCTTGGCGTCTCTCCTATTCCTTTACACCCGCAAAAACGGCGGCACCAAAATGAGCGTTATAACGATTCTCTCGTTCTTTATATTCTCGCTCCCCTTTAACCGAACTAACGAACTCTTTTTAGTGTCCTCGCTTTACGAACTCTTTTCAGGCGCGTTGATATTCGCCGCAGTATTTTTAGTTCCCCAGAGCGAAAAGCACTTCGAGACCGAAACGGGAAAGGTCTTATTCTCCATGTCGGTCGGAATATTCTCGGTTCTCTTCAGAATTGCGGGTGGATTTGAGGAGCCCGTTTGCTTTTCTCTCCTTCTCTGCTCTCTCATAATACCCTTCTTTGACCGTCTTGCACCATACGCCGAACGGCTCTGTGCAGTTATAATAAACTTTGTTTTAAATCTTATAAAAAAGACGAAAGGAGTTAAAAAGGTTGAAAAAGCTAACTAATTTTCTCCGTTCTCTTCTCTTCGATAACCCCCTCTTTTTAGAAGGAATTGTTATCGCCCCTATCGTTGTTGTAGGCGTTCGCTTAAAGAGCGCACTTTTGCTGTCGCTCTGTCTTTTGATTATAACCCTACCCACCGTTTTGATCTCCATCTACCTTTATAAAAACATAAAGGACCTTCTGAAAATACCGCTGATATTTTTAACTTCGGCGTTCTTCTACCTTTTAGCATCGGTTCTGCTTCTTAAAATAAACACCACCGCCTTTGAAGACTTCGGAATTTATCTCCCTATATTTATGGTAAACTCCATAATCCTCTCAAACGCGGTTCATAACTCGGTCGGAAAAACTCCGATAGAGGTTGTCCGCAGAACCTTGGTCGGCATCGTTTCATTCTTTGTTATCGCGGTAGTGGTTTCCTTTATCCGCGAACTCTTCGGCTACGGTGTTATCGCCGAAACGATCAAGGTCTTCCCGAGAAAGATGTCGGGTATACTTTACCCATTCTCAGGCTACTTTATTTTAGCCTTCCTCGGTGCCTTGGCAAACTACTTCATTCTTAAAATCAAGCAAAGGAGGAAACAGAAATGAGTTACGTTGGCGAATTCCTTTCTTTTTTCTTCACGGTTGCGCTTATTGAAAACATCGTTTTCGCAAGAGGACTCGGCACAAGTAAAGCCTTTATGTTCATGAACGACAGGCGCAAACTTTTTCTTAACGCAATCTCGCTGCTTGCTATTCTTATTCCCGCATCTGTTATATCATTTTTTACCGAAAAAATAGTATTCCACCTGCACCAGAGCACTAAAAACGTTATTATTCCGGTTATAAATCTCGTTATCGTAACACTTCTTTATTTCGTATCGGTCTTGCTTTTCTCGGTTTTAAAGAAAACCGGATTAACCGAGGAGATGCTTTCTCTTCTCCCGAGCGTTGTTTATAGTTATATAACTCTCGGAACTATGTTTTTGGCTTCACGCCAGACACTCATTTTCTATCAGAGAATAGCGCTTGTTTTAGGCTCGGTTGCAGGTTTTGTCCTCGCAACGCTTCTTATATCCTATTCCTCGAAGCTTTCCGAAAACCCGAATATTCCGAGAGTGTTCAAAGGACTCCCGATAAAGCTTCTCTATATCGGGCTTTTATCCCTCGCGTTCTACGGTCTTTCGGGACACGAGCTCTCTTTTTAGGAGGTTATGATGGCACGAAAAAAGATTTATAAAATCAAACATTATAAAACGGGTTACCGCAGAAAAAGAAGCGGACTCAAAAAGGTTCTCTTAGGTCTTCTTATCGCAGGAGCAGTGTTCACGGCGTCCTTCCTTATAATAGGACCCGCTCTCGACGCGATGTATAACAAGACCATCGAGCCCGACAGTCCCTCTTCCACCACAAGTCCCGTCGGTAAACCCACCCCGCCCGTCGTAAGTTCGGACGTTGAAATTGACGAAAGCGAAGCGCCTTCTGTTTCGGCAGAATATAGGTTATACAGAGTTA
>JAZNVP010000107.1:0-18628 GCA_045592865.1 Oscillospiraceae bacterium
TCTGTTGTATTGTTGATTTCTTCTTTGCTTTCATTGTTTCCGTTAACAGCGTCTGCTGAGATAGTTGACTATGTAAAGAAATGGAGTGTTTCGGAAGAGATGCTTTCCGTTATGGAATCCTGTAACGGAATTGAAGCAAACTTCGAAAATACACCGTTTGAGTTCGTAAGCAACTATTACGGAACAAAAGGAATCCATAAAACTGTTTACAACAAGGCGGGGACTTCATATTTTTATGGTAAATCTGATAATCAGGCTCAAGGATGGAAGACTATGCTTTATGGGACAACCGCTTCGGAAGGTCTGTGGATCTCCAGTTCAAGCGCTTATGATATGACAGTAACTTTCACTGCACCTTGCTCAGGAAAGTATTCTTTTTCTCCTGAAGCGATCGGCGGAACTTACGGAAATTCTTCGATTTATTCCTCCAACGGAGAATATGACGTTACGGTTAAATTAAACGGTGAAACGTTGCAGCAGGAAGTTGTAGCTGCCGGAAGCTATTCAGATTTTGATGAACAGAGCCTTGCCTTGTTAAAAGGTGACGTTATTTCATTTGTTTTTAACGCTCCTGGTTTTTTAAATAACGGATACAGAATCGCTTTCAATTTCTCGTTAACTCTTTTAGAAGAGAAGATAAACACAATTCTGATTTCTGAAGCTGTTTATAATACGGTTGAATACGATGTAGCAGAAGAACTTTTAAATAATACTGCTTCTTGGCCAACGGCTTATCAGGATCCTTCGAAATTCTCATATAACGGTAAGCTAATTCCTGTTTATACCGGATTGGATGGTTCTTATGGTAATGCGTTATGCAAAATTTCAAACACGATGGACATCTTCTCCAATACGACTCAGTCTTATGATAATCACACATTAAAAGCAGGAACAGATGGTTCATTAAACTGGGTTTATGATTACGGTTCTTATAGAATGGGCTTCAAGTTTACCGCAGATATAACGACTGAAATGACTTTATCCAGTGATGTTTTTTCAGGAACAGGAATAAATCTTTACATTTATGAACTTTCCAGCGGTGCACTGGATCAAATCATTGAGCCGATTCCCGTTTCTGCAACTGAAGGATTGAATGTTTCTTTCGATGTATATGAAGGCGAAACTTATTATGTTGTTCTTGGTAAAACATCTGCTGCCTGGTCTCAGAAACGCAACTGCACTACTTCTTTTATGAAGCTTTCTTACTCTGAACTTGTTTCTCCTGCGGTTTATGAAGATACCGATACATACGCATTCTCAGGAGATTTAGAGTCAGAAACGGTTGAATATAGTTTTTATATTAAAGACTATGAGGGAACAAAGGTAACTCTTGATTGGTCTTCAACAAATCGTTGGAGTTTTACGCCCACTTATGCAGGTAGATATGTTTTAGGCGTTGCTGTTAAGGGATCTGATTCTGTAACTGCCGAGATCATAAAAGAGTTCTATCTGGATGTTGAAGGTGAAAAATCTTCCGGAACTGTTGGCGTGGTGACAGATGGAAACTCTGTTGGACTTCCTGTTACTATTTCAGCTAATTACTCTGATAACGCATATGACATCTGTAACTACAGATTCTGGATCATAACGGATAGTTATACTGAAATTATTCAGGATTATTCTGTTTCTGATACATGCGTTTGGATACCTAAATAGTCGGCGATTATGAAATCCGTGTTGACGTAATCAATCAGAATTCATTCGGTATTTATGATGTTAATGCAGTTAAAACTGTAAAGGTGAGGTAGTATGAAGAAGAATATAAGTGTATTAGCGGGAACTTTATCGCTATTACTTGCATTTTCAACATTTTTTTCTTTCACATTTTCTGATCTATCTATCGATAGTATTAGTTCTTCAATTAAAGAAAACAATAAACTATCTTCAGAAGTGTCTTATGACGCTTCTGGAGATAGTTGCGTCTATTTTACAGAAAGTGATCTTGTCAATTTTGAAACCACAGATCAAGAAATAATAGTAGATGATTTATATTTTAATTCTGATCTAATTTCTGATGCTGCTGGATCCTCTAATGCTGTTAGTGTTAACAGCAATTATATCTATAATTGGAACCCATCTATGTATCTTAGGGACTCCATCAAAGACCTCGGCGGCGAAGTTCTTCCGAGCGATGCAATGCTTGATTATGAAAATAACTATTATGGCACAAAAGGAAACTTAAAAACGTTATATAAAGAAAATGAGGGCTCATTTATCTATGGAAATTCCGATTATGCAGGTCAGCTTTGGAAAACCTTATTAGAGATCTATCCCGGTAGTTCATATAAGGGTTTCAGAGTTTCTTCTGCTACCCCTAACGCCGTTGGTGTAATTTTCAGAGCGCCTGTTTCCGGTAAATATCATTTTTACCCCCAAAGTTTAAATAGCGATTTGTCCGCTTATTCGGTTTATTCAAAAAGCGGTGATTGGGCTATAAGTGTTTATACCGATTCAGAGGTTCTTATTTCGGGATCTGTCGATCAGGGAACGGGTTTGGTTTTACCTGATGCTGTTGTTGAATTAGAAAAAGGTGAGGCTCTTCATATTGGGTTTACTGCTCCGGGATATATAAACAATGGATATCAATTAATGTTTAACTTTGGATTAGGGCTTCTTGATGAAAACCTTTCCGAAATTAAGATTAAAGACCCGGAGTATGAAAAGGTGGAATATAATCCTTCAACTAACCTAATTAGTGTAAAGCCCAATGACTTTACAAAAGATTATGATATTTCTCCGTTTGGCGTTGTTAGCGGAATCGGTAATGATACTTCGCTTTGGGAAAAGGCTTTACTAAAAAAACAAAATGGTGAGCATATTTTTGTTAGTGATACTTCTAATAATTTTAGTGATAACTCTTTAATTTTTAATGGAAACGATGTTAAGGTTCAGTTAAGGAATGATTCTGATCTTTATGCTATATCATTCACTGCACTTTTTGATGGAGAATATTCCTTCTTGGCAGATTCAATAACGGGAAATGCTAAGGTTGTTATTATGAAGGGTTCTGAAACACTTTCGGAGTCTTTCACTGATACTTTAGAGCATAACGTTTCTCTTTTAAAGGGTGAAACGGTTTGTTTTGTCTTTAACGGTTCCGAAGATGGTTCCACGGCGTCTAACCTTATTATCAGTAATTTTAAAGTTAAATCGGTCGAAAAGGTTTCTGATGCCGTTTACGGTCCTGGATACGTTTATAAAAAAACATTAAAGGATACCGTTGACGGTGTTGCTATAGAATATTTTACTGACGATTGTTTGGTAATTGATTTTGACGTTTTTAATTCAGCTTATTCTTACGAAGTGTTTGCAGAAATTGATGGCGTTTTAGTTCCCTTGGAAGAGACTGAGAATAACCGCTTCGTTTTGTTAAATTCTTTGGGTGATTTTGTAAACATTTGTATCAGGGGCTATGAAAACCGAGTTAAAACAGTTGAACGTTATTTAACATACGTTTTCTCTTCGGGTAAAAGCTATGAGTTTTTTGTTTCTGGAAAATCGGTATATAAACAAGCTTTTTCAGAGCTTTTAAATAATGGTGTTAGCTTTAGCGCTTTAGGAGATGACGTTTGCGTAAGTATTGATAACGGAAACAAGATTGAGCTTGATACCAGTGCAAGAATAAACCTTGCTTCATCCGGAAAATATACTGCTACTTTCTACTTTGAAAATTATTCAAAGAAAATAGATTTAACTGCATTTACTCCTGATACTTCGACTTTCGCAGAGTTTGACGTTGGCTATATCGAGATTGAAGATGATAAGATTCTTTTCGAGTCAAACGGTAGTTCGGGAGATTATTCATATTTTGTTAAAGATTTCGGCGGGAACGTTATTAACAGTATGCTAGAAACAGAGGATACCTATTGCAGAATTCCATTAACAACTTATGGTATTTACAACGCTCAGATTGGTTTTAAAAATCCAGGAAACGTTAATTTTACAAGTATGTTTAATAAGCAGATTAACTACAACAGACCCGGCGGCGAATGGCAAATCTCAACAGAATTTGACGGTAGCTCTTTGTCGGAGGTTGTGGTAACGGCGGGTATGCCGTTTGATATATCGGTTTCTGCATTGTTTGGCGGAGAAACTCTTTCGGGGACCGAATATGCTCTCTTCTGTAAAGATTGGGCAGGCATAACGCCGCTATATGATTTCTCACCAATTTCTGAATTTTCTTACATACCGGAAGGTAGCGGTGTGTATAACTTCATTGTTGCTGTTAAGGCAGATGGAGCAGATTCTGCTGAGGCCTTTAAAGAGGTTACTGTTAAAGTTAATGAAACGGTATACGACGGAGATGTTAACATCACCGGCTATGATTTCAACGGAATTGGAAAGTATGCAAGAGTAGAAGTTTCGGCTGATGATAGTCCATTCGGAGAAACATATTTCCGATTCTATGCAGTGTATAATGATTGTGAGGTTCTCATTAAGGATTATTCAATAGACAAGTTCGTTGAATTTATTCCGACAAGAAAAGAACATTTTGACGTAAAGGTTGAAGTTAAGGGTGCCAGCTGTGAAGGCGCTTATGATAAGGTGGTTACCTATCATTATGACCACACCTGCACGGAATCTGAACCTTACCCTGTTTATGCATCTGGCTGTATGGGCTTTGGCAAGGAGTTTATTTGTTGCACAATATGCGGTAAGATTTTAACCGTTAATGAGTTCAATACAGGATCTCATGAGTTCGGAGAATGGCAGATTGTTAAAGAGCCTACGGTAAGTGAAAAAGGATTAATGAAGCGTTTTTGTTTAAATGATCCGTCTCATTACGTTTCTCAGGAAATTGATACTCTCGTCGTTAAGGACGTAACAATTTTGACACTTCCAGTTAAGCTTATTTACACCAAGGGTGAGTCTTTTGAACCAAAGGGTCTTTCAATTCAGGTTACCTACACGACAACTGATAAGGTTGACGTTTTTGATAAGTTTGATCTATCGTGGTTCAGCTATAACTTTATTAAAGACGGGCAGCAGGACGTTGTTCTGAATTTCTATGGGGCAGAGGCGACGTTCACTGTAAACTATAAGCATAATATCTTATTGGGAGACGTTAACGTTGATGGTGTTTTAGATTATAGAGATTCTGATTTAATCACATCATATCTTTTAGGAAAAGAAGATTTTATTCCTAATTCGGCAGATATTAACTTTGATGGAATAATCGATCTAAAAGACGCTCTATTAATTCGCCAGTTCTTATCAGGCTACGACGTTAAATACTTTCTTTATTAATTATAAAACGGCTTGGAAACAAGCCGTTTTTTATATTGATTTATTTTAATAATTATGATATTATTATATTGAGTAAATATAAGTATGGGGGAGAATATGAAATTTACGTCGTTGAAAACAATATCTGTTTCAGATATAATTCTTTTTTTATCTCTCATACTGGTTGGATCCTTTAATGAATACATTTCATGCTTGATTTCGGTGGTTTTGCTATTAATTTTTCTGGTTAGAACACTTAGATATAAGCACCTTTCAATTAATTTTAACCTGCAATTTATTTCTGTTTTAGCTATAGTAGTTTTTTACGGTTTAACTTGTTTTTGGGCTGTTGATTCAGGAATGGCATTTGTCGGTTTTCTGAAGTTTATTCCTGTTTTATTGTATTTGATTTTACTGCATCAAAACGAAAATACCTCAGCTGTTGAAATGCTCCCATATTTTTCTGCTATTCTTGTTGTAGCATCGTCGATAGGCTCGTTTTTGCCTATTACGAGTAATCCTTTTTTGGTCGTTGGGAGATTTGCAGGTTTTTTTCAGTATCCTAATACTTTTGCGCTTCTTTTGTTAATTAGTGAACTTTTGCTTTTAAAAAATGGTAAGCTTAATGCTGTAAACGCGGTAACTTTTATCGTATTGTTGACCGGGCTTCTTTATACCGGCTCAAGAACGGTTTTTGTTTTGTTTTTTGTTTCTAATTTCATAATGATTATGTTTTGTTTTTCTAAGAAAAACCGATTGGTAGTTTTTTCTGTATTTATTTCTTTAATCGTGGTTTTAATATTAATAATCATTTTTGGCAGAAACGTTTCGTTTCTTAACCGTTTCCTAAACATTAATTTTAGCGAAAGCACCTTTGTTGGAAGAGTTCTTTATTTCGTTGATGCTTTTAAACTTATTCTTAAATATCCCTTTGGAATGGGGTATATGGGTTATTACTACGCTCAAGGATCCGTTCAAACAGGAGTTTACAGTGTTGCCTATGTTCATAACGATTTTCTTCAGTTTGTTTTGGACGTTGGCGTTTTGCCGACTATACCTTTTATGGCTTACATAGTAAAGTATTTTATAAACAAATCGGTAGATTTCGGTTCAAAGGTTATTGTAGGAACTTTTGTGTTACACACTCTATTAGATTTCAATTTTCAATTTGTTGGAATGCTAATGTTGTTTATTCTGTTAACGCTTCAAAGGAACGGTAAAGAGTGTGTTATAAATTCAAGTAAAACTGCGTTTGTTTCATCCTCAGTTTTATTGTCTATAATCAATATTTATATGTTTGTTACGCTTTTGATAGCTCATTTCGAGATTACCGATTTAGCAGACAAACTCTATCCTTTTAACACTCGAAATAAGATAATTATGCTTGAAAGTGAATACGACGTTAAAAAGGCACATAAAATTGCAGACGAGATATTGGAACAGAATAAATTATATTACGTTCCATACAGTATTAATGCTAAGTATGCTTATTCGGTTGGAGATTTCGGTTCTTTAATTGAGAATAAAAACAAGGCTTTTGAGCTTAATCCTTTTGGTTATACAGAATATGAAGAATATTGTTATATGCTTATCAACGGCATTGACGTTTACGAGCGAATGGGAGATAAAAAAAGTGTTCAGGTTTGCGAAAGAGAGCTTTTGTCTGCTTACAGTAAACTTACTGGTAATAAAAACCGTTTAAGTTCATTGGGCTCAATGATTGTTGACCAACCAACGCTTAAATTACCCGACACGATTCTTAACTATATTAAACGATTAGAAGCAGAGCAGAGGTGATAATTATTAAAAGAATTATTTCTTGTGTTTTAGCCTTTTCTGTAGTTTTAAGCTGCTTTAATTCTTGCAAATCAAACAAAATTCCGTTAGTTATATTTGATAACCTTGGGAATGAGTTGGCTAATATATCAAAAATTTCAGATCTTGAGAATACAGCCAATCCCGCATACACAGACATCGTTCTTGATGAGGCAATAGAAATATTATGTGATATTAATAAAACTGACACTGAAAGTGCAGAAAAACTTCTCTTGGAAGAAGGTTATTCTGTTTATACTTATTATGATCGTGAAGTTAATGAAGCGGTTGCAAGTTCGGCTAACTCTTTGAAAGGAACGTCTATAGGAGCGGCGGTAACGGATATTAACGGGAACCTTTTAGCTGCATATAGTTCTTCATTTGATGAGGAACTCAATTACTCCACTAAACTAACTATTCCGTGTTCATCATTTAAGCCGTTAAGCGTGTATTCTCAAGCTATTGAAAGCGGAAAGGCATGTTGGTCTACCGTTTATGAAGATTCGCCCTATAAAAAAATAAAAAACGACAAAGGTGAGTCAGTTAATTGGCCTGCAAACTCGGACGGTAAGTATTCCTATTCAAAAGTGACTGTTGCCGATGCAATTAAAAAGTCTTTGAACACGGTTGCGGTCAGATGTATTAGGGACGTAGGGGTTAAGAAATCGGTCGAGTTTATCAACATGAATTTTAAAATTCCTTTAACCTATGAAAAACAAACGATGCTAACGTCGGGTGAGGATGAGATTATCGGAAACGTTGGTCTTGGATATATAAGCAGCGGAGTTTCGCCAGTTGATATGGCGGGTTACTATCAGATTTTTGCAAATGGCGGTTATTATTTAAAACCTAAGGCTATTGCTAAAATCGTGGATGCAAACGGTAATGAAGTTTACATAAGAAAAGAAGCGGACAAAGACCCGATTATCAGTGCTGAAACATCCGACATTATGAATAAACTTTTGCAGGGAGTCGTTTCTAAAACCGGAACAGGTCTTGATGCCCGTGTAGACGGGGTTGAAATTGCCGGTAAAACGGGAACAGATGAAAACTTTACTAATCACTGGTTTGTTGGTGTTACTCCAGAGCATAGCATTGCTTTTTGGCATTCAGCCAGTGAAAAAGTAAAAAATAACGCGCCAAGCTTGTTTTCTGATACGGTTAAAGAAATATATTCAAATAATAAGGAGCTAAAAACCAAGTTTTTAATGCACAGCAACTTAAAAGCAGTAATTTATTGCAAAGAAACCGGTAAGATAGCTTCACTAACCTGCAAGTCAATAGATAAAGGCTATTTTGGTAAAAATATGCCGGGAACTTGTTCCGGGCATTAAAAATAAAGGAGAGGTATTATGAAACATTTGTTTAGGAAAGCAGTTTCATTTATTCTTGCTTTTTCAATGATTTTATCATTGTCTAACGTTGGGATATTTGTTTCTGCTAATGAAACAACTGAGCTGACGTATCAAGAGTTATCCTTGGATACGACAACAACGGTCAGTGTTGTTGAAGGCAATGCGACAACGATTTTAAGATTCACACCTGATGAGACAGATGCGTTTATTTTTGAATCTTTTTGTGCTTACGATACTTTCGTAAGACTTGTTGATTCCGAAATGAATTTTATTTATAGTGATGATGATTCAGGCGATGCAAATAACTTCCAACTCGCGTATACTCTTGAAGCAGGTAAAACTTATTGTTTTGAGGTTATTATCAGAGACGGCGGTTGGGGAGACGTTGACGTTATGCTTTCAAAATCGCCCGTAGCCAATGTTGTTGCAAAACCATTTGCTGTGTTTGAAGGTCAGTATATATTTGAAACGACCGAATTCGACTATGAATTGCAGGAATATCTTCCTGTAACAAAATACTGCTGGTGGAATCATTTTGAATTCACAGTAACATTTGAAGACGGAACTTCAACCGAATGCAAAGGCGGATTTTTCTTAAATGACGAACAGGTAAGCATAAATTTTTCTGATTCACAAAAGCCTAACAATGAATGGTCTGTCGGCAATACTTATACAGAATCAATTATGATATTGGGCGTTAAGGCAGTCGTCGAAATCTCAATTATTGAATCGCCTGTAGAAAGTATTACCGTAGAACCTATTGTGTTATATGAAAACACAGGCGGCAGTTATTGCTCTGAATTTAATGAAGAAACCGGTCAATATGATTTAGAGTATTACGGCTATTATTGGCAATCATATCTTAACTATACTATACATTTCAAAGATCAATCATCAATTCAGTGTGGAGGAACCGGCTTTGATTATAACGGCAGTTGGATTGATATTGAATACACAGATTCGCAATGTTATAACAACGTATGGACGGTTGGGAACACCTATATTGAGAACATAACTGTTTTGGGTGTATCTGCTGACGTTCAGACAACGATCGTTGAATCTCCTATAGAGAGCATTACTGTTGTAGGGCCTGTTGAGGTAATTGAAAATTATCACGGTCACACAGAAAATGATACTTACGATGAAAACGGTTATCCGATTAACACCTATTTCCGTTATGAGTGGGAAGGTTTTGTTAAATATATCATTACAACTCGTGGCGGTGATGAGATAATAGCAGAGGGAACGTCTTTTGAATATGAAGGCGTTGAGTATAGCTTATTAACGAGCGATAAGCAGTCGTATTATAATCAGTGGACTATCGGTAACACTTACACAGAAACGATTGACGCTTTAGGAGCAACCGCCGAAGTTGAAATCTCAATTATAGAATCGCCTGTTGAAAGCATAAACATTGATTCAATTGAGGTTTACCAGAATTGCGAAGGTGGATATACTCAGGACTTTAACAACCAAACCGGTGAGTTTTCACCCAGCTATTTCCGTTATGATTGGTGGTTCAATTGCGGCAGAATCGAGGTTGCTCTTAAAAACGGAGATACGGTTTACTTAGAAGAGCCTTATTTTGAGTATGAAGGCAATCTATATGATTTCCGTGTAAACGATGATCAGAGTTATTATAATCAGTGGATTGTTGGAGGAACTTATACAGGTGAAGTTAACCTATTGGGCGCAACTTCTAATGTTAACGTATCTATTCTTAGTTCTCCTATTGAAAGCATAGAATTTGCTCCTATCGTATTAGGAGAAAACACTTGCGGTTATCTTAATCCTAACCCCGAAACCGGCGAGATGTATTACCATTATATGTGGTGGGAGCATTTAAGTTATACAATAACAATGTCCGGCGGACACGTTGTTGAAGGTCAAGGTCCTCATTTTGAATATGACGGTAAATCTTTCAATATATATACTGAAGATACCCAGTCCGTTTCATCTTGGTATGGTGGCGCAACTCATGAAGCTTTTGTTAACGTGCTGGGAGACGAGTATAGCATTGATGTAACAATTACTGCTGTTCCTGTTGATAGAATTGAGTTTAAGCCCGTAACCCTTATCGAATATAACGGCGGACGGCTTGAATATGAAGGAAATGAAGACCCCGAAGCAGATGCAAATGAGTATTATTGTTATTATTGGTGGGATGCTCTAGAATACACTGTTTATATGTCGAACGGTGATACAGTCGAAGGAACCGGCACTTCGTTTTACTATAACGAGCTTTGGTATTATTTCGATTATTCTTCGCAGCAGTCTTATGATACAAGGTGGACTGCTGACAACACCTATACCGTTCAGATTAGGGCGTTTAATGCAGAATATGACGTTGAGGTTTCGATCTTAAATTCTCCTGTTAAAAACGTTCTAATTGAACCTGTTACTGTTATTGACAAATATCACGGCTACAATGAGCTTTACGGGTATTATGATGAAAACAATAATTACGTAGAAGATTATTTTTATATGTATGATTGGTGGAATCATATTTCTTATAGGATAACCTTAGAAAACGATGAGGAAATAACAGGAACCGGAGTTTGGTTTAATTATAACGGCGAGGATTATAGTATGGATTGGTCGTATGAGCAATCGTATGAAGATCCTTGGTCAGTAGGCGAAACTCACACCGTAACTGTAGGAGTAATGGGAATTGAGGTTCCGGTCGAGGTTACTATTATTGAGAATTTGGTTAAAAAAGTAACTGTAGAGCCTATCTTATTAATAGCTGGCAGAGATTGTTATAATGAAGGTTATTATAACGAAGAAACAGGCGAGTGGATATATTATTCTATTTATACCTGGTGGGAACATGTTAACTATACCGTTGAGTTTTCAGACGGTTCTAAAGTAACAACAGATCAGCACTCGTTTATGCACGATGGTCAAAGCTATAACATGAGTTACTATATGGATCAGCATCCGGATAATATTTGGTATCCCGGTAATACCTATACGACTTCTATGCAGATAAACGGAATTGAGGGTGATGTAGAGGTAACAATTACCGATCTCTTAACGGAAGATGGCTTTGAGTATATCGTTCAGAATGATGCGGCGTATATCATTTCTTGCTATGATACCGAAGCGGTATTGACCATTCCTTCGGAACTCGGCGGATATCCTGTTGTTGCAATAATTAATATAGCTGATGCGGCTTACTATGCTGAGGAAGTTATTATTCCTGATAGCGTTACGTCTATTTCTGATGGATTATTCGACGGTTTTGAGTATCTTAAAAAGATAACGGTTGGTTCCGGTATTTCTATTCTTGATAACAGCACTTTTTCGGGATGTCCTATGCTCGAATGCATTGTTGTGTCTGAAGAAAACGAAAACTATGCTAGTGTTGACGGCTTAGTCTTTGATAAAGCTGTAACGACCGTTGTTGCGATTCCTAACGCTAAAACAGGCGTGTTTGTAGTGCCCGATACAGCAACTGATATTACCTTAATTTTTGAGGGCGATTATAAGTTTACCGTTGATTTAGGTAATAGCAACACAGGTCTTGTTATTGAAGACGGGGTTACTTATAATTCCGACAAAACTATAATTTACGCTGTAGATAAATCTAAGACCGGTAGCTACGTAATGCCTGAATCTGTTACAGAGATATCAGAGTATGCTTTCCAAAACAGTATGCTTTCTGAGGTTACGGTTTCTGACAGTGTAACAGAGATTACATATTACGCATTCTATGAGTGCTTAAATCTTGAAAAGGTAGTTCTACCTGATACTCTTGTTAGTATTGCAAATTATTCATTCTATGGTTGTGAGGCACTTTCGGATATTAATATGCCTGAAAGCCTTGAAGCAATAGGTGAAGGTTCATTTGCTTTCACAGGTCCGATTTCTGTGAATATCCCTTCTGGAGTAGGCTACATTCCTTACCAGGCGTTCTATTACTCCGAACTTAAAGAACTAACCTTGAACGAAGGTCTTAAGGCTATTGAAACAGAAGCCTTCGCAGGAACAATGATTAAAGATGTTACCGTTCCTGACAGCGTTATGTATATGGGCCCGTCTGTGTTCGCTCAGTCAGCCTTGGAAACTGCGCATATAGGAAGCGGCTTACAGAGTATTCCTAGTTGCACCTTTGCTCACACGAATCTCTCATCGTTTATTATTCCTACTAATATTTTGTATATATGCGATTCCGCATTTGCAGGAACTAAGCTTACTTCTATAGTTTTACCGGAAACTTTAATTGAAATTTGGAACGGTGCTTTCCAAGAGTCAACCTTGACTGAAGTAATCTTTGAGAACGATGACTTATATATGGAGGGAAATGTTTTCTTGGGCTGTCCTCTTAAAAATCTGGATCTTCCTAAGAATATTAGCATTATCCCCGAATACGCATTTTCAGAAACCGATATTACATCGTTAACCGTTCCTGAGAGTGTAGTCGTAATCACTTATCGTGCTTTCGCTTATAGTGAAAATCTTGCAGAGATCGATATTCCCGAAACTCTGGAATCGCTTAGTGGAACCGCTTTTGATGGAACCGCTTGGCTTGAGAGTCAGCCTGACGGAGTGGTTTATCTCGAAAACGTTCTTTATGGTTATAAAGGCAATATGCCCGCTAATACCAATGTAAAGGTTAAAGAGGGAACACGAATTATTGCAGACTACGCATTTGACACCGAATCGAACCTTCGTTCGATAGCGTTACCTGCTTCTCTTGAATTCATAGGCAGTGATGCATTTACCGGTTGTTTATGGCTTGACCGTATCACAGTTGATCCTAACAACCCGAACTTCTATGCCGAGGAGGGAGTTTTATTTGACGCGGATGGAAACGTTGTTTGGAGCAAGTATACAGAACTGGTTGAGCTTTGTATTAATGATTCTGTAATTCCTTACGGTTATCAGTATTTTGATTGGCAATATTCATTTGCGATGATGAGAAATGCATCCGGTGAGGATTGTCACGTTGAAATAACACCTGATATGGTTTATGGCTTCGATCCTTATAAGGTTGGTTTGCAGACTGTTACTATTTCTTTCGGAAAGATAAAGGTGTTATACGATATTGAAGTTTCCGAACCTGATATAGATTATATTACAGTTAATTCTGTTCCGAATAAAACCCAGTATGATCTTAATCAGCCGTTCAGAAGTGCAGGACTTAGCGTTTATGCAGTTTCAAATTATGGCTACGGATATGAGATAACAGATTATGAGATTTCCGGATTTGATTCATCAACACCCGGAAGTAAGACCGTAACTGTTTCCTATATGGGCAAAACAGCAGAGTTTGATATTGTTGTTAACGACGATAACACAACCTATGCTTCTGATGAACAGAAAATAGAGGTAAGCGTTCCTAAGGATGTTATTGAAGAGGGCGCTGTCCTTAAGGTTGAGGAAAAACCTGTTGATACTGTTATTGAGGAAGTAGTTGATATTCCTGAAGAAATCAAAGAATCTAACACGGTTATCTTTGACATCTTCTTTGAAAAGGAAGAAGAAACAGTTCAGCCCACAGAAGAGGTAACAGTTTCAATTCCTGTTCCTGAAGGCGTTGATGGAAGTCTTTGCAAAATCTATCATATTGCTGACGGCATCTGTCAGGATATGAATGCTACCTTTGAGGATGGCTTCCTTGTATTTAAAACACCTCACTTTAGCTATTATGCTCTCGTTAATGAGGGTGGCGTTTCTGTTAGCGGTAACGTTACTTCTTACGGTGAGGTTGATCACAAGGTAACGGTAACCCTTTCTAAAGACGGTAAGGTTGTTGAAACGATTACAACATACGGCGCGTATGAGTTTGTAAACGTTGAAGCAGGCGACTACACAATAACCTTTGAGAAGTTCAATCATACCGCAGTAACAGAGGAAATTACCGTTGGTAACTCTTCAGTTACCGTTAACGCAGAACTCGATATTATCGGTGACGTTGATGGTGATAAGATGATAACTGAATATGATTCTCAGACTATAGTTGAATACATTCTCGGTAACGTTGATTCTATTTCTGATAACGCAGATATCAATGGTGACGGAAAGATCGACCTTAAAGATGCGCTTCTTTATAAACAATTCTTAGGCGGTTATAACGTAAAGCATTTCAACTAAATCTATTTTTAAAACCCCAACAGATCTGTTGGGGTTTTAATTTGTTTAAATATGAAATAATTGCATTGTAAATAATGGCATTATTTAAAGATATTATTGACACTATTAATAAAATAACTTATCATTTATGTTAAAGATTATTATTTCAAAAATAAACCAAAGGAGCGATTTTTATGGGCCTTATGATGCGTTTTCCGGAAGGAAAAGCAAAGGTTTTCACAATGAGCTATGATGATGGCGTTTATCAAGATTTTCGTCTCATTGAAATAATGAATAAAAACGGGTTAAAAGGAACCTTTAATTTGAATTCCGGTCTTATTTCTAATATCGATGCAACAGAAAACAGGAAGGGCCGCCTTAGTGCTAAGCAGATTAAAGAGCTCTATATTCCTAATGGCCATGAGATTGCTCTCCACACTCACACACATCAGACTCTCATTGATTTACCGATTGAGAATATTGCCTTTGAATATCTGAAGGATAAAGAGATTTTTGAAGAGTTAACGGGAAAAATCATTCGTGGTTCGGCCTATCCTAATTCAAGATATAACGATAAGGTTTTATCGGCGCTTAAATCATGCGGGATTTCTTATGCCAGGGGAGGAGATCAAACTGAATGCTTTGATATGCCGTCCGATTGGCTCCAGATCAAGAATACAGCAAGGCATACTAATCCACGTCTTATGGAACTGGCAGACGAGTTTGTAAAACTCTCTCCCAGAACCTATTATCCGTGTGTTATGTTTTATTTAATGGGCCATAGTTATGAATTCGATATGGATAATAACTGGGACGTTATTGAAAACTTTGCTGAAAAAATAGGCGGTCACGATGATATATGGTATGCAACAACCATAGAAATATTTGATTACGTTCAAGCCTTTAACTCGGTAAGATTTAATCTTTCCAGAACGATCGCAGAAAACCCAACTGCAACTGACGTTTGGGTTAATAAGGACGATAAAGTATATAAACTTCCCGCAGGAAGAATAACTAAACTATAGGTAAAGGAATAATTATTATGAAATGCGAATTGTATTCTATAAGACACGGTTATGATAAAGAGAAGTGTCTTGTTCACGCAAGATGTTGTTATACTCCCGATATTATGGTGGCAACATCTCAGTATCTTAATGTTGCAGGTTCCGATTTGTTTACGGGTATTCTGATGTCTTATAGTCTTGACGACGGGAAAACCTGGAGCGATTTTGAGCCTCAGGAAAACTTATTACCGATTGAAAAGGGAGATCTGACAATAGTATGCTGCGATGCAACACCAATGTATCATAAAAAGAGTGGTAAAATCATTATCTTCGGCCATACTGCAGCGTATGAAAAAGGAGCAATGTATCCTTGCGGAAAAATAAGGTTTACCTTCTATAGTGTGTTTGATAGTGAGAAAAGAGAATTTGGCAAGGTTAAATTCATTGAAATGCCGGAAGGCTATGAAAAGTGCGGTAACGGTTGCGGTCAAAATATAGAACTTGAAAATGGAGATCTTTTAATTCCTGTTTATTATAATAAAGGTGATGAAAAGAACTCTTATTCTATGGTTCTCAGATGTTCGTTTGATGGAGAAAATGTTGAAATTCTTGAAATGGGTAAACCTCTAACTGTTAATATAGAACGTGGCCTAGGTGAACCATCAATCGTTTTCCATAAGGGGTTATATTATTTAACTTTGAGAAATGATGAATGTGGTTTAGTTGCTAAAAGTGAAGATGGGCTAAACTACACAGATCTTCAGTTGTGGAAATGGGAAGACGGAAGCATTCTCCAAAACTATAACACTCAACAGCATTGGATGAAGCTCGGGGATGAACTTTACCTTGTTTATACAAGACGAGGAGTTAATAACGACCACGTGTTCCGTCATAGAGCGCCTCTGTTAGCAGCAAAAGTCGAAAATATGAGACTTGTGAAGGATACTGAATTTGTTGTAGTATGCGAAAAGGGAGCAAGGCTTGGAAATTTCGGCGTAATCGAGTATAAAGACAACGGTGCTATCGTTATGGCTGCAGAGTGGATGCAACCCGCAGGATGCGAAAAATACGGCAGCGATAATAACATATATATAAGCAAGATAACCCTTTAGTTTTAAATACGACAAACAAAAAATATCGTTCCTAAGAACGAGATTTTTTTGTCTATGGGCTACAAAAAAGATATTTTTGCTGTTTTTGCGTATGAATTCGAACCTTTACAAAACGATATATCGCTACGCAATATGATATACGGCTGGCACCGTATGATATATTTCCACTTCGTGAAAATATGGTATAATATCCGTTCCTTCATATGCCGCAGGCATATATCACCCACCGCAGGTGGATATCATATCGAAGATATATCACCCGTTCCGCAAGGAACGGATATCATTGAAAAACGACAAGTTTCTGTCGAAACTTGTCGTTTTTCATGGTGCACCGGATGAAAACAAGGTTGAACTGTTTTCGAGTGCTTCAAGGCTAACTGTTTCCTCTTTATTGTTACCGTTATATACAATTTTGAAATGGTCATCGTATACATAAATCGCATTGATAAATGTGTCAATAATTTTTCTTTTGCCGTCTTGCTGAGTAATGTCTATCTTTCGATAGTTGGTAAGAGCCATTCTGTATTCGTCCTGCGTGTAGGTCGGTGACTGAATCTGCTCTTTGATAATGGCATCGCTGATTTCGTTCTTTGATGCTTCAAGTTCGCCAAGGCGTTTTACCAATGCCTGAGATGCGATGCCTTGCTGAATGACATTTACGATGTTTTCAATCTCTTTTTCGCGTTCTTTTAACTGCTGTTCCAGCTGTGGAAGAACGGTGCTTTCGTTGTACTGCAAGTTATAAAGCAAAGCAGATAGTTCTTCGATCACAGAATCATTCTTCAAAATCTCCATCGTTTTGTACACGATAAAGTTTTCAAGCTTTTCCTTGTGCATCATCTTCTTGTCGCACTTATGCTTTTTCTGACGGACACAAGCGTAGTAGCGATGCACCTTTCCTGTGTGACTTGTTCCGGCCTGTGCCACCATCATTGCTCCGCATTTGCCGCAGAACAGTTTGGTTGTAAGAAGATAATCATCGTCTGCTGTATGACGTGCCGGCGCTTTGGAGTTCTTCTTCAATTCACTTTGAACTCTTTCAAAACGATCCTTTTCAACGATTGCAGGAACACCATCTTCGATCAATACACCCGAATGATTGTATTCGCCTATGTAAGTACGATTGGAGAGAATATAGCGTACTGCATTATAGCGGAGCGGCTTTCCGTTAGAACGTGTAACATTCTTTTCTTCTAAATAACGGTGAATCTCTTTGACCGTTTTGCCGTCGTAAGCCATATCAAAGATTTCACGGACAACATCTGCTGCAAGTGGGTCGATCTTCAACTTCTGAGTTTGCTTGTTAACTATATAACCGAAAGGAACTGTGCCGCCGTTCCAAACACCTTTCAGTGCATTCTCGGTAAGACCTCGTTTAACTTTTTCAGCAAGTTCTACTGAATAGTATTCTGCATAGCCTTCAAGTAAAGATTCCAGCAAGATGCCTTCTGCGCCTTCGGAAATGGTTTCTTTGGCAGATACCACACGCACACGGTTCTTTTTGAGAAGCGCCTTATAGTGTGCTGAGTCATAGCGGTTACGTGCAAAACGGTCTAACTTCCATACGATCACAACATCAAAGTTACACTTGTAGCTGTCCTTTATCATTCGCTGAAACTCAGGACGATTATCTGTTTTTGCAGACAGAGCGCGGTCAATATAGGTATTAACAACGGTCATTTCGTTGTATTTGGCGAACTCCATACATTCACGGAGCTGACCGTCTATACTTTCTTCACGCTGATTGTCCGATGAATATCGAGCGTAAATTACGGCTTTCATGTATTTTCTCCCTTCTGTATTTTAATAATAGTCATCCTCCAAATCGTGTTCTCTTACAAATCTGTCAAATTGCCATTCGGGCCCATCGAAGAGTAGTTCAAGTAAAGCCTGTTGGGCTTCATTTTTCTTCATTTTCCAAATGTATTGGCAGATCCTATCCGTTAGTTCTTCTTCGCGTTTTTCTTCCTCTTCTTGATAGGCAATCATTTCATCATAGATTCTCTGAGCTTCTTTCGGAAAAGCAGTAAAGTATACC